>JAAZZH010000010.1 GCA_014239265.1 Actinomycetota bacterium
ATTCATACATAAAACAAATTATGCGGGATGAAGATGCTGATTTCGGAGGAGAACACAGCGCACATTTTTACCTGAGGGAAAACTTTTATGCAGATTCTGGAATTGTTACTCTTCTTATATTTTTACAGATATTATCAGAAAAAAAACAAACAGCCTCAGAGCTAATCTCTAGTTATAACTTTTCTCCCTCATCAGGAGAGATTAATTTTACTGTTGAGAATGTACAGGAGAGTATCAAGAAAGTGCAAGATAATTTTGAGAAAAGTTTTGATACATTAGATGGAATTTCTTATTTTGAAGAAAATTACTGGTTTAATATACGAGGATCCAATACAGAACCAAAATTAAGACTTAATGCTGAAGCGGAAAATATCGATCTACTGGATAGTTTAGTTAAAAAAATAATGAATATAATAGAGGAATAATGACAAATATTGCGTATGAGTTAGGAAACCAAGTTCAAGAAAAACTAGAGACTTCAGAAGGTATTAGTTCCATAACCTATGAATCTCTCTTAGTTATGGGAATGGGGGGATCTGGAGTTTCGGGAGATGTTCTAAAATTATTATCTGACACAGTAACTTCTACCGAGGTAACAGTTATAAAGAATTACAACATTCCTAACAACTTGATAGAAAAAAAACCATTTTGTTTGTTTATCTCATATTCAGGCAACACAGAAGAAACCTTATCAGGATTAAATGAGGCTATGAAGAATAATTTTGATTGGGCTGTCATTTCAAGCGGTGGAAAATTAATAGAAAAAGCAAAAAATAATAACAAAGAATTTATTCAAATACCATTAGGACTCCAACCACGCGCAGCTTTTGGGTACCTCGCTCAGGCAGTATGTTTGTTTTTAGACAATAATGAAGATACTAATTTTACTTCGAAGATACGAGAATCTGGAATACACTTGAATGAACTACTCTCCGATAATGAAAATTCTGAAATAGAGCACCTCGCTAGTTCATATGCCAAGCAGATTATGAATAAAACATGCGTTATATATGGAGGAACTGGGTTAACTGAGTTAGTGAGTTCAAGATGGAAAACACAAATTAATGAGAATTCAAAGGCCAAAGCCTTCATTGGTTCGATGCCGGAAGTCCACCATAATGAAATTCTTTCATGGCAAGCTGATAAAGATGGGAGTTTGGAAAACTTTATACTAATTTTTCTAAGAAGCCCATTTGAACATCCACAAATCAAGAAAAGATTTGAGTTATCTGAAAAATTATTGGGTGATAAAGTTCAAATTTTGAATATTTCAACAAAAGAGTCGAAAGATGAACTAAAAATTCTTATGGAACTAGTATTACTTGGAGATTTAACAAGTATCCATTTGGCTGATAATTTAAATATGCAGCCTGAAGATATTGACACAATAGAGGAACTAAAAAAACTACTGAAAGGTTAAGAATGTCATCAATAAAAGATTCTAAATTAGCGCAAGAAGGAAGCCAAGAAGTTGATTGGGCTGCAAGACAAATGAAAGTCTTAGAAGATATAAAAACAGAATTTTCTCAAAGCAAACCATTAGAAGGATTAAATATCGGTGCGTGTATGCATGTTACAAAAGAAACTGCAAATTTAATGCTAACCCTCAAAGCAGCAGGTGCAAATGTAGCACTATGTGCTTCAAACCCACTTTCAACAAAGGATTCAGTTGCTGCATTTCTTGCAGAAAGTGATGTAGAGGTCCATGCGATTCATGGTGTCTCTAATGATGATTTTTTTAACCACTTAAATGCAGTTCTAGATACAAAACCAGATATCACTATGGATGATGGGGCTGACTTGGTTTCATTGCTACATACCGAAAGAGCAGATTTACCAGTAATGGGGTCTATGGAAGAGACGACTACTGGAGTTATAAGGTTGAAGTCTATGGAGAAAAACAACAAACTAAGATTCCCAGTCGTTGCAGTAAATGACTCTGATACAAAACACCTTTTCGACAATCGATTTGGAACTGGGCAAAGCGCTATGGACGGGGTAGTGAGAGCTACAGATCTATTAATTGCTGGCTTAAATGTCGTTGTTATTGGTTTTGGTGACTGTGGAAAAGGTGTTGCTGAAAGAGCTTATGGTATGGGTGCAAAAGTAACAGTCGTAGAACCTAATTCAGTTAGAGCACTAGAAGCGCTGATGCATGGATATGAAGTTAAAACAAGTATTAATGCTGCAAAAATTGCAGATGTAATTATTTCAGTTACTGGAAATATGCATGCACTAGATAAGCAACATTTTGATGTAATGAAAGATGGTGTTGCTCTGGCTAATGCAGGTCATTTTGATGTAGAGATTAACTTAGCAGCATTAAAAGAACACAGTACTCAAGTTGATAGAGTTAGAGAACATGTCGAAAGCTATAAATATGATGGAAAAGAAATACTTATCTTGGCTGAGGGAAGATTAGTAAACCTTGCCGCTGCAACTGGCCACCCTGCTTCAGTAATGGATATGTCTTTTGCTAATCAGGCACTTGCAATGGATAAAAGACAACTACAAAGAATTAGAGCCAAAAGTTTACACTCTCCCTAGCGAAGTAGATTTAAAAATTGCCGCAACGAAACTAGGACTCATGGGCGGAGAATTAGAAATTCTCACTCAAGAGCAGGTCAATTATCTTGATTCCTGGGAGCATGGCACCAGCTAAACTTGAGTATTTTTAAAAAAGTCTTATCTGTTGGAAGTGGAAAACTCTCTACTGAGCTAAATAAAAAAGTAGAAGAGATAAATTCTAAAGAACAAGAACTTGAACAGTTTACCGATGAAGAAATCAAACTGGCTTTTCATGAACTTAAAAAACGTATTGGAACGAATGACGTTTACTCACTTGAAGTCGATGCTTTTGCATTAACTCGAGAAGCTGCAAAAAGAACCCTAGGCCAGAGGCATTATGACGTTCAGTTGTTCGGAGGGATGGTACTTTTAAGGAATAAGATTGCTGAAATGAAAACTGGTGAAGGTAAAACTCTAGTTTCGACATTACCTATTGCTCTAAGAGCACTTTACGGGAAGGGCGTACATGTTGTAACTGTAAATGACTACCTAGCAAAAAGAGATGCAGAGTGGATGACTCCTATTTATAACTTTCTTGGATTAGAAGTCGGACTTATTTATGCAAATCAAGAATATGAAGAAAAAAGAGCAGCGTATAGGAAAGACATAACTTACGGTACAAATAATGAGTTTGGTTTTGATTATCTAAGAGACAATATGGCTCAAACAAAAGAACAACTTACACAAAGCAACCTTTTTTATTCTGTAATTGATGAAGTTGATTCAATTTTAGTAGACGAAGCAAGGACACCATTAATAATTTCAGGCCGTGTTGAAGAATCCACAAAATGGTATATCCAATTTTCAAAACTAGTAAAAGGGATGAAACAAGATGTACATTACGAAATTGAAGAAAGTAAAAAGCAGATTCATCCAACTGAAATTGGGATTGAGTTGGTAGAGAAACAGCTTGGAATTGATAATTTATACGAATACACAGAAACAAACTTTATACATTACTTAACGGCTTCATTAAGAGCAAAAGCAATCTATGTAAAAGATGTTGATTACATTGTCGAGGACAGACAACTTAAAATCGTAGATGAATTTACTGGAAGGGTTTTGGAGGGTAGAAGATACTCAGATGGCTTGCATCAAGCACTTGAGGCAAAAGAAGGTTTACAAATTCAAGACGAAAATCAAACATTAGCATCAATAACATACCAAAACTATTTTAGAATGTACGAAAACCTTTCTGGTATGACGGGTACAGCTAAAACCGAAGAAGATGAGCTTATTCAAATTTACAATCTTGAAGTCATTGACATTCCAACAAATGTTCCAATAGCAAGAGACGATAAACAAGATGCTGTTTATAAAACAAGAAAAGCGAAAATTAATGCTGTAATTGAGGATATAAACAACAGGAATAAAGAAGGTCAACCAATACTGCTTGGGACAGTCTCGGTTGAATCTTCAGAAGAGCTTTCAAAAGCATTGACAAATAAGGGGATTAAGCACTCTGTTCTAAATGCTAAAAATCACGAACAAGAAGCATCTATAGTGGCTCAGGCTGGTCGTTTAGGTTCAGTTACTGTTGCAACAAATATGGCTGGAAGAGGTGTCGATATTAAACTTGGTGGAAATCCTGAAGAAATGGCATTTTTAACAGCAAAAAATGAAAATAAACTCGGAGATGAAAAATATCTCCAACAAAAGACTGATGAATATGAAAAACAAAGTATTGAAGAAAAAAATAAAGTACTTAGCTTAGGTGGCCTTTATGTTTTGGGAACAGAGAGACATGAGTCTCGTAGAATTGATAACCAATTAAGAGGTAGGTCGGGTAGGCAAGGAGATCCTGGAGAATCAAGATTTTATATTAGCCTTGAAGATGACTTAATGAGAAGATTTCAAGGTGAGAGAATTCAATCGATTATGGACAAACTTAACTTACCAGACGAAGAGAGAATTGAGCAAAACATGGTCACAAAAAGTATTGAAAGGGCTCAAGCTCAAGTTGAATCTCTAAACTTTGAGATAAGAAAAAATGTTCTCAAATTTGATCAAGTATTAAACCAACAAAGAGAAGTTATATACAAATGGAGAAGGAATCTATTAACATCGGATGATATATCTGACTTACTAAATGAATGGTTTCAAGATATAAAAGAAAATCTATCAAAAAATGTGGAAGTTCATAAAAAATCATACGAATCTCTTGAACAATTCAAAGACCAAGTAGACGAGGAGTTAAACGAACTTTTAAGCGAAGATAATAAGAATCAGCTGTTATCAAATTTAAAAATAGACGACTCATTGAATATAGAAGAAAATCTTGAGGCACTATTTATTAAAAATGAACAAAAAGATAGCATCAATTTTTGGAATCTTGCAAGAGCTGCATCATTATCCTTTATAGACCAAACATGGAAAAATCATTTAAGTGAGATGGATTATCTTAGATCTGGGATAGGACTTAGAGCAATGGGACAAAGAGATCCATTAGTTGAGTATCAAAAAGAAGGTTACGATTTATTCGAAGAATTAATTTTTAATGTCAAAACTTCTGTTGTTAGGTTATTGCTTAACTTTGATGGTGTAGGGATAAGCAGAGCTCAAGAAACTAAAGCTAATCCATCAAATCTTGAATCAAATGATGAAGGCAGCAAAGATTTTGGTAAGATTGGAAGGAACGACCCTTGTCCATGCGGATCGGGAAAAAAATATAAAAAGTGTAAGATGGTTGATCTATGTTCAAAGAATTAGTTGCTGCAATAGAGACATTAGTTGAAAGACTCTCTTCTGCTAAGGAGTATCTTTGACTTCGAAGCCAAAGAGAAAAAATTAGAACTTCTTAATAACCAGATGGCTGATGCCAGTTTCTGGTCAGATAACACCAAAGCAAAGGCAATTACAAAGGAAGCTGCTGCTTATGAAAAAATTCTAAACCTTCTTTTAACCCTAGATACAGAGATAGTTGATTTACAAGAATTACTAAATCTTAGTAAGGAAGAAGATGATGTACTTAAAGATATTCAAAAACAAGTTAAAAGCTTTGAAGAGAAACTAGTTAATTTAGAAGAAGAATCATTTTATGGCGGAGAGTACGATGATTTAAATGCAATGATTTCAATTAATGCAGGAGCTGGTGGCGTAGATGCAAATGATTGGGCTCAAATACTATACAGAATGTATACACGATATTTTGATGACAATGGAATGGAGTATACAATTGAAGAACTTTCAAATGCAGAAGAAGCAGGTATAAAATCAGTTTCAATTACGGTTTCCTCATACAGAGCATATGCAACTTTAGAGAGTGAAAGAGGAGTGCATAGGCTTGTCCGTATAAGTCCATTTGACAGTAATAAGAGGAGACACACTAGTTTTGCCGGTGTTGACGTAATCCCACTTATCGAGAATTCGGATGAAGTCGAAATAAAAGATGATGAAATAAGAATAGACGTATATAGAGCTTCCGGAGCTGGAGGCCAACATGTAAACACAACGGATTCAGCAGTAAGAATAACTCATCTTCCAACAGGATTAGTAGTCTCATGTCAGGCAGAGCGATCACAACTTCAAAATAAAACAAGAGCTTTGGAGTTGCTAAGAACAAAAATCGCACTCAAAGAAAAAGAAGACCAAATGAAGGAACTTAATTCGATAAGAGGAGATCAAGTTGAGGCAGGATGGGGAAGGCAAATTAGATCGTATGTAATGCAGCCGTATCAACAAGTTAAAGATTCTAGGACAAATACAGAAGTAGGAAATATCCAAGCTGTTTTAGATGGAGAAATTAACATATTTATTAAAGACTATCTAAAATGGCGTAGACGGGGATTAAATGATTAAATTAGAAAATGTATCGCTAGTTTTTCAAGGTGGAAGTGTTGCTTTATCAAATATTTCTACAGAAATAAAAGAGGGAGACTTTGTATACCTCATAGGCCATTCAGGAAGTGGAAAATCTTCCTTTTTAAAACTTTTATATAGAGATATGTACCCAACAAAAGGCATAATTGATGTAGTAGATATGGAAGTCTCTTCACTTCCTAAATGGAAAATCCCAGTATTAAGACGAAAACTTGGAATAGTGACTCAAGAACCACAGTTACTTGAAGATAGAACAACATTTGAAAATATTAGTTTCGCACTTGAAGTATTGGGATATGACGCAGCTGAGATAGACGCAAAGACCAGCACTCTTATTGATTTAGTAGAACTACAAGATAATGCTTATAAATTTCCATATCAACTTTCTGGAGGAGAACAGACAAGAGTCGCAATAGCAAGGGCTTTAGCAAGCAATCCATTAGTGCTTCTTTGTGATGAGCCAACAGGTAATTTAGATCCAGATCTTAGTATCCAGATAGTGTCGTTACTTGAAAAAATTAACAGAGCAGGGACGACCATTTTAATGGCCACTCATGACTCTTCCATTGTGAACAGAAGAAAAAAGAGAGTATTAGAGCTCTCTGATGGAAAACTGATCAGGGATGAAACAGAGGGCACTTATGTTTAGGAAATTTCATGAATAAATTATCTTACGTCATTAAAAACACGTTTATAAACATGAGGAGGAATCCACTTTTAGTTATAGCTACAGTTTTGGCAGTCTTGGTTTCAAGTTTCTTAGTTTTTACAACCTTGTCTGGAAGAGCGGTTGTAGAAAATAATACATCCAGATGGCAAAATGGTGTCCATGTTGTAATTTTTCTTGATGATAGAGTTACCACAACTGCACATAAACAACTACAAGAGTCACTAGAAAGCTATCCAGAGGTAAGAATGGTTGATTATTTTTCAAAAGATGAGGCTACAGAAGAATTTAAAATTCTTTTCAAAGATCAACCTGAATTAGTTCAAGAAGTCGACTTTGATATACTCCCCTCATCTCTAAGGGTGAACTTAAATAATCCATCTGACTATACCTTGATTATTGAGAGGATGGAGGGAAATCCAGCGGTTAAAGAGATTAGAGCTTCAGGAGAAGCGATTGAAAGATTGTTAAGCCTTACAAATACTTTAGTTTTAGCTGCAACAGTTTTTGCCATTTTAATTGCATTTGCTGCATTTATATTAATTATTAATACATTAAGACTTACTGCCTTCGCTAAACGGAAAGAGATCAAAGTTATGAAGTTAATTGGGGCTTCCTCAACATATATTCGTCTACCGTTTATATTTGAAGCCATCTTTGAGTCTTTGCTCGGTACAAGCATTGCAGTTGGGCTTGGATGGGGATTAATCCAGTACTCAAAAGATTCAGTAGTAGCAGAAAGTATATTTGATATAACTATCTCTGATGCATATTTAATTAACCTCACCCTTGGACTATTACTTACATCAGTCATTTTTGGTTTTTTTGCAAGCTACGTAGGCATACGAAAAGCACTCAATGAATAAGAAATGGATAACCACTTTATTAATTGGTGTTTTCCTACTCCAGACACTTTCTTTAGAGAGCTTAAATGCAATAACAGCTGAGGAGCGCCTAGAGGAAGTTGAGAAACAACTACAGGCAGTTGCTAATCAGATTAACCAGTATGAAGGTGAAAAAACAGATTTGGAGAAAGCTATCATCTCAAACGATTCAGCATTGAGACAGGTTAATAGAGAGCTTTCTGAAGTACAAAGTAGACTTACAGTTGCTGAAAAAGCTTTAGCCGATGCAATTGCTGGGTACGATACATCATTAGATAACTTAGCTTTAGTTCAGCAAAATATCGTCCAGGAACAAACAAAATTAGGGAAAATCAAATCAGAAATCACCAACGTAAAAGATGAGTTATTCAATACGCAGATTGAATTAAATGATGCCAGAGAGGGACTTCAAGAGCAAGCTCTAACTTTATACATAAACGGAGTGATGAGCCCAACTACAGCATTGTTCATTGATTTAGATGAGTTATCGGATTTTTTAGCTGCTCTAGGATATGCATCATCAGTAGTTGACTCAGCATACAAAATTGTTGAAACCTTAAATGTTCTAGAAAACTTGGCACAAACACAGACATCTTTTTTAACAGATAGAGAAACAGATAGACAAGATGTTATTAACAATCTTCAAGTTGAAGAGGAGAAAAAAACAGATATATCTATAGAAGCTGAAGAGTATGCGGACGAAGTAGAGGCAAGTAAAAATCTAGTAGAGTCAGAAAAAAGAAAAGTTGAAGATAAAAAGTCACAAGTTTTATCTGAAAGAAGAAATGCACAAAATCTTTTAACTCAAGCAAATAAACAACTTGAACTTTTAGATAAAGAACATGCAGATCTTGAAAAGCTTGAAGATGCAATTCAAGCTGACATTGAGAGGCTAAGTACACTTGGTGGACCTGCACCAGATGAGTTGACTTGGCCAATCACTGGTAGCTACGTATCAAGTGGATATAAATGGAGAAGATTCAGAGGTGTTACTAGCTTTCATGGCGCTATAGATATTCCTGCAAGAACCGGTACACCTATTAAGGCAGCAGCAGGTGGAGTTGTAATCCTTGCTAGATATTATGGCCTTGCCGGTAATTCAGTATTCATTGACCATGGTGGAGGAATGACAACTTTGTATTTTCATATGAACAAAATTAATGTCACACCTGGTCAAACAGTGATAACCGGAGATACCATTGGTCAGGTAGGTAATACTGGTAGGTCTTCTGGACCCCATCTTCATTTTGAGGTGCGACTAAAAGACCCAAGCTCTGTATCGTGCTCTTTACCATATCTTGATCCTACGAGTAGAGGTAGAATGAATCCCTATTGTTTCTTGCCCTAATATGAAAGTATTTGCAGAAAATAGAAAAGCTAGAAATTCTTATGAATTTAGTGAATATATTGAGGCAGGGATAGTACTAACTGGGTCAGAGACTAAGAGTATTAGAAATGGTGGAGTTTCAATAGTAGATGCTTTTGCAGTCATAGAGAATGAAGAAGCAATTATTAGAGAAATGAACATTGAGCAGTACAAGTTTTCAAACGAATTAGATTACAATGCAAAATCACCTCGTAAGTTACTACTACACAAAAAAGAAATCAAAAGACTGATAGGCCTAACCTCGATCAAAGGTAATACCTTGGTTGCTATGAAAGTTTACGAGAAAAACGGTTTCATCAAAATTGAGCTTGCCTTAGGTAAGGGTAGAAAAGATTACGACAAGAGGAAAAAGCTTACTGAAAAACAACACAAAAAAGATATGAAGAACTACTAAAAAGTTTCTACCGTTTCTGTTCCAACTCTTATGTCAGCTGCCCCTGTCCATACTTTATCTTTATATATTGCTGAAACTGGTCCATAGGCTTTATCAAATTTTTGGTCAATCTGAGTAACCAAGTGACCCTTCGACTCTAGATGTTTAATATCTTCAGCTGGGAATGCTCCCTCAACTGTTAATTGAGAATCTGTATTAGATAAGAAGTCATTTAAAGCCCATCGCCCCTTTTGTATAGTCTCCCTTAGGGGAGTTTTATCTTTTAAGTAAGGGAGTATGACTTGTGCAAGTAATTGTGGTTGATACCTACCCCCACGAGTTCCAAGTAGTAACTCTAATTTATTATCTTTTGTCCACAGGGTTGGAGATAATGTATGCAACGGCTTCCTTCCAGCCTGAAGATAATTTTTATGACCTTTTTGCAAGTTAAACCCACACCCGCGATTATGTAGAAAGAATCCATAACTATCTACACCAATGCGACTTCCAATACCATGAAAGTTGGACTGAATGAGTGAGACCCCTAAACCTGAGGAATCTCTTACAGTCATATACGCTGTACCTCCACCACTTTTTTCAGGAAAGGTAAATTTCTGTGTTTTTTGATCATCATAGAGCTCAATCTTTTTTTCAATATAATCAAGATCGACGCCTTTGAAGTCACGAATGTCATCTTTATAGTCGTAAGTAATATTATCTCTATCTGCTGCAAATATACGATAACTCTCAATAAGCATGTGTAGGGATTCTTCATATTTTTCGGATAAAAGCTCGTAACCCTTTAATGTTGAAAGCGTAAGATAACTTTGTGTGGATGGAGGAGTAGTCCATCCGTCATAGCCAAATACATTCATTTGCAGTGGTTTTACCCATTGTGAAGAGTAGTTCTTAAGATCCTGGGGAGAAATATTTCCTCCCACAACCTCAGATATTGAAGATGCAATTTCTCCTTTATAGAATATATCTGGGCCCTCATTTGCAATTAGCTCTAAGGTTTTACCAAGATTTACGCGTCTTATATGGGAACCAGCACTTAGAGGAAGTAAATTCTTATAAAAACTTACTGATGATCTTTGTCCACCAAGGTCACTCTGATGGATATCTAAACTTTGGGCAAGTTCTTGATTTATTTCAAAACCTTCATGACATATTTCGATACCAGTTGCAAATATTTTTGACATCTCCAATGAACCATATTTTTCATGAAGTTTAAACCACCCATCCACTGCACCTGGTACTGTTACCGACATTGGATGATTAAGGGGAATAGTATCTCCTGAAATGGTTTCTCCATCAACCTTAGAACCTGCATACCCTGATGCATCTAGACAATCTGGCTCAACTGATCCATCTCTCCAAACAAGAGCAAATAAATCTCCACCCACTCCACATGTCTCAGGGGCGACTACACCTTGAACAATATTCACAGCTATTGCGGCATCTATGGCATTACCTCCACTTTGTAAAATATTTTTTCCTGCTTTTGAGGATAAGTGATGAGGTGATACAACTATAGAACTCATTTGATAAGTATACTTTATAAAATAACTGACTATGAAGTTACTTGTATAAACGTCATGTTTATACAATGTGTTTACATCATAAAGGAGAAAAAATGAAAGATATAAACGCTGAAGAATATGCAGCCTTACAAAACTCTGAAACACCTGTAGTTATTGACTTCCACGCAACATGGTGTGGTCCGTGTAAAGTGTTAAGCCCAATCTTAGAAGAACTAGAGGCAGAAGTTGAAAATGTACAGTTTGTTAAGCTTGACGTTGATCAATTTCCTGAAATCGCAGGAGCCAACCAAGTAATGGGCGTGCCAACTGTAGTTATTCTCAAAGGTGGGGAAGTAAAAGAACGTTTTGTTGGGGTACAACCAAAAGAAACCATAAAAGATAAAATAACTGCTTTAAGCTAATAATGCTAAAGCTTGTTCTCTTTTTACAAGTTTTAATTCTTATAATTTTTGCCGTATTTGGATTTTTGGTATTTCAACAAATAGAAGTAGTCTCAGAAGACCTAAATGACGCTCTACTGGTTATTGATGAAGTTAGTGCAATTCTTCCAAAATTAGATATTGCATTAGACAGTATCAATCAGTTGCAAACTGTATTTGAGAGTTTAGAAAGTTTAAGCAATGTTTTATCCTTACTGACAGACCCATTTAGTTCAGGAGATTAATGAAAAATATAATAATGTACAGCACCGACTGGTGTGGAGATTGTGTAAGATCTGAAGCATTGTTAAAGTCTTTAAATGTTTCTTTCGATGTTGTAAATGTTGATAAAGATGATGGTGCAAACACATATATTCAAGAACTTCAAAAAGGGGCGAGAAGAATACCTACAATAGTATTTCCAGATGATACTTTTTTGGTTGAGCCAAGTGATGTTCAACTTGAGGAAAAACTCAGAAATCTTGGAACAATATAAACTTGACTACTGATAACTTAAGTGCGGTCCAATTAACGGATTTTGTAGATAAATTACTCGATCAGACTGGCAAGATAGCTCTAAGTTACTTTAGACAAACTAGAAATCTTTCACTAAAAGGTGATAGAAGTCCTGTTACGAATGCTGATCATGAAATTGAAAACCTGATAAGAAAAAATATTCAAAAAGCCTACCCCACCCATAACATAATTGGTGAAGAGTTTGAAGACCTCAGTAATGAATCAAACTTTACTTGGATTATTGATCCTATCGATGGTACTCGTAGTTTCATCGCTGGAAAACATGATTTTGGAACACTTATAGGTTTGAAGCAAGGTGATGCATTAATAGGAGGGGTTATTGATTGTCCAGCTCTTAATGAAAGGTGGATATCTTTCAGAGAGAATCAAACTACTGTAAATGGAAACGCAACAGTTTGTCAATCTGTAGAAGTACTAGAGAATGCTTTGATGGCGACTACCTCAAGTCATGAATTTGGTATGGAAAAATGGAAGGCATATCAATCACTCGAAGATTCGGTAAAGGTAACTACTACAGGTAGCGATTGTTACAACTATGGACTTTTAGCGAGTGGATATCTAGATATAGTCGCTGAAAGATTATCAGCTCCTCATGATTATTTACCCCTTATTAAAGTTGTAGAAGGAGCAGGAGGAGTTATTACTGACTGGGAGGGTAATAAACTTGTCGACAATCAAAAGAATGTTTATGTTTTAGCATCGGCTTCTAAAGAATTACATCAGTTAGCATTAAATAAGTTAACGGAAGTAAAATGAAAATCTTAATATGCGATAAATTAGACCCTTTAGCCTTACAAGAGTTAAAAGAGATGGGTAGTTGTGTAGATATATCAACTGAAGAAAATAAAAGAGAAAAATTACTCAGCCATATTCCCGATACAGACCTGGTGTTTATTCGAAGCGCAACTTCTATAGATGAGGAAGTTATTAAAGAAGGAGCAAACTTAAAAATTATCGCAAGATGCGGTGTGGGATTGGACAATGTAGATATTACACAAGCTACAAAAAAAGGTGTACATGTAACCAATTCTCCAGAGGCAAATATTATTTCTGTTGCAGAGCTAACTGTTGGCTTAATTATCGCTACCGCAAGAAATCTCATAGAAGGAAATAATTCCCTAAAGCAAAAAAAGTGGGATAGAGCAGCCCTGACCGGAATAGAGTTACATGGAAAAATTCTGGGTTTTGTAGGATTTGGAAGAGTAGCAAGGTTAGTGGCGACAAGAATGCAGAGTTTTGGAATGCAAATTGTATTCTTTGATCCATATGTAAAAGATTCAACCGAAAATGAAACAAAAATGGAATTAGACGATCTCTTACAACAAGCTGATGTAGTTTCTCTTCATGTTGTCAAGAATAAAGAGACTATGAATCTTATTTCTAAAGAGAAGTTATCACTCATGAAGCAAGATTCAATAATCGTGAATACATCCAGAGGAGGTGTTGTCGACGAATCAGAAGTTTTACGTCTTGTTGAAGAGCGAAAACTATTTTCAGCAGCTCTTGATGTTTATGAACAAGAACCTCCGGAGTACACAGCAGAATTAACCCAGTCATCTTCAATCACACTTCCACATCTAGGTGCTTCAACACGGGAAGCGCAGCTTAAGGCAGGTTCAGATACAATTAAAAACGTTAAGAGTATTTTAAGTGGAGATTTTTCTGCATCAGTCAATGCTAAGGATTTCTAAAAAACTAGTTGTCATAGAAATAATTAATGTGCATAATTAAAATACGATTTAGTTGTTTTAGGCTGGCACCAAACTAACTTAATCTTCTTCCAAAGAAACAAAAGTATCAAATCCATACTTCATGTCTATGATTTCATATAACGGCCATCCATAAGGACTGCAACCATCTGTAGTTTTGCTTTGCTGCATCATTACTGGTGCGAGTGCTCCATCTTTAGGACAACCAGTATGACCCCAACCTAAAATATGACCAGTTTCATGATTTATTAAATAAAGTCTGTATGTTCTCATATCATTACCAAAATCAATAGCACCACTTTCCCAACGGAAATAGTTAATGATTATCTCTTCTTCATTCCTACATGAGTAAATACCATTAGTTTCCAAAGGGGCACAAAGCTCATCTGTTTTATCTGGAGATGAAAAAATAAAAGTAAAATCAGCTTCCTCTTCGCTGACAAGTAAAAATTTTTTTTCAGTAATATTACTCCAACCTCTTGTGTCATTGAGAATTGAAGATATTAACTTTCCCATACAATCTGGACCAACCGGAATGCTCGTTTCAATTTTTAATGCGAAATTTATGAAGTTGTCATCTCTAACCTGTATTTCTTCAGGATACAACCATTCATCATCACTGCTGACTAATCCTCTGTTGATACAACCACTTTTTAAAAAGTTATAGGATATTACCTGTGCTTGTAGAAGTTCATCACTGTTAGCAAATATAGCTGTTCTCTTAATACTTGATTTAAACCTTTCTTCATATAATGAAGTGATTAGCACTGTTTCCTGTTCAAGATTTTAAATAATGTCTGTAGATTTGATTACTTCTAAAAGTTTATTTATATTGTTTTGAGATAAATCTTTTGTATTTTGTACTAGAAAGTTAGTAGCTTTTTGAGCCAGTTCTTCATAGACATTCTTTTCTTTTAAAATCAGCAAGTTTGCTTCATAAGTATCTTTCAAACATTCTGGTTCAGAATAGGCAAGTTCAATCTTAGTCTTGCAGTTTGTAATATTCGAAGTATAGATGTTGTCAATAAAATCCTGAAGGCTTTCATTTGGAAATGGAAAATTTTCTACAAGTTGAGTGGTCGAAGTACTTTCAGTCGATTCAATAGTAACAGCGGGTACTTCTTCTGCTGCGATGACAACTTCACCGTCTGAATTTGAAAAGTATGTCAATGCTGAGATTGATACAACCGTTAAGAGTGTAAAAAGTATTACTAATTGTGTCTTGTTATTCACTATCTAATTTTAGCGACAAAAAGTTCAAATCAGCCTTAATTAATTTTGTAACCTTTTTCATCTATAAATTCTTCTGGTTCTAGCCCCAAACCATCAGCAACACGATTTATGTAATTAAAATAAGAAACTATTTGGACTATCTCTGAGATTTCCTTATCGCTTAAATCATAATTTGAAAGGGTATCAATATCTAATTTAGTAATAGTGCTTGGCTGTAAAGTTAACTTTTCAGCAAATAAACACATTGCAGTTTGTATTTCAGTTATAGAGCTATTTTTCCAATTAGCTGCTATCTCGTCTACAAGCTTTTGGTTTTGCGTCTCCGACCGGAGATCATATAAATGAGAACGTACTCAATACTCACATTCATTTGCTAATGAAGTTACTACGGCTAATAATTCCCTATCAAATCTATCTATCTTAGAATTTCCATACATAGTGGAACCGTACAACCTCATAGAATCTTCTAAGATTTCAGGTGTCTGAGATTGAATAGTTAACACCTTCCATATACGACCAGCTCGTCTAATTCCCTTTTCATATTCCTTTTTCAACAAACCACTCGAGTTTTCAAAATTAAAAATGTTTATAAATGCCATATTTAATATTTTTGCTTTAAAATTGAAATTATGCAACTACCGGATGAATTAAAAATAGCAATAGATAGAAACGCATTTTGTGCAATGGCAACACATTTAAATATGAATGAAATTCAAAACCATTTAATGTGGATTGATTATGTTGGTGAGAATCTAGTTATCAATACTGAAAAAGGTAGGCAAAAGACCTTCAATATTAGGAGTGACAAAAATATCTCACTTGTTATATTTGAGCCCCAAGCGATGTACTCCAGTTGGGAAATCAGGGGAGAGGTCCAAGAGGTCATAGATGACAGCACAGCTAATAATCACATTGATAGGTTATCAAATAGGTATACCGGGCATCCATACAATAGAGATAATGATGTAAGTTGGGCAGAAGCTCAAATCAAAGATAGAGAGATGTGGAAAATTAAAATAAACAAATTAATATCAATGGTCCGACCTCAGGCTAAATCTGATCCTGAGTAAAACTTTAAGTAGGGATTTTCTTCAAAAAGTTTTTTATTTTCTTCTGAAAGCTGAGAGACAATTAATTCCTCAGCTTCAAAGGTGAGATTTCCACCGCGTGATTCAATATGCTCATTTTTAAGAAAAATTGATTTAGGTGTTTTTTTGAGGTATCTCTTAAAATTTTCCTCTGAAATCCTTAATTCTTTAGCTAGAGAAAGTTCGACTTTAACGGAAACTGGCAGAACGTTACACGCAAAGACATACAACGAGCCAAACATTGCCCAATCATAATCTGTTATTCTTCTGCTTTTCTCAAAGCTAGTAAAGTCATGTTTCATAAAATATTTATAGGGACTGTGGTTAATTCCAGACTTATCACCAAGCATTTTAAAGAGATATCTATCTAAAAGCTTTATATCTAGGGAGGCAGTTAATCCCTCTAAACCTTTTTTAGTTAAAGAAAATTGGTCTTGATGGGTTTCAATCCTCAGATTATTAATTATTATTTTTCCAAAATAATTCTCAATCTCTACAAATAATGATAGATTTTTAGGGATAAAGATGAGGCCTTCATTATCATCACTATTTAATTCCACAGTCAACTTTGAAGTTAATGCAAAATCATTTCCTTGTATTTTCATAAATTACCTTGGTTAAGTTTAACTTTATAACCATAATAGTTGTATGGGGGTGAACTGGCTTCGACTTTGAAGTGAGTCTCTCAGTAGCGAGCCGAGGGACCTAGGGCCTCGTTAAAAACGTAGGAAAACAATATAACTGCCAAACCTAAATTGGCTTTAGCCGCTTAATGCGACTCGTCGACCATCGGGGCTCCCACCTCGGGTGGTATCGGCGTCGAAATGTGGGATGCTAAGTTAAGCTACCGATTAACTTTTAAGATTAAGGTAGAAAACTTTTGAGAATATGTCTCTGGTGTCTTTCTCAAAAGTATTAACACCAGATGCGCTCGGAGAAGCTGTTAGGTAGCTTAAAAGGACCGGGGTTCGACTCCCCGCACCTCCACCAAAGTGAGAAGTAGTAAAAAATATGACTATATTGTTATCGGTGGTGGCATCGTTGGGCTTTCTACTGCTTTAAAGTTGCAAGAAGCTAATAAAAAGATTCTTATCCTTGAAAAAGAAAGTGGTGTTGGATTACACCAATCAGGACGCAATTCTGGTGTTCTTCATTCCGGGATCTATTACAAACCTGATTCATTTAAATCTAATCTTTGTATACGAGGTAGAGAGTTAATGCTTGAGTTTTTAGAGTTAAATAATATCCCGTATAGGCTTGAAGGCAAAATTGTTGTAGATGAGAATATCCAAAAAATAGAATCCCTCTTTGAAAGATCAAAATTATTAGCAATGAGTGGAGTTCAGGTATTGGAAAAAGATGCTCTTATTGACAAAGAACCTAACTCCAAAATTCTTCAGGGATTATTTGTACCTCAAGCGGGTGTAGTTGACTATAAAATTGTGACAGAGATGATGGTTGACATTTTTAGAAATAAAGGTGGAGATGTTGAATATTTTCAAGAAATTGTGAACATAACGGAAAATAACGATTCAAAGTTAGTCAGTAGCAAAAAGGAAACTTTTACTGGAGATTTCTTGATAAATTGCGCCGGATTGTTTTCTGATAAAGTCGCAAAACTAGATGGATTAAACCCAAAGGTTAAAATTATTCCTTTCAGGGGTGAATATTACGAAATTATTAATAAAAAGAGCCATCTCCTGAATAACATGATTTACCCAATAGCGGATCCAGAGTTACCATTTTTAGGAATACATTTAACTAAAACTGTTGACGGGAGAATAGAAGCTGGCCCAAATGCTGTACTAGCTTTTTCAAGAGAAGGGTATTCGTGGACAAAATTCAACCTATTTGAAACTCTAGAAACTATTACTTATAAAGGAATGGTTAAGCTTGGGAGAAAATATTTCAAGACTGGAATTGATGAAATGTATAGGTCCCTAAATAAAGCAGCATTTGTTCAAGAGGTTAAGAAATTATTACCTGGGATTGAATCTGAAGACTTGGTCCAAAGGCCTGCAGGTGTCAGAGCACAAGCTGTATCTGATGATGGAAGTTTGTTAGATGATTTCTTATTTGAAGAGGGGTATAAATCACTGCATGTTCTGAATGCTCCTAGTCCTGCCGCTACGGCATCACTTGCTATTGGTGAATATATAGCATCTAAAGTTTTGAATTAAATTTTTTACCTGTTTGGACATCCCAAAGGTTTGCATAAACTTTTTTTAATTTAACAAGTTCCTCGTGAGTCCCACTTTCTACAATTTTCCCTTTTTCAAGTACATAAATAATATCTGCATTTCTAATGGTTGAAAGTCGATGAGCAATAGCTACTACAGTTCGCCCTTCTTTCAAGGTATCTAATGATCGTTGAATTGCTGCCTCTGTTTCGTTGTCAACTGCAGATGTTGCTTCATCTAGAATCAAAATTTCAGGATTTTTTAAAATAGCTCTAGCTATTGAAATTCTCTGCCTTTGGCCTCCAGAGAGTTTTTGACCACGTTCACCGACGATTGTATCCTCTTTATTTGGGAGAAGATTAATAAACTCATCTGATTCTGATAGTTTGGCTGCTTCCCAAATATCATCATTACTTGCTTCTAGATTTCCATATGCAATATTCTCAAAAACTGTTCCTTCAAATAGAAAGATATCTTGACTTACTAAACCAATAGTTTTTCTTAGACTGTGGATATTCAAATCTTTAATATCTTTATCGTCAAATTTTATTTTTCCGGCTTTCACATCGTAGAGTCTTAGAAGTAATTTTATTAATGTAGATTTTCCAGAACCAGTACTTCCAACAATCGCTGTAGTACTGCCCTTCTTAATGTTTATTGATACATCATTTAATACAGGAAAGTTTTCTACATAAGAAAAATTAACATCTTCTAAAGATATCAATTTCTCAATACTTCCAGCTTCTATTGAACCATTTTGGATATAAGGTCGGGTATTTTTTAGTGCATTTATTCGTTTAAATGAAGCCATTGCACGTTGGTATAAGTCAAATGTATCTCCGAGTTCTGTAAGTGGCCAAAGCAGACGCTGAGTTATAAAAAGAAGAACGGAATACATGGCTACATTAATTTCACCATCTAAGGCCATGAATCCTCCGATTAAAAGTGTTGCAGTGAAGCCAAATAAAATAGCTATTCGAATTATTGGAATAAAAGCAGCAGAAAGCTTTATAGCATGGTAATTTGCACTTTTTACTTCCGTTGAGGATGTAAGAATACGATTAAACTCTTTTTCCTCTCTGTTGAAACTTTTTACTGTTAACACTCCAGATAGGGAATTTGAAAGATTTGCATTTAAGGTCTCAATTGCGTTTCTAATACGTGTGTACCTAGAAGCAATTGTTTTAGTAAATTTAAATGAACCAAATATAATGACTGGGATTGGAATGAAGGCAAATATTGCTATTAGTGGGGAGATATAGAGAAATGTACCTCCAATAACAACTACAGTAGTTAAAGTTTGTAACAGTTTATTAGCTCCAGTATCTAGAAATTTTTCTAATTGATTTACATCATCATTCAATACAGCCATCAATCTTCCTGATGATTTGTTTTCGAAATATTGAAGATCTAATCCAAGAACATTTTTAAATGTGTCTGTTCTTAAACTGTGCTCTACATCTTGTGAAATATTTCTCCAAGTTACTGCTGCAACATAGTCAAAAGTTGATTCTAAAGCCCAAATTACAAAAGTTAAAAAAGCAAGAACTATAAGCTGCTCTCTTCTATCTTCTATTCCAAGGCTACCTAAGAAAGAGTCTGAACCTTCAACTACGATATCAATTGCAATTCCAATTAGAACAGGGGGAGCTAAGTCAAAAAGTTTGTTAAGTATAGAGTAAACTATTCCTCGACGAACCTTTGTTTCTTGTTCTTTCGAGTAGAGATAAAGATTTTTTAAACTATTCTGCCTCATGGGTAGAGATTACTTATTACTCAAATTATTTATACCATCTCTTATTTCTTTTAGTAAAACTACTTCTTTTGACTCCGATGCAACTTCATCAGTTTCATCATCTCCGACCACGTCTTCAAAGTGGTTGTATGCTTTAATCACCATAAACATAACAAAAGCAATAATCGTATAGTTGATCACTTCACCAAGAAAAGCGCCCACACTTCCTGCATTAATTCCAGAAGCCGGGTCTATATCACCAAACAAACCAAGGTTCTCTAAGTTTGGTAGGTTTAAAAATAATCCGATTACAGGCTCAACAAGACGTTTGGTAAAAACATCAACTAAAGACTTAAAAGAGGCACCCATAACAAATGCAACTCCTAGTTCAACAACATTTCCTCTATTAATAAAATTTCTAAATTCTTTTATCAAAATTACTCCCTAACTTTTTTATCTCAATATATAAGAATAGTTGTATTCTTATAAGCTATGAGAAAAAAACTAATAACTTTACTAGCTTTTATATTGATTACCTCCTGTGCTTCCGAAGATATTGAAGAAACAACTACACCTGTGTCAGAGTCTACAACATCTAGTTCCACCACAACTACAACTTCAACAACAGTACCTGAGAGTACTGTGTTTGCTCTTGATGAATATGGAATTGAATTGATTGAAATGAAGCCAGAAATGAAAGAACAGTTTGATGATCTGATTGCTTTTGTTGAAAAAAGAACAGGCCTAACTTATACGGAATACCCTAAGTATGAGTTGTATACGAGTAATGGTTACCAAGAATATAATGAACTATCTTTTTTAGACAACTTTGAAGAAGACTATGAAGAGGGCGAGTGGGAGAGATCTGTGCTCTCAGAAAACATGTGGGGATTAAGCACTGCTTCTCCAGAAGGGATGAAAAATCTTCTCGTCGAGTATCAGAGATGTGCTTCATCTGGATCATATAACTTGGTGGACAAAGTACTAAGAGTTCCGGTAAAAACAAATCAACAGAAATTTAATCTCTGGGAACAAAGTGTACTAGTTCACGAACTAACCCACACACTACAGGGACAGATAATAGATCTGGCTGGGTGGTATGACGAAATGAAAGAGAAAGACGATTTTTCTGACTATGCCGGGAGAAGATCCATCATGGAAGCTCAAGCTGATTTAGTTCAGGCAAGATGGGAATCTGGCCTTGATCAATATGATAGGACTGCCATGAATTCACAACAGCCTAATTTCGTTTGCAGAGTACAACTACCTACTTACTTTTATATTCCAAATGAACTGTATTACTCTTTTGGTCCACAACTAGTCAAGCAAATTAATAATCAAGGTGGGATGGAAGCTATAAATGAGGCTTTATACCAGCTACCAACTGCGGAACAAATTTATGAACCTGAAAAATATTTTTCAGGAGAAGTGTATGAAAATGTAATAATTGAAGATTTAATTGTTGCTGATTACAACTTAGTTAAAGAGGGCACAATAGGAGCATTAGACATACCTTATATCCTCCAAGATACAATTGGCAGAGGAGCTTCTGTAACGGCCGCCATTGGACTTGGTGGAGGTGCTTGGAAAGATTATGTGAATTCATCCCAACAACTAATGATGTCATTGAAAATGACTGGAGACACACCGGAAGATTTAGAAGAAATCTACAACGCCTATCTAGCTTGGGCAAATGCTCAGCAAAGGTTTACAAGTGTCGAGTCTTTCGAAGGCGGCACACTCTATATTGGGGATACAAATGTATGGATTTCTAATGACGGAACTTATGTAAGAATGTTACTGACTCAAGATTTAGAAATATTTAATGAAATTATTACACAGATGAGTCGTTTTTAATACTTTGGGCACTCTATTTATATGTGCAACACCGATAGGAAATCTTTCTGATATTTCCTCAAGACTTACAGAAACTTTGAGTAAAGTTGACTGTATTTACGGTGAAGACACTCGAAGAGTTCTTAAGTTACTAAATCATCTAAATATAAAAAAGCCAGTGTATTCATATTTTCTTGGGAATGAAGTAGATAAGTTAAATGAAATTAAAAATTTACTAGATTCAGGTAAAGATGTGGCCTTACTTTCTGATGCGGGAACCCCACTAATTGCTGACCCTGGTTCTGAGTTAGTTGCTGCACTCGCGCATAAGAAAATAAAAATTGAATCCATTCCTGGACCTTCTAGTGTTATTGTCGCTTTGACACTGTCAGGATTTGATTTGAGTAAATTTCGATTTGTTGGATTTATACCTAGGTCTGGAAAAGAGCGATCATCCTTTATCTCTGAGTTAGTTACTTCTGATACCACAACGGTATGTTTCACCTCGCCAAAAAGACTGTCGAAGGATTTGGAAACCTTCGTCAATGAAAGAATTACTAATGAAATAGTTATTTGTAGAGAGCTCACTAAAAAATTTGAGACTATTTATCGAGGTACTGCAAAGGAATTATTAGAAGAGTTCAAAGGAAACGTAGTTAAAGGCGAGATTACCATGGTGATTGCGGGACTCAAGAAACAAACAAGACTTGACCTTGATGTAGAAAGTGCTGTTCATAATTTATTAAAATATGATATTCCAAAACGTGAAATTGCTAAAACGATTTCTTTAATTGCTGATATTTCAACTAATGAAATCTACGAAAAGATTAAAGACCTTTAATTTCTGAAATACAGCTATCACAAAGTAATTTATCACTTACCTGAGTAGTCACATCTTTAGTATCACAAATAGAGCAAGTTTTATATCCTTTAGTAATTATCAGTTTTGCATTATCCACAGTCATAGAGATCTCATCATTATGCTTAATGCCTAATGCATCTCTTATTGTTTTAGGGATAACGACTCTCCCAAGGTTATCAATCTTTCCTTTATTACCTTTACTCATATATATTTATGCTCCTATTCTTATATAGTAGTGAAAGAAACAGCAATTAAACAAGAACCTAAATGGGTCGATACTCATTGTCACTTACAGTTGACTGATTATGATTTGGCTGATCTGAGTTTTGAATTCTTAGAATATCTTATAATTCCAGGTGTTGATGTTGATTCCTCTAAAAAAGCAAAAGAGTTTTCATCAAATTTACCAGTTCCAGCATATTGGGCAGCAGGGTTACATCCCCATGATGCAAAAAATCTTATAAGACAAAAAGAAGAACTCTCGGAATTAATAAATGAAGCAGATCTAATTGGTGAAACAGGTTTAGATTACTACAGAGACCACTCCACAAGAGAGGAACAACGTGAAAATCTAATATTTCACCTTGAGATGGCTCGAAAACTTTTAAAACCAGTAATAATTCATTGCCGAGATAGTTTTAAAGATACTTATGAAATCATAGCTAAATATAGTGGTGAGTTTCCCGTCATACTGCATTCTTGGACAGGTGGTAATAAATGGACCAAGAAATTTATTGAGTTAGGAGTATATTTTTCATTGTCAGGAATATTGACCTATGAAACAGCAAAAGATCTCAACTTATCAGTAAAAAAAATTCCTTTGGATAGGCTTCTTCTTGAAACGGATACACCATATTTGGCACCTGGTATTCATAAAGGCAAAAACAACAAACCAGAGTATATTGTTGAGACTGCAAAACATTTAGCACAGCTTAGGGAGATAACTCTTCAAGAGCTTTCGGACATAACGATTAAAAATACAAACACTATGTTAGGAAAATAGTAAAAAATGAGCGAAGCATATTGGATAAACAAAATAGAGGGTAAACCTAATTTTAAATTAGGACAAAATTTCCTCATAGACACAAATATTTCAAGAAAAATAACAAAGCTTGTACAAGGACAACTTGCAGATCCAATTATTGAAATTGGACCTGGTACAGGATCTTTAACCAATGAATTGCTCAAAGATAATTATAGATTAAGAGTTCTTGAAATAGATAAGAACTTAGCCGCAATCACAGAGGAACGTTTTTCAGAAATTCCCAATATTGAAGTAATTACCCAGGACGCAATGGAGTATGACTATTCAAAATTAACAGGTCCTTGGTGGATACTTGTTTCTAACCTTCCTTACTA
Organism: Actinomycetota bacterium; assembly: GCA_014239265.1. Classification (GTDB taxonomy): domain Bacteria; phylum Actinomycetota; class Acidimicrobiia; order Actinomarinales; family Actinomarinaceae; genus Actinomarina. Next base: position 24,201 of record JAAZZH010000010.1, read on the forward strand.
CATAGGAACAAGGCTACTTGTTAAATTAATAACTGAAGTTCCAGTAATTCATAGATATGTTGTTATGGTTCAAAAAGAGGTTGCTGAGAGAATTACTGCAAAACCCAATACAAAAGAGTATGGCGCACTATCAGTTGTCTGTTCATTATTTACCAACCCTAAGCTTCAATTCGATGTCAGTAAAAACTGCTTTAGCCCGGTACCGAAGGTAACATCAAGTGTTGTCACCCTTCAAAGAGAGAGATTGATAGACGAAGAAGAGCGTTTAGAGGCCTTTAATCTTTCAAAAATTGCATTCCAGCAAAAAAGAAAAAAAATTAAATCAGCACTGCAAGAGTACTTCAGTGTTGACGAACTAGAAAAATTAGGAATTAATCCTGATGACAGGCCCCAAAAATTAACTCCTGAACAGTATTTGTTGTTGGCAAAGAGTTTAAAGTGAAAATTTATAGTTCTGCAAAAATTAACTTGAACCTAATTATCGATAACAATGTAGTTAACGGTCTACATACTCTATCAACCCTAATGATTCCAGTTAATCTTTTTGATGAAATTGAAATAAGAGAAATTGACACTGACGACGATATTATTGAATTCACTCCTCAAATCCAAATGAATGGAGAATCAACTATTCACAAGGCTTTACAATGTTTACGTAGTGGGAACAATTTTGAACAGAAATTCCACATCAAAGTTAAAAAAAATATACCCATAGAGGCAGGACTAGGTGGTGGTAGTTCTAACGCAGGGAGCATTATTAAATATATGGCTACAAGGTACAGCCTGAACATTCCGGAGCAGGCTGTAATAGCAAGTAGCATAGGAAGCGATGTGCCTTTTTTCGTTAATGGATCAACTGCTCAAGTTACTGGGTTTGGAGAAAAGATCAGATCTATTAAGTTAACAGAGCCTATGCACTTACTAATTGCTAGCCCACATGAAACACTTTCTACTGTAGACGTTTTTAATTCATTTGATGAACAGGCAGTAGAGGAAGAAGTTGAAACTAAATTTTACAAAAATATAGAGATTAAGAATAACCTTTGGAATGCTGCAGTAAGAATTGAGCCAAAACTACTTGAACACAAAAGATATCTTGAGAGCATTGTCGAAAGTGAATTCTTTATGTCTGGTAGTGGCACAACCTTATTTTGCTTCGGTGAGGAAAATGAACTTACTGACAAGAAGGAAAAGATAAACATAGAACATTTTAGGCACCTTGCAGTAACAAAAAAAATTGATTGTAGCTTGTTACAGGAAGCAGATTAGAATAATTCTAAGGTCAATGGGAGATGGTGTAATTGGCAACACATTTGGTTTTGGTCCAAACGTTGAGGGTTCGAGTCCTTCTCTCCCAGCGAAATAAATGAAAATATCAGGAGTCATATTAGCTGCAGGTAAAGGGACTCGTATGAAGTCTGACTTACCTAAAGTATTGCATTCCGTTTTAGGTAAACCCATGATTACTTACGGACAGAACGCTATTAAACATTTGAATAACAAGTATGTAGTAGTTGGTCATCAATCAGATTTAGTTATTAAAGAATTAGCAAATGAATTTAAACCGGTCATACAAGAAGAGCAATTGGGTACCGGACATGCAGTTCTGACACTGTTAAATAGTAATGAATTTATAAATGACGATTCAGATTACATTGTGATCATACCTGGAGATGCACCTTTACTTCTTAAGGAAAGTATTGATGAGTTAATCTCAGAATCAACAAAACGTAGTGTTGCTTTGGGAATTATTACAGCTGAGGTTTCTAACCCCAGCGGTTATGGAAGAATTATTAAAGATGGAAATACGATTTCAAAAATTGTTGAAGAGTCTGATTCATCTGAGGCTGAGCAAAAGATAAATGAAATCAATTCTGGGATGTACTGCTTCAATAAGAGTTTTTTACTTGAAAATATCAAAACGCTAAATAGCAATAATGAACAAAATGAAATTTATCTAACAGATTTAATTGAGATAGCTTTTCAAAATAAATTGGATACAGTTATAGTACAAGTAAGCGAAGATACTATTAAAGGTGTGAACTCTATGAGTCAACTAAACGAAGTTGAGACGTCCTTAAGAGAAGAGTTAATCACTTTACATATGGAAAACGGAGTCTACTTTCAAGACCCTTCCTCAACCTATATTGACAAAAGTGTTCTGATCAAAGCTGGTTCAAGGATAATGGCCAATACCCATCTCACTGGTAAAACTGAAATACATGATGATTGTGTAGTCGGTCCAAATACAATGATTAATGATTCAACAATTGGAGAGGGTTCGTCAGTAATCTTTTCAGTACTTGATGGAGTAACAATAAAAGGTACCGGTACAATTGGCCCTTACGCACACCTCAGAAAAGGCTCTATCTTGGAAGAGGGAGTAAAAGTTGGCGCCTTTGCTGAAACAAAAAATTCAAATGTTGGTAGCGGAAGTAAAATTCCACATCTCTCTTACGTAGGAGACGCAGACTTAGAAGAGAATGTTAATTTTTCTGCTGGTTCCATTACTGTAAATTATGATGGGAAAAATAAACACAGAACAGAAATTAAAAAGGATGCTTTTGTCGGCTCTGACGTAATGCTTGTTGCCCCAGTAACAGTTGGAGAAGGGGCAATGATAGGAGCGGGTTCAGTCATAACTAAAGATGTACCTCCAAAGGCTTTAGGCATTGAGAGAAATCAGCAAAAAAATATTGATGGTTATATGGATAGAAAAAAACCAAAGGATGAAAATTGATTGAACAACCAAGTAAAAAGAAGATGCTTTTGTTTGCGGGATCGTCAAACCCGGAGCTTGCAGAGAAAGTAGCTGCGGAACTTGGTACCTCACTTGCGTTAGTTGACAAGAAACAGTTTGCTAGTGGTGAAATTTACATACGACTTGAGGAAAGTGCAAGAGGGGCTGACTGCTTCGTAATGCAAAGCCACTCTAATGAGATCAATTTCACAATCATGGAACAACTTTTACTCGTTGATGCATTAAAAAGAGCATCTGCAAAAAGAATTACAGCTGTATTACCATTTTATCCTTATTCAAGACAAGATAAAAAGGCATTACCACGAGAACCTATTTCAGCAAGATTAATTGGCGATCTTTTTATCACAGCTGGAGCAGATAGGCTAGTTTCAATTGATTTGCACACACAACAGATACAGGGATTTATAGATGAGCCTTTTGACCACTTAACGGCAGTTCCTCTATTTGTGAATTACTTTAATGAAAAATTTAAAGAACCTGTATCAATTATCTCTCCTGATGCTGGAGGAGTGAAGAGGGCCACAATTTTTGCAAAACATTTAGATGCATACGTTGGGTTTGTGCATAAAAAAAGAGATCCGAAAATTCATAATGTGGTCGAAGCATTTACGGTAATTGGAGAAGTAGAGGACAGGCATGCAATATTAGTTGATGACATTATCGATACAGGTGGCACTATAGCCGCAGCAGCAAAGATATTAAAAGAAAAGGGAGCTAAAACTGTAAGCGTTGTTGCTACTCATGGTATCTTCTCTGATCTTTCTGTAGAGAATTTAAAAAATGCTCCTATTGATGAGATCATTACAACAGATACTTTATCTCAGAATGGAAATATTAAAGAAATAGGAAATGTAAAAGTACTCTCAGTTTCCTCAATAATCGCAAATGCATTAACATCTATATTTGCAGATGATTCAGTGTCAGCACTTTTCATGGGCGAAAACGTTTTATAAGGAGAGCAAATGGCTAAAACACAAAAAGTTAAAATTTCATTACAAGCATCATTAAAAGAATATGAGTTTGAGATAGAAGATAAGAAAAAGTTTACAGCTGAAATTGAAACCCTCATCAAAGATAATGGTATCTATTGGTATACCGACGAGGAGGGGGAAGTAGGCATTAATGCGGGAAATATTAATTCAATTGAGTTTGCTCAAGAGGAAGACAAAAGAGAAGCGGGATTAGTTTAAAGGTTTAGAAGCGAGCCGTTTTTACGATACTCTCTTCGAAGAGATTTTCTTTCTTCTTCAGTAGTTCCACCCCATATACCTGAATCTTGGTTAGTTCTGATGGCATACTCAAGACAGTCTATTTTGACGACGCACTCATTGCAGACAGCTTTTGCTTCGTTTGCCTGCTTAATAGCTTTCATAGACGAACCCACAGGAAAGAACAATTCAGTGTTAGCATAAACACATGAACCCTCTTCCATCCAGGCTTCTTGCTCTAGGTCAAAATTTAGTATTTGCACTATCTTCCTTACTTTGTGAAAACTTTCACAATCTATTGTAGTGATGTGTGAGAGTTAGGAAAGTATTTTGACATTTATTTTTGGACACAGAGGATTACCCCATATCTATCGAGAAAACTCAATAGTGGGTTTAAATAAAGCATTTGAATACTGTGATTTTATAGAGACTGACTTAAGGATAACTAAAGATAACAACATTATTTTTTACCATGATTCCTTCATAAAAGGTTTTTTTATTCAAGATTTAACACTAAATGAAATAGAATTGCTGCTTCCAGACATTGATCTAAACGATATGATTTTTAATTCAAGGGAACAGCTCAACGGTAATGTAAACTTTGAAATAAAAACAGACGATACTGATAAAGAGTATGTCGAGACAATCATGAAGAAAATTATTGGTATGACAAATTATAAAGATATCATTTCATCTTTTAATTGGGAGTCCATTCATAACTACAAAAAAAGTTTTAATTGTCGTTATGGGATTATCTTAGATAGTGAGGACGATCTTTTTGAAGCTCAAGCAATTTCAAATCACGATGACCAGATGATGTTTATGGTAAGTAATAATGTTATTAACAGCAGGAATTTCAATCTTCCTTATGATAGATCAGTAGTGTGGACTGTTAACGATGAGAATGAATTTAAGAGATTAATGGAATTGGGCTTATACGGAATTATCACTGATATTCCTGATACAATGCAGTTATATAAAAAGTAGGAAATAATGTCAGTAACAGATGATTTAAGTACCTCTCTTAAAGAGGCAATGAAAGCAAAAGATAAAACTAAGCTAAATGCTATCAGGCAGATTCAGACAGAGATAGCAAAGAAAAAAGCGGAAAAAGGTGATGAAGCTACAGATGAATTAGCTCTAGGTGTTATTTCATCATATGTGAAGAAAATGACAAAAGCTGTAGAGGAGTATCAGTCCCTTGGTGAAAGAGGCCAAGATATGGCTAATCAGATACAGCTTGAGATTGATTTTCTCAGTGAATGGCTTCCAGAACAACTTAGCGAAGAGGATGTAGCAAAACTTGTTGACGAAGTCTTGTCAGAACTTGGTGAAGTCGATATGTCCCAGATGGGAAGAGTTATTGGAGCTGTGATGGCCAAGGGAGAGGGTATAGATGGCTCTCTTGTAAGTAAATTAGTAAAGGAGAAAATTTCTTAAAAATTTATTTGAAATTTCAATAGCTAGCGACCGGTATTATTTGAAAAATGGAATCTCAATACAGATCTCCCCCATCACTTTTAAAAAGCTCTTACAAACTTACAAAGTTAATCAGTTAATGGTACGAT
>JAAZZH010000011.1 GCA_014239265.1 Actinomycetota bacterium
CACATGCCCAGATTAACAAAGGAATATCTCCTGCACTCAAAAGGATGCTTGCAAAGACTCATTTACTCTTCCAAGTATCATTGCTGGTGCTTCAAGTTCATTAACTTTCATATTGTGAAATACTTTTATAGCTGATGACTCCTCTGAAACTGCAATAACCTTAAGGTTCGTCTCAATTGACACCCTCTCGGCAGTTCTGTGTCTAGTCCCAGTTTCAGAAGTTTGTAGACTGTCAGATGGATTTAAATGCACATTAGCTTTTAATATGGTTGAAATACTTTCATCAACAATAATTGCACCGTCCATCTTTGCAAGTTCACTGAGCATCTCTGGTGAGTATTCACAATTTTTGAGATTGATACCGCCGCTGGAAATTTTATCTAATTTATTTGATGATCCAATTACAATCAGGGCTCCACTTTTTTTATCGGCTATTAGGTCAACACCTTTTCGTAAAGGCTCTCCTGGAAGTAAGTAATTTTTATTCATATATACATTTATTCTTTTATTATTTGAGTATTTTATTTATTCGAATGTTACTGTATTATTTTATTATTAATTTAGTTTCTAAGGTATAAAAGTGGAAAATATTACATGCAAAGCTTGTTCAGCAAGCATAGATAAAGATCTTGAGTTTTGTTCAAGTTGTGGTGAGTGGCTTGGGTTAAAAATGGAAAGTCTCATGGAAAATGACGCCCCAAAAGCTATTGCCGAAGTTAGAAATAGAGTGCCTCAGATAAAATGTTCGAGCTGTAATGCACCCAACATTCCATCTATAAAAAACTGTAAAGAATGTGGTAATCCTTTAATTAAACCACTTTCGAGTTACGGTGCTGCAAATCTTCCTAATAGAAAAGAAGTGCCAGGAATAAGGGCTGTATTTTTTCTTGCTCTCATTGTGCCATTGATTGCAGGGGCTAGCTTTTTTTATAACTCGAGAATTGCAGATGACGTAATTGAAGAGATTGCCGCTGTTGAGCAAACTACCAGCACCAGCAGTACCTCAACAATTCAAACCGTACTTCAGAAAATGTTCCCTGTTTCCTGTATGTCTTCAAGTCAATTAAGTCAGGAATACTCATGTGAGAATCTTTATGACGGAACATTGAAATCGTGGCAAGACAACGAACTTGAATGTGTAGATGGCTATTTAGAATTTACATTTAATGACCCTATGTACCTTGAATTTATAGTATTTCAGAATCTTGAAAGTACTAATTCTTTCAAAAGAAATTTTAGAGTAAGGGATATTCAGGTTACTACTGATGAGTCCTCTATCTTGATTGAGAAAGAAATACAAAATAATAATGGCCAACAATGGATTGATATAAATTCGACTACTGCAACATTAAGGATTGATATTTTAAGTGCATACTCAGGTGAAGACATCGGAAACTCGAATGCCTTTAAAGAATGTGCTATTCAGGAATTAACATTCTTTGGTAAAGGTTAAATATGCTGACTAAAGAATTATTACTTGACTTCTCTAAATTTGAAAAAAAAATTTTCGCCTTAAATGACTTTTTATACAAAAACCCAGAGCTAGGTTATGAAGAAGTAAAATCTCATAAAGAGATTACCAAATTAATTTCAAATAGTATTTCGTCTGCAAAAATTAAAAAAGTATCCGAGATGCCTACAGCTTTTACTGGATTGATTAATAAAAAAGGTGGCAATCAAAGAACAATTTCAATATGTATTGAATATGATGCCCTCCCAGGTGTAGGACAAGCTTGTGGGCATAATATTATCTCCTCTATGGGTATTGGTGCTTTTTATCTTCTTTCTAAAAAAATTGATAAACTTTCTGATGCAATACAAATCGTAGGATGTCCTGCGGAAGAGATTCTTCCTCTTTCATTTCCAAATGGTGGAGGAGGTGGGAAAATTAAACTTCTTGAAAAAGGGGTATTCAAAGACAATAAAGCGGTTCTAATGATTCATCCTGCGACAAGGAATGAAGTAGACCCTCTCATGGTTGCAGTGAAACAAATTGATGTGGAGTTCATTGGTAAAGCGGCCCATGCTTCAGGTTCTCCCTATATAGGTAAGAATGCACTCGATGCACAGGTTTTAGCATACAATTCAATAAGCGCACTTAGACAACAGCTACTTCCAACAGAAAAAGTCCATGGAATTATTACGAATGGAGGAGAGTCAGCAAATATTATCCCTGATTATACGCGCTCAAGTTGGATGATGAGGGCCCAAAAAACATCTGGTCTAAAGGTACTCGAAAAAAAGATTTTGAACTGCTTTAAAAGCGCAGCCTCAGCAACTGGTTGTAAGGTAAATTTCATAGAAGGAAACGGAACCTATGAAAATTTAGTAACAGATAGTAAATTAGCTGAAATTTTTATGAATTACTCAAAAGAACTTGAAATTGACATGAAGACTAACAAACATTTTGATCAATCTAAAAATGGATCAACTGACTTTGGAAATATTTCAAAACAATTTCCATCTTTACATGCATTTCTCGCCATTGTTCCTGATGATGGAAGTGTTGTAAACCACCAACCAGAATTTGCGCATGCAACTATTACAAATGAAGCAAAAAATGCGATTAGAAATGGTAGTGTTTTACTAGCTTCAACAATTTTAAAATTACAAGACTAGCTATCAATTACCTATTTTTTCAAATAATGAATTATTAGTATTTTGAATTATTTTATCTTCTTCATCTTCACTTAAACCAAATTCCTGTTTTGCTAATTCATATTCTTTCGAAAGTGTGGTGGAGGCCATCAAACGATTATCCGGATTTAAAGTTACATTAAATCCACTTTTGAACAATTTTAATATGGGGTGGTTTTCTTTATTTACATCACTTGCTCCAGATTTAATATTTGAAGATATACATATCTCCAATGGAATATTTTTTTCAAGAATATATTCAGCAGCTTTAGTATTTGGTTCAAATAAGCCATCAATCTCAGCACATCCCTCTATGACTTGCCAGCCATGACCAATTCTCTGTGCCTTACAATTAAATACCGCATCTTCTATGTAGGAGAAGTTTGCTGCCTCTCCAGCATGAATCGTTAAACCAATCTCACTTTTATTTATTTTCATACAAGCTTCTATGTGCTTTGATGGAGGGTGCCCGTATTCTGGTCCTGCTAAATCAAAACCGACAATTCCATTTAAATAATTACTAATTGCTAAATCTGCCACTTCGGAAGAATCTTCATTTTGTCTCATTGCGCATAGGATGGAGTTGAAATTACCTCCAAATTCATCCATTCCATTCTTAAGTCCTCTAGATACAGAATCTATAACATTTTGTGGACTCAGCCCCCCTCTTAAATGCTGTAATGGCGCATATCTTAATTCACCTGCAGAAACACCATCCTTTGTCAGGTCTTCAACTGCTTCATAAGCAATTCTTTCTAAAGATTGTTCATCTTGCATGACTGAAATTGTTAATTCAAATTTATTAAAGACTTGATTTAATTCTGATGAAATGTTTTCAAAGAACCAATCTTCTAAAAGTTGTGGATCAGTAGTTGGAAGTTCAATTCTTGATTGCTCCGCTAACTCTATAATTGTACTTGGTCTCAATCCTCCATCTAAGTGATCATGAAGTACAGACTTGTCTTTCAATTGAAATCTCCTGACTGAATTCTCTTTGTAAAACCAGTTTCTTTAAAAATTTTATCTATTGTTTCTATACCTTCGTAAATTAGCTTTTCTTCATCTAAGTTTACTAACTGATCATTCCTCAGAACTTCTTTGCCATTTACGAATACATCCTTAATTTCATTTGAAGATGCACACATTACTATGTTATTTACTATATCGTGTAGTGGCTGCATCCTGGAATTGTTGATTTCTATTGAAATGAAATCAGCAGGTTGTCCTTCTTCGAGGGTCCCTTTCATAGTATTTAAGGAAATTCGGGAAATATTTAGTCTTGTAGAAATATCAAAAACTTCTTTTGGGGTTATTAGATTCCCGTGTGAATGAGTATTATTAATTAAAATTGCAGCCCTCATCTCTTCGAGCATATCATAGTCATCATTACCTCCAGAGCAATCAGTACCAATTCCCCATTTGGTTTCATTTTTTGTAAGAAAATTAGTATCCATTGGTTTTCCGGATAACCCGTGCGTTGTCGGACAAAAGATTGGAAAACAGTTACTAGCTGAAAGAATTTCTAAATCTCCTTCTTCAACGACTTTACAGTGTGCAGCAATCACATTTTCATCTAAAATACCCAGATTTGCTGCATGTTTAATTGGACTTGTCTCAAATTTTTCCTTAATGTAATTCATCTCTTTTTGGGTTTGAGCTAAGTGAATATGTATAGGAGCATTTACTTCTTGAGCGTATTCATAAAGATCAATTAATATTTCTGGACTAACCGTTGATGTTTCATGAGGGGCTACAACAGGATGCACTAATAAAGACTCCTTCCAATTTTGTACAAACTCCTTAGCCTTAGTAATTTCTGTTTTACCTGTCCATGGTCCATACTCTGTCATAACTGTGTGGCCAATAAAACCTCTGATGCCAATTGAACATGCAGCTTTCGCAACAGCCTCTGCAAAAAAATAGTGATCATTAATGCTTGTTGTTCCAGAGCGTATTGCATCTACCATTCCCAGTAGAGAAAGTTTGTACACTGAATCTTCATCGAGTGCTGGTTCAACTCCCCACATGACATCATATAATGCACTTGCTGTACCGTACCCTAATCCCTTAACTGAATTTAAGGCTACATGTGAATGGGCATTTGTTAATCCTGGTGAAATAACCACATCGCCCAAATCTTCACTGTTTTGCAGTTGCTCAAAAGAGAGTTCAGATTTTTGTTGTATTTTCTTTATATTTTGGTCTTCGACTATTAAAGCTGCATCACGATGTATGGTGTTAACATCTTCAACAATATATTTTGCTAAATAAATCCTTTGTGCCACTGAGTTAAGACTCTGGAATTGCGACTGGTCTAACTTTTAATCTCTGTCTAATACCAATTAAAATTAGGACAACCACTGTCAAGGCATAAGGAATCATTAAAATTAAGCGAGAGTCAAGTTCATAAACTCCCTGTAGTCTAATTCCAATTGCATCACCTAAACCAAAAAAGGCACTAGCTCCAAAGGTCCCTAAAGGTGTTGCGTTACCAAAAGATGATGCAACAAGTCCAATATATCCTTTACCTGCTGACATACCCTCAGTGAACATTGTGAGGTTTTCTAGAGAAAGAAACAAACCAGATATTCCTGCTAGAAGTCCCGAAAAAACTGTAACTAACCATTTGATCCTTACAGTATTAATTCCTGCATCTTCGGCTGCTTCTGGATTTTCTCCAGTTGCTCTTATTGCTGTTCCCAAACGAGTTCTGTAGTAAAGAATGTGCAGGCCAATAGCAATAAAGAACATTAAATATACTGAATAGGTAAAGCCTGAAAGAAATGGTTCAAGAAAAGAGCCCTCTAAAAATGTAAAATGTATTGGCTCTACACCTACGATTTTTGGATCTGAAAAGAAACCTGCCTGACCCCAAAGGGTACGCATTAGATAGGTCGTCCCAGCTAATGAGAAAATATTTATAGCAAGACCCGCTAATACTTCATCAGCACCGAGCGTAAATGAAAGTAAGCCAAACAAGACCGCGGTCATAATTCCTGCTATGACTCCAGCAGTTAAACCAGCCCACATACTTTCTGTATAGTAACTAGCTGCAACGCCTGCAAAGGCAGCATTGAGCATCTTACCCTCGAGTCCAATATTTAATACTCCAGCTGCTGAACAAATTGCGGCAGCCATTCCAACAATTGCTATTGGTGCAGTTGACCTGAGAAGACTTCTTAATAGTGATATATCAAATATTTCAATCCATTCCATTACATCTTCTTTCTTGAAAAGAAACTATCTAATTTCTTAACTATTGGATACTTTTCTAATCCTTTTACTATTTTTTGAGCACTGACAAAGAAAATTAAGATCGATATTAAAACTATGATTATCTCTCTGGCTACATCTGTTTTGTAGTCTACAAAGAAACCACCATTTTTAATTGCTCCGTAGAACAAAGATGCAATTATTGCTCCAATTGGCTCTAACTTTCCTAGGATACCAATTAATATTCCATCAAATCCTTGGTTAAATTCGAGTTCCTGAAAAAAGTATCTTACTGCTCCAAGTACTTCTATTGCTCCTGCAAGACCACCTAGAGCACCTGAAATCAACATCCCAATTATTGCTGATCTATCAGATGGTATTCCAAGATAAGAACTAAATCTTGAAGGATACACACCTACGAGACCGTCTCCACCAGAGCGTAATTCATAGCCAAAGGTAGTTTTATTTAAAACAAAATGTGCAAGAATTGCAACAATTACAGCTATGAAAAAACCTGTATTGAATTGAGAGTTGGGGAATATCTGTTTAAGCTCTGCAGTTTCTAAAATTCTGGCTGTAGCCGGAGCAATGGGATCTGCTCTAAATGGACCATTAGCCATATATGATACAAACAACACGGCCACAAAATTTAATATAATCGTTGAAATTATCTCACTAACACCTGCATACACTCTTAGTAAAGCTGGTAATAACATCCAGAGTGCACCTACGGTCATACCGATTAATATACATAGAGTAACATGGCTAAAATGTCCTAAATTGGTAAATCTATATCCAGCCCAGCCCGCATATAATGCCCCAACATACATAGATCCATTGATACCAATGTTAAACATTCCAACTCGAAACGAAATTAGTGTTGCAGTAGCAGTTAGTATTAGAGGAGTAGCTTGATAAAGAGAGTTAGCTATATTTCTTGTTCCCTTGAATCCTCCCTCATAAAGATATTTTGCTACTTCTGACGGATTATTTCCAGTTGAAGTTATTAACACCCATGCAACCAAAGTAGTTATAAATAATCCTGCAAAAGTAACTAAAACATCCTTAAAAGAAAACTTATCCATTACTCTGTAACTCCTGCCATATATAGGCCCATCTGTGATTGATCTACTTCTTTGGGGTTAACCCATTTTACAATCTGACCTTCATACATAACACCCACTCTGTCTGCTACAGCCATTACTTCATCAAGCTCTGCAGACACTAAGAGAACTGCTCCTCCATCATCTCTCATTTGAACTAATTGTTCATGAATTGCTTCAATATTACCAATATCTACACCTCTTGTAGGTTGCGATGCAATTGTTAGCGTTGGATCTTCAGAAAGTTCCCTTGCGACAACAACTTTTTGTTGATTTCCACCTGAAAGTGATTTTACTTTTAAAGAAACGTTGGGGGATCTAATATCAAAATCTTCTTTAAGTTTATTTGCATGTTTTGCGACTTTTTTTAAGTTAAATATTCCCTTTGAGGAAAGTGGTTTTCTGAAATATGAATTACCAATGAGATTTTCCCAAATACTAAGTTGTGTGTTTAATCCAGTATTTGTTCGATCTTCAGGAATATGGGCAATTTTTTTTCTACGTATATTTTTTGGTGTTGAGGAGGCTATATCTTCACCTAAGTACATTATTTTGCCTCTACTAGCCTTTCTTAAGCCTGTTAGAGCCTCAACAAGCTCTGTCTGTCCGTTACCCTCAACTCCTGCAATACCAACTATTTCGCCTTCTTTTATGCTCATCTCTACACCGTTTACAGCTAAAAGTCCTCGAGCATCGTGAACCCATAAGTTTTCTACATTTAAGATTTCATCCTTTGGATTTGCTTCATCTTTTTTGACCTGAAGAAAAACTTCTCTTCCAACCATTTGGGAGGCTAATTCTGTAATCGAGGTATTTTTAGTTTCTGATACTCCCTGGACTTCACCAGCTCTCATAACTGTTACTCTATCTGCAATTTCCATAACTTCTCTTAATTTATGAGTGATAAAGATGACTGTCTTTCCCTCGTTAACAAGTGTCCTGATTACATTAAATAATTCGTCAGTTTCTTGTGGGGTAAGAACAGCAGTAGGCTCATCAAGAATAAGAATATTTGCATTCCTATAAAGAGTTTTTAGTATTTCGGTCCTTTGCTGAACTCCTACTGAGGCATCAATCATCTTTAAGCCGGGATCAACTTTAAAACCATACTTCTCTGCAATATCCATAACGGACTTGTTAAGACCCTTCCAGTCAACCAATCCTTTAGAATTTTTAGGCTCTTGACCAAGACCAATATTCTCAGGAGCTGTAAAACTTGGTACCAATGTGAATTCTTGATGAACCATTCCAATACCAAGATTGATTGCTGTTTCTACTTTATTAATAGTTTCCGTTGAACCATTAATTACGATTTCACCCTCATCAGGTTGCTCAATTCCATAAAGAATCTTCATCAAGGTTGACTTACCAGCACCATTTTCTCCAACTAAGGCATGGATTTCACCTTTATTTACCTGAAAGTCAACATTTTTATTGGCTATAACGCCGGGATAAGATTTTGTGATATTTTTTAAATGTATTGCTATTTCTTTACTCATATTTAAATTTTTAGATTTACTTTATCTTAATAATTTAGCCCGACTCACGTCGGGCTAAATTAAACTTTTTGTCTAGTAAATGGTTGTATTAACCACCAGCTGTTACGTCAGTAACAACAATTTCACCAGAAACAATTTTTGCTCTAACTTCTTTTACTTCTTCAGTTAAAGCTGCGACTTGGGCTGCCATATCAGCAGGTCCTTCGTCAGCAAATAATGAACTTCCATCAACTAACCATGTTGGACCAACACCGTTTTCAGCTGAACCGTAAGAAGCAATTTCGCTTACTACCATTCCTGCCTCAGTTCTATTCTTAATTGCAGAATAGACGGCGAAGTCTACATTCTTCATCATGGATGTGATCATAGTTCCAGGTTGCATAAAGTCCTGGTTGGAGTCAACACCAACTGCGAAATTACCTGTTTCCGCTGCGGCTTCATATGCTCCATTACCAGTTGAGCCACCAGCTGCAAATATAATATCTGCACCTTGCTCAAAACAACTTAATGCGATTTCTTTACCTTTAGCAGGATCTCCCCAGCTACCGGCATAACCGTCACAAAGTTTAATGTCAGGGTTTGCATATCTTGCGCCCTCTTCCCAACCTGTTTGAAATTTTCTAATTATTGGAACGTCCATTCCACCCATGAAAGCTACATGGCCAGTTTTGGAAAGTTTTCCAGCAATATATCCAACTTCAAAAGAACCCTCATGCTCTTTGAAGATAAGGTTTGAGACGTTTGGTAATAAATCACCATTGTCTGCTGTAATAACCATATCAACAATTGCAAATTGTACGTCTGGGTTAGCTATTGCTGCTTCTTTAGTAATTTCTGCTTCTGAGAAACCGACCGTAATGATCATTTCTTTTCCATCAGCAAGAAAGTTTTGAATAGCAGCCGCTCTTTCGCTAGGTTCTGTTTCTACATAGTCTCCTTGAATGCCAAGATCAGCTACAGCTTTGTCGTAGCCTCTTTTAGCAGAGTCCATGAAGGAAAGGTCACCTAATGCGCCAAGAACGATACCAACTTTTAGTCCATCTGGTTCTGCTGCAGGTGCTGCGGTAGTTGCAGGTGAATCTAATGATTCTTCCTCAACTACAACTTCAGCAACTTCCTCTGTTGCAGTATCTGATCCACCACAGGCGGATAGAACTAACATCAGAGATAGCAAAATCAAAGATGATTTCTTTTTATTTGTTATCATTTATTTACTCCTTCATTATTTAAATAATGATGGATTAATTCTATAACATAATTTAAAAACTGCCGAATTAATATAGGTTATATTTTTATTTTTAAGGGAGTAACGACGAACTTTTTGTTATGATTGAAAATAATTTATCATCATCAACTTCATTCATCCAGTAAACATTTTTATCTCTACCAGATATTTCATTAACATCTACTACTGTCTGGCCGAGGGTAAGATCTGAAGAAGTTTCCACTTCCACATTTACAAAATTTCCCTTAGTTAAAGAGCTATCAACAAGATATGCTGTTACAAATGCATCGTGAACAGGTGTTCCATCCGGAAATTTCTTTTTAACAATCTCTAAATTTGCTAAACGCGACATTAGTCCTACAAGTAGTTCTGAGGTTTTCGTATTAGTGTCAGAAATATTTTTTATTCTATTCGAAGTTGAAATTGCTTGATGAGTTACATCTAACCCCATCATTACAAGCTTTACACCAGACTGTAGAACAATATGTGTAGCGTCTGGGTCGACAAGTATATTAAACTCTGCTGCAGGAGTTGTGTTTCCACCAGTAGCACTTCCTCCCATAAAAACTATCTGTTCAATATTTTCAACAATTTCTGGCATCTCTGATATAGCTTTTCCTATATTGGTCATAGGACCTAAAACACATAGTGTTACTTTCTCTTCGGAATTTGAAATAGCATCTTTTAGGAAAGTGACGGCATCTTGATCTTCCTCAGTTTTTGATGGTCCTGGAAAGGGAACTCCTCCTAATCCATCAGTACCATGAACCCACTCAGCAGTTAAAAGCTCTCTTTTTAAAGGAGCACTCTCCCCTTCGAAAACTTTAATATTATTTCTTCCAGCTTGCTCAAGAATTCTTAGAGCATTAGTAGTTCCTACTTTTACACCAACATTTCCAGCTACTGTGGTTATTCCAAGTATTTCTTCATCCGTGAAATGTGCAAGTGCGATTAATATAGCTACTGCGTCATCAGTACCTGGATCAGTATCTATAATTATTCTCATTTGATTTAGTTAATATTAAGACTCAGAATCAGCAAAGTCAACCGGCGGCTCAGTTGGAGCTTCAACGGCTTCAAATTCTAAAATACCCTCTTCAGAGTTAAGAGATATTACAATTGTGGATCCAGCTTTGTACTTACCTTGTAGAAGCTCTTCAGATAAAGGGTCTTCAAGTAATCTTTGAATGGATCTTCGTAGAGGCCTAGCTCCAAATTCTTTGTTATATCCTTCAGTTGCTAAAAATTCTTTTGACTCTTCGGATAGAACGATCTCAATATCAGAGTTCTTAAGTTGCTTATGGACTCTATCTAACATCAAATCTACAATTTCTGTTACTTCTTCAACAGTAAGTTGGTGGAATACTATTGTTTCGTCAATTCGATTTAAAAATTCAGGTCTAAAGTGTCTTTTAAGCTCTTCTGCAACTTTAGATTTCATTTTGTCGTAGGAACCCGTATCTGTTAAGTTGCTAAAACCAATATTTTTACTTAAATCTTTAGTGCCTAGGTTAGAAGTCATTATTATCACAGTATTTTTAAAGTCAACAGTTCTACCTTGGGCATCTGTCAATCTACCATCTTCAAGAATCTGAAGAAGAGTGTTGAATACATCTGGATGAGCTTTTTCAACCTCATCTAATAAAACGATACTAAATGGTTTTCTTCTAACTGCTTCAGTTAGTTGGCCACCCTCATCGTATCCTACATATCCCGGAGGTGAACCAATCAATCTACTGACTGTATGCTTCTCCATGTATTCAGACATATCTATCTGAATTAAGGAGTCTTCATCTCCAAAAAGGAATTCAGCGAGTGCTTTTGCTGTTTCTGTTTTTCCAACACCAGATGGACCTAAGAAAATAAATGAACCAGATGGTCTTTTAGGGTCTTTTAATCCTGATCTGGTTCTCCTTATTGCCTTAGAGACAGCATTAATGGCTTCATTTTGACCAATAATTCTCTTGTGAAGCTCATTTTCCATTTCAAGTAATCTTGCTGTTTCCTCTTGTGTTAGCCTGTGGACAGGTATTCCTGTCCATTGTGCGAGTACTTCTGCAATTTCTTCTTCGTCAATAACCATCTCTACATCTGTAGAAGAAACTCCCTCAAGAGAATCAATTTCCTCTAGTAAAATTTTTTCCTGATCTCTAATCTGTGCGGCTTTTTCAAAAAGTTGTGACTCAACAGCATCAATTTTTTGTTCTCTATAATTTTTTAATTTATCAGATAATTCTTGTTTCTCTGGATCTAGTGGTTTCTTGTATACTCTCATCCTGCTGCCAGCTTCATCAATTAAGTCAATAGCTTTGTCAGGTAAAAATCTATCTGAAATGTATCGGTCGGCCATATTTACAGCAGATGCAATAGCCTGATCGGTAAATCTTACACCATGATGTACTTCATATCTATCCTTAAGTCCACCAAGTATTTCTATAGCATCAGACAAATTAGGCTCATCAACTTTTACAGATTGAAAACGCCTTTCTAAAGCAGCATCTTTTTCAAAATGCTTTCTAAATTCTTCTAAGGTTGTCGCACCAACTGTTTGCAATTCTCCCCTGGCAAGCATTGGTTTTAGAATTGATGCCGCATCAATAGCTCCCTCTGCAGCTCCAGCGCCTACCAAAGTATGAATTTCGTCTATGAAAAGAACGATGTCTCCACGTGTTTTAATTTCTTTTAAAACCTTTTTCAGTCTCTCCTCAAAGTCTCCACGATATCTTGATCCTGCAACTAGTGATGAAAGGTCAAGTGTGTAAATCTGTTTACCTTTTAGAGTTACTGGAATGTCTCCTGATACAATTTTTTGAGCTAAGCCTTCAACTATTGCAGTTTTACCAACTCCAGGTTCACCAATTAAAACTGGATTATTTTTTGTTCTACGAGAGAGTATTTGCATAACTCGTTCAATTTCTGTTGATCTACCAATAACAGGATCTAACTTGCCTTCTTTAGCCATTCTTGTTAGGTTTCTCCCAAATTGATCTAATATTGCAGAACCAGTACCTGAGCCAGATCTTTCACGACCACCAGTTGAGGCAGATTGTGGTTTTTTACCCTCACCTGATGAAGAGATTAACTTTATTACTGTCTGTCTTACTTGTGAGAGTTCTGCTCCAAGTTTTTTCAATACCTGTGCTGCTACACCTTCACCTTCTCGAATGAGCCCTAATAAAATGTGTTCTGTACCTATGTAGTTGTGACCAAGTTGTAAGGCTTCTCTAAGTGAAAGTTCGAGTACTTTTTTTGCTCTCGGAGTAAAAGGAATATGCCCGCTTGGGGACTGCTGACCTTCTCCAATAATTTCAACTACCTCAGACCTTACTGAATCGATATTTATGCTCAATTCTTCAAGAGCTTTGGCAGCATGGCCCTCTCCCTCTTGAATAAGCCCTAATAAAATATGTTCTGTACCTATATAATTATGATTAAGCCTTCTTGCCTCTTCTTGGGCAAGAACAACTACTCTACGAGCTCTATCAGTAAATCTTTCAAACATATGTTTATATTAATAAGTCTCTGTTTATACGCCTAAATGAAAATTACATGTATTTATTAAATCCACTTAATCTGTGAATATGGATTCAAATGAGCTAACAAACATAATACCTATACCTAGTTTATGGGAAAATTTAGAAAAACTTGAAAAACGCTTATTTGAAGTTACTGTGTCGGAAGATAGTTATCTCACAGAGATTTCTCAGTATCTTATTAAAGCTGGCGGGAAAAGATTCAGACCAATAATTTCTCTACTAGCTGGTGAGTTGGGAACTGGTAACCAAGAAAGGGTAATTGATGCAGGTATTTCAGTTGAATTAATTCACCTAGGTAGTTTATATCATGATGATGTTATCGACGAAGCTACAACACGTAGGGGTGTTGAAAGTACTAATCGTAAGTGGAATGCGACCCTCGCTATATTGGCTGGTGATTATTTACTTGCTAGGTCCTCTGAGCTTGCAGCAGATAACTTAGGACTTGAATCTGTTAAATTGCTCGCGTCTACTTATGCAGAATTAGTAGTTGGTCAAACAAAGGAAGTTCAATTTTCCTACAGCACTACTCATAGTAAAGATGATTACCTAGAAGTAATAGGTGGGAAAACAGCAAGTTTAATTAGAACAAGTGCAAAACTTGGAGCAATGGCATCAAGTTGTTCTAAAAATACTATAGATTCAATAAGTTCATGGGCTTGGCACAATGGAATTATTTTTCAAATTACAGACGACATCTTAGACCTAAATTCAGACAGCGAAACATTGGGTAAACCAGCTGGTAATGATATCCTCGAAGGTACCTATACACTCCCAGTACTCATCGCTCTTGAAAAAAACCCCAAGAAGGTTAAGGATATATTGCTTCAGGTTAAGAATTCTGAAATTGCACTCGCTGAAGTGCTGGGGGAATTTAACAACGATGAGATAGTTGAAGAATCAAAAAAATTTGTAAGTCTTCATTTTAAACAAAGCAATGAAGCTATAAAAAATATAGAGAATAAGAAAATTGCAAATATTTTAAATAACCTAAACGAATACTTACTGCAAAGAAGTAATTAGTTTTCAGGTTTTAAGTGGGGAAATGCAACTACTTCACGAATTGAAATGTTGCCCGTAAGCATCATTACAAATCTATCAATTCCAAAACCCAGACCACCTGTTGGGGGTAATCCATGTTCTAAAGCTTCTATGTAGTCCATATCTTCAACATGTGCTTCTTCATCCCCTGACTCTTTTTTTATAGCTTGAGATTTTAGTCTTGCTTCTTGTTCAACGGAATCTATCAATTCAGAGAAGCCATTTGCAAGCTCGCTACCAAAAGCAAATAGCTCGAATCTCTCAGTTATGCTTGGATTGTTTTTACTGTTTCTAGCAAAAGGGGAAACCTCTACAGGGTAATCAATAACGAATGTAGGATTTATGATTTTCTTCTCAACAAATCTTTCAAATAAATCATAAACCAGAAGCCCCGTAGTATTTATCTCACTATTAACTTCTATATCTTTTTTATTTAACTGTTCAACAACTTCATTAAAATCACTAGAAAATTCAACTTTGATACCTACTTCATCTGAAACTAAAGTAAACATTGATGCTTTGGCCCAGGGAAATGAAAAATCAGCATTTTTTCCATCAAAAGAGATATCAGTACTTATTTCCAAGTCGTCAAAGACTGTAGAACACATATTTTCTACCATTTCAATAACACCATTGACATTTGTATAGGCTTCATAACTTTCCATCATTGTAAATTCAGGAGAATGGGTTTGATCTATACCCTCATTTCTAAAAACTCTACCCAATTCAAAGACTTTCTCAAAACCTCCAACTATCATTCTTTTCAAATATAACTCTGGAGCAATTCTTAAATACATTTCGACATTAAGAGCATTGTGATGAGTTATAAAAGGCTTAGCGATCGCCCCACCGGCTTTAGGTTGCAATATTGGAGTTTCAACCTCAATAAAATCTTTGCCATGCATAAATTGTCTGATGGAGTTAATTATTTTTGAACGAATTTCTATTGTTTGTTTTGCATCTGGATTTACAATAAAATCTAGATATCTTTGACGAAACCTTGTTTCTTTATCTTTTAAGCCATGCCATTTTTCAGGAAGGGTTCTTAATGATTTAGACAAAATACTACTTGTAGAAACTTTGATTGAAAGTTGGCCTTTTTTAGTTTTCATTATCTCGCCCTTTACGCCGATGATATCTCCAGAATCATATTTTGAAAATAAGACACTCTCTTCTTCGGATAAGGTTTTTGAGTCAACTAGAATCTGTATTTTTCCAGAATTATCAATCAAGTCAAAAAAAGAAAGTTTTCCAAAAGATCTTCCATTCAATATTCGACCGTGAATTTTGACTTCAACTCCTGAATGTTCAGCATCTTTTAGGGTTGTATGATTTTTAATAATGTCTACTATTTGTGAAGTTCCTTTAAATTCTGTTGGAAAAGCATCTTGATTATTATCCAGAAAAAATTGGATTTTTTCTGCCCTAAGGTCATATATTTCTTGCTCTGATTTTGAAAGATTACTCACAATATGTATATTAATTATTTAAATTATATATCTCTTCAAGTCCATCTAAAGTTATATTTCTTTCATAAGATGTATTTATGTTTAAGACTGGTTGAATTAAGGTTCCGAGTCCTCCGGTTACAACCACACCTGGGGATAGTTCTGATTCTATTACTATCTTTTCTAGCATTGAATCAATCATTGAAGCATGTCCCAAAACTAGTCCACTTTGTATAGCCTCGTAGGTATTTTTACCTATAACTTTATTTGGTTCTTTAAGTTCGACAGACTTTAAAGAAGAAGTTCTTGAAATTAAAGCATCCAAACTTATTTTTATTCCTGGGGCAATTGATCCACCAAGATATTCTTTATCATGGTTCACAACATCAAAAGTTGTAGCTGTTCCAAGATCCACAATTATAACTTCTTTATTAATTTTTTTATAACCTCCTACTGAATTTGCAATGCGATCTGGTCCAAGTTCCTTAGGGTTATCAATGTTAACTTTTAAACCAGTTTTAATACCGGGACCAACAACTAACACCTCTTTAGATGAAAATTTATTTATTGCAGACACAACACTATCTGTAATTTGTGGCACAACAGAACAAACTATTGCTCCATGAAGAAGTTCATCATCAGCTTTCGAAAGATCAATTGTTGTTCTAAACATCATTAATAACTCATCCGAGGTAATTGTTTTCCTTGTTGTATACCTATAACTTTCCCAATTGTCTGAGTTGCCTACCCCAACGGTAGTTTCACTATTACCAACATCTATAGCTATAATTTTTTTCATCTACCCCTCTATTCTGAAATCAATGTTGTCTATCAACCTAATTCCCTCTACGTATCCAGCAATAATAATTATAAAATTTTTTGTTTTATCACTAATTGCACTAAAAGTATCTTTATCTAATATTTCGAGATAGTCAATTTCAAGTAGACCATCTTTATTCCTTAGTAGTGTTCTTTCAATTGATGTATTTACAAGACCAGTTTCAAGAAATATTTCTTTTAGAGTTTCAAGTTGTTTCTTTAAACCACTGGCAGTTTCCTTGCCTTTAGCACTCAAAAGTAAGTTTCTACTACTTAGCGCTAAGCCCGACTTATCTCGTATTATCTCCCCTTCAAGAAGATCAATATCTTTATTGGTGCGCCCAATGTAATCTTTAATTAGAAATAACTGCTGTGCATCTTTTTTTCCAAAAATGACTTTTTTGGGTTTTATTAGCTCAAATAATCTGTTCACTACAGTCAGAACTCCATCGAAGTGTCCCGGTCTTGATTTACCCTCGTACTGTTCACCTATTTCACCAGAACTAAGTAGATCTAAAAAACTATCATCATATATATAGTTTTCATCAGGTGTAAAAAGATACTCTACATTTAACTTTTCTAGATTCATAGAGTCTTTTTGAATATCCCTTGGATATTTTTGGTAGTCATTAGTGTCGTTAAATTGTTTTGGGTTTACAAAAATTGAAACAATGGTTTTTAATCCAGATTTCTTAGCTTCTTCTATTAATGAAAAATGTCCCCTGTGTAGGGACCCCATAGTTGGTACAAGAAATAGATTTTCTTTGTACATATCAGATGTTATTTGTTTTACATTTTTCATATTTATCGTGCCCTATATTGGTGCCCGTAATTACTTGTAATTTATACTACCTTTTTTTTCTACTTTTTGATCATTTAAATTAAAGTCGGCGATGTCAAACATATTGATGATTTCACACAGTGGTTCAACTACAAATAATCTATTTCTCCAATCGTAGTGTGGAATTGTTAACTCTTTCGAAGAATTATTTTCGTCGTTGAAAAAAATAATATCGATATCAATTAATCGAGGACCATATCGATAAGTTTTTTTCCTACCAAGGAAATCTTCTATTTCTTTAACTTCGTTTAAGAGATCTGAAGAAGTTCTTGAGTACTCAATCTCAGTCACTATATTATAAAAATTTCTTTGGTTAGTTTCCAACAATGCATCTGATTCAAAAATTGATGAAACCAAATTTATTTGAGCTATTTTATCAAGCTCTATCAGTGCATCCCTTAAATTTTTTTGACGATCACCAATATTAGATCCTAATGAAAGAATAATTCCCTGGTAGTTATCCACTGTAGGTAACGCTGATGTCTTTGGTCTTTTTGCTAAGAGCTGTATTTGGTTTATGAACTGTAATGATTAATTTATTAATTTTTGCATCAACTAAATTTTCATATAGATATTTAGCTAATGTCTCAATAAGATTAAATGAAGATGTTGCAACCAATTCTTCAACCCTTTCAACATAGTCAGCATAATTAATAGTTGTCTCTATTTGATCGTCAACAACAGTGTTATTGTTCAGTATTATGTGTAAATCAATTAAAAATAGTTGATTTTCTATCTTTTCAAAATCATAAACACCATGTTTACCATGTGTTTTTATTCCATCAATTTTAATGTCGTAAGACATTTCCTATTAACTTGGAATTAAAGCAATTGCTTTAGGTGATAAAGGTTTCCCCAAAATACGTTCAAGAATTGTTCTAGAAAATATAGGATCATCTAATAGTTTTGAATAAATTAAATAGCCAGCCAATATCCCCGGAACTTCTTCATCTAAATACTCTCTATGAATTAATAACTTTCTTTCTTTATCAGAGAGAGCCTCTTTAATGGCTTCAAAAATGACCGAGATAGACTCTTTTGGAGGATTCTCCCCTAAAGGAAAATGATACGTCCTAAAGCCAACTTCTTGATAATTTGTTAGGTTAAAATCAGTTTCTAATAATGAGAATATAGAGTTGATTCCATTACTTTTCAACCACTGAACCTCTTCTTCTCTTCTGATTTTTCTAGAAGTAAGGCCTCCACCACCAATACATTCTGAAACTGCTAATTTGCCTTCGATTATCCAGTGAAAATCATTTGGTTTTAGTCCCGCCATCATCAGCCTTTCCTAGGTGTTAAACAATAGTAGCCTAACAAATTTTTTAATCAATGAAGTGTAATCTGACCAAAGAAACTCCTTGGTTTTGGCAGTGATTAAGTAATTCTTCATCAGAAGTTTTTAATAACTGGGTGAACTTTTTTCTTGAGTAGCCCACAACTAAAGGATAGTCTCCAACAAACTGACTAATAGATTCTAAAAGTGTTGCAGACTGCTCTTGAGTCTTGCCAAAACCTAGTCCAACATCTATTGCTATTTGATCCCTATTCACACCAGAATCTAAAATATTTCTAACCTGTCTTCTAAGGTCATTTTTTACATCCTTAACAATATCTTTGTAATCTACTTTATCGTGAATCGATGATGAATTATTATTTCTATGGGTGAGTATTAATCCAGCAGAATGCTTTCTTAAAGTAGTTATCATTCTTTGGTCTTGAGCTCCAGAAACATCATTAACCACAGAAAAATTATTCTGGAAAGCTTCTTCAGCGACAATTGGATTGAAAGTATCTATTGAGTGGTAAAAATTATCATTTTTATGTTCTAAAAATGAATTTAATCTCAGTAACTCTTCTTCTGTGGTTATAGATTTAAAATTTGGTTTTGTTGAGATACAGCCAACATCAACAAAGTTGATACCTTTTTTTAATGCCGTTTCATATACTTCAGGAATTTTTTCTTGTTTATTAAGTAAACCATCATGTGAAAATGAATCATTTGTGATATTCACTATTCCAAGTAAATTGTTAGTTAGCTTTCGTAAAAAATTATCCCAAGAAAACAACTTATTTAAAGTTCTCTAAAGCTTCTGACCTGAGTGAATAATCTAATTCATAAATACCTATGCTAAAGGTGGTAATTACCTCTGAAATTGTACTTTTTGGATTCATTAAATCTGAGCATAAATGTTTGGCAGTAACTCTTATAAATACTCCTTCAGGTTCTAATTCTTTATTAATAACCTCTGCTGCTTTTTGTGTAATTTTTTCTTGCAGGGTTAAGTTATTTGAAAGGTGATTAACCAAATCACTAAACTTTGACATTCCTGCAATTTTATTTTTTGGAAATACAGCTATGTCAAACGAACCAAAAAAAGGAAGTAAATGATGTTCACACAAGCTTGTGAAGGGAATGCTACTTAAGTATATTGGCTGGCTGTGAGTCACTTTATCAAGACTCGTAAAGACGTCTGATAATTCAGATGAATTTTGAGATAATTTTTTTTCTATCTCTGTAGTAAATTTTTGCAATATAGCTAGAGATTCTCCTTCAGGCTTGCTGGTAGTTTTTTGAATAAAATCCAAAAAATCATTGATTACATCACCCTTATCTAACTTACTCACTATGCCAGCTTTAAAGTTTTTCCAGAGCCCTGAATTTTAACTTTTTTTATTGATTTAAAAATTCTTGAAACTTCTTCTCTATCAATTGTTTCTTTTTCCATCAATACTTCAGCCATTGCATCCATTTGTTTTTTAAATTTTTTAAGAATTTTACCAGCTATTGCATGAGCATCATTAAGAAGAATTTTTACTTCATCATCTATGGAGGAGGCTACTTCATCCGAGTAGTCTTGCTGTCTACCATAATCCCTTCCAAGAAATACTTCGTTTGACCCCTTGCCGAATAACATTGGCCCTAGCTTGTCACTCATACCAAATTCCATGACCATTCGTCTGGCAATTTCAGTAGCCTTTTCAATATCATTAGATGCACCTGTTGTTGGGTCTTTAAAGACCAGTTCCTCTGCAACTCTTCCCCCCATCAACATAGCTAATCGATCTTTTAATTCAGCTTTTGATGAAAGATACTTCTCTCTCTCAGGTAGTGCCTGTGTATAACCTAAAGCCCTGCCTCTTGGAATAATTGTAACCTTATGTATGGGATCTGCATTTGGAAGCGCCCAACCGACTAATGCATGTCCAGTTTCATGATATGCGATTATTTTCTTTTCCTCGTCACTCATAAGTCTGCTTTTTTTCTCTGGCCCGGCGAGAACTCTATCAATAGAATTTTCGATATCTGTATTTGAGATAGTCTTTTTACTCTTTCTTGCAGCCAATAGTGCTGACTCATTTAATAAATTTGCCAAATCAGCTCCTGTAAATCCCGGAGTTTGTTTAGCTATTGTTTTTAAGTCAATATTTTTTGCAAGTGGCTTATCTTTAGAGTGAACTTTTAAAATCTCTGTTCGACCATCTAAATCGGGCCTGTCAACAATTACTTGCCGATCAAATCGTCCAGGTCTTAGTAGTGCTGGATCAAGCACATCTGGTCTGTTTGTAGCTGCCATAAGAATTACTCCTTGATTAGACTCAAATCCATCCATTTCTACAAGAAGCTGGTTCAACGTTTGTTCTCGTTCATCGTGACCCCCACCAAGACCTGCTCCACGCATTCTTCCGACAGCGTCAATTTCATCAATAAAGATAATTGCTGGAGACGAATCTTTTGCTTTTTTGAACAAGTCTCTAACACGACTCGCCCCTACACCAACGAACATTTCAACAAAATCTGAACCAGAAATGCTATAAAATGGAACATTAGATTCCCCAGCTACAGCTCTTGCTAGTAGCGTTTTACCTGTACCGGGTGGTCCAACTAATAAAACGCCCTTGGGAATTTTTGCTCCTAAATTATTAAACTTTTCAGGAGATTTAAGGAATTCTTTTATTTCTTCAAGTTCTTCTTTTGCTTCCTCAGCTCCTGCGACATCGCTAAATGTGACCTTAGGAGTTTCTTCGTCCATTTCTTTCGCTTTGGATTTACCAAACTGCATAATTTGATTGCCGTTTGTTCTTACTTGAGAAAACATATAAAACATAAAGCCGGCAAGGAATAACCATGGTAAAAATGCTATGAAGTAATCCTGAAAGCCAGCAGGTTCCGTGTCAGTACTTAACTCAATTTCTTCGTCTACTAGTAGTTGAAAAACTTCCCCCTCGAAACCTTCTGGATATTCAGTTTTAAAAACTTCACTTTTACCTATCACTTCAAAATGCACTGTGTTTGACTGCTCTTTAATAATTGCTTCTTCAACTTTTTTCTCATTAATCAAAGATTTAAATTCAGAGAAAGAAACATTCTCGGGTGCATTTATATTTTCGTTGTATTGCTGAACGCCAAGAAAAATTAACAGCCCTAAAGCGGCATATAGAAAAAATGACCTGTTTTTATTTTTTTCTTTATTATCCATTATGTTTTAATTTAATACCCGCACGATTAAAAGTAATTATCAAATTTAAGAAAGTACACCAAGGTAAGGAAGTTCACGGTATTTTCCGTTGTAGTCAAGCCCATATCCTACAACAAATTCGGGCCCGATTTCGAAACCACTGTAGTTTATTTCAATTGGATCTTCAGCGACATCTTTTTTAACAAACATACAGAAAATTTCAATACTTTTTGGGTTTCTTGATTCAAGTAGTTTTTTTAAGTTTGAAAGTGTGAGTCCGGTGTCATAAATATCTTCAACAATCAAAACATTCTTGTCTGCAATATCGTATTCCAAGTCTTTTACAATTTTTATTTGTCCTGATGATTCAGAACCATAGTAAGATTTAATGCTCATAAAATCAAAAGTTACATCAAGCTGAAGTTTTTTTGCTAGATCGCTCACTACAATAAAAGCACCTTTCAAGATGCCAATTACAACCAACTCTTCTTCTTTGTATTTATCATTAATTTCGGATGCAATTTCAGAGATTTTATTTTCAATCTCTTCCTTAGATATCAAAGTTTTAGAAATTTTCAATTTTACCCTTTTCTACAGAAGCACTTATTATATGTGAATAATTCTCTTTATGAAAGTCAAGAGCTGCGTCTGACTTTCTTATTCCTGGAAGCCAAATTATTTCATCATCGAGAATCATCATCGGCCACACCTCTTTCATTATTCCTTTAATACCAAAAGACCGTATAACTTCTGTTACTTTTTGGTGAGTTCCATTAACTCTTATCTTGTCACCATTCTCTAGAGTCCTTGTAGAAATATTTTTACTTCGAAGTGGAATTGCTAAATTCCACTTATTATGCGATGTTACTTTTTCAACTTTTTCAAGATTTAAATATCCATAACTTAATTTATCCTGGTTAGATTGTTCGCTCCAAAGATGTTTGTTAACAAAAATTAAAAGCGAGGATGATTTCAAGCAAAACCAGTTCCCGTAAAAAGATACTTGGTTACCAGAAGCAATGACTTCTTTTATTTTATCAATTTCCTTTGACTCCATTCCTGACATACCCAGTAGTTTTGAAATAATTGAGAAAGATGAAATTAATTCAGGATTATTAAAATTTATCATAGAGATTGGAATCTCAACATAACCTTTGCTTGACTTGATAAATTTTAAAAACCTCGTTTCTGCTGGAAGTGCATACTCTACCTCGCTAATTATTTGATTAATCTTATCTTCTAATGAACCGGTAAATCTATCTTTGACCTCATCAAAAATAACATTTCTAATCCAATTTCTATTTATTTGATTATCAAAATTAGTCTCATCATCGAGGTAATTGATTTTGTTTTTTTTAGCATAGGTGATAACTTCTTGCTTAGATACAGCTAACAAGGGTCTTATTATTTTATTCACCTTCACGGGAGTTGACTTTAAACCCTGTAAGCGTGTACCTCTAAATAAGTTCATAAAGAATGTTTCAACTCTATCAGACAGGGTGTGTCCAAATAAGAGATATTCCTCTTCTTCAATGTTCATTTTCAATGCTTTCATTCTCACATTTCTCATTTGTGTTTCAGATGCATTGGGCTCTAAAGAGGTTTGTAGAGAGACAAAAGCAATACCTAGTTGATTAGCAATATATTTTGCTTGTAGTTCTAGGTCAGTTGAATGATTTTGGTTGTGATTTACAAAAATACTTCTTACATTTTTAGAATACTTTGTAGCTAAGAAAGCCAATACAGCACTGTCTACACCGCCACTTAAGGCCACAACGTATTTCTTGTTAATATCAAAGTTTGACAAGAATTTTTCTTCGATTGGGTTAGACATTCAACACCGAGAATACTTTTATTATTCTTTTACCTTATAACGTTTTCTCGTTACCTGTCGAAAATACTGAACTACGTTTCCAAGAATTACTAAGGTTGCGATTGCAACTGATGTAGGAATAAGAAATTTATAAGTCCATGCAGGATCTTCAGGTTCTTCAATTTCTTCCTCAATTACTATTGCCGGTACAGGTAGTTCACTCTCACCATTGTGATCATCAGCTAACGCCATCCCAGGAAAAATTAGACTCCAAACACTTATATACATAATTAATTTTTTCACATAAAAAGACTAGTTAGTTATTTATAAAATACGATTAAATTTTAAAGATATTTTGAGCCGAAGGAGGGAATTGAACCCTCGGCCTGCTCATTACGAGTGAGCTGCTCTACCACTGAGCTACCTCGGCAATAGTTGGGGTCTCTTAAAAAGTGAAAATCCCAGTTGATCTTGCGACCTTCTGGGACTCTCGTACTATCTTGTTTTCAATCTTTCGATTTCATTTGAGATAGTTATATAAAAATAATGATTTTATTAATTAATTGCAACAAAAAATAAGATTAATTTTCGCGAACATTCAGAAAATTTTTGATAGGTGACTCGTACAAACTAGGTTCGAGGAGGAAACTATCATGTCCTTTTTCAGAGACAAAATGTTCAATCTGCACATTACAATTTTGTTCTTTCAGAACATTTGCTAAATTTATTTGTTGCTCTGGGTAAAAGCATACATCTGAATCAACGCTTAAAATTAAGACATCCTTTGATGATATATTTTGTAAAATGCTCTCATCTAACCTAAAATTTTGCCAACCTCTAATAATTGATAAATATGACTCATTCGTGAATCTTTCAGTAAATTTTTCACCTTGATGTATCATATAAGACTCTTCAGAGGTTTTAATAAAATTATCCAAATAATCTTCTGTATACTCCGTTTCATCTTTTGCTCTCTTGGAGAGTAATTCAAGTGATATGTATGTTTTATGGGCAACCATTCTGGCTAGAGCGAGATAGTCTTTTTTTCTCTCTATTGAATTACTACCTAAATTTAGTACATATGCCTGCTCTAAATTGTGGAGTAACTGTAAAGTTGAGACTTTTAGTCCGCTAGAAATTGATATTATTTTATTAACAAAATTAGGAAATCTAGCAGCAAATTCAAGAGCCATCAAACCTCCAATAGAAGGGCCCACCACTGCATGTAAAACTTTCACGCCGAGGTGGTCTAATAATTGTTTTTGTGTATTTTCGATATCTATAAATGTTATTTCTGGAAAATTTTGTTCTCCACTCATTTGATAATTATTTGGTCCTGTTGACCCATAACAGCCACCTAAGTAATTTGCACAAACAACAAAGTACTTATTCGTATCAATCATTTTTTCGGGACCTACAAAATCATCCCACCAACCAATTTCAAGCTCTTCATTCCATGGTAAAGTTTTATCATGAAACTGCTCGTAATTACCTGCTAGTAAGTGACTTCCCGTAAGTGCGTGAAATATGAGTATTGCATTATCACCAGAAGGAGATAGTTGCCCATACGTCGTATAGGCAACTTCTATATCTTCCAGAACTTCTCCAGAATCTAGTTGAAAATGCGGTATCTGGAATTTAGATATATTGTTATTTTGTACTTTCAAGTGCCTGTGAAAGATCTTCAATAATATCTTCAATATCCTCAATCCCTATAGACAACCT
>JAAZZH010000012.1 GCA_014239265.1 Actinomycetota bacterium
CACCTAACTAGAATAAACCATTCACAATATTTACTGCATCCACAAAAAACAAAGACATGAGTTAAAGCGCAAAAAAGTACGCTTTCAAGAAAAGTATCCCCAAGCTGTATTGAAAGAATCTAAAGCTAGTGAAATATTTGAAACTTTTATCAAGCTTCATAAAACATCAGATGGAGATAAAGGTAGTTTTATGAATGATGAAGTTGCTGCATTTTTCAGAAGCTTACTAGCAATGAAGGGGTGGAAAATTTATTATCTAGAAGTAGATAACAGTATTGCTGCCTGTTGCTTTGTTTTTGAAGATGAAGTGGGAAGTTATTTATATAATTCAAGTAAAAACAATACTTTTAATGACGTCAACCCAGGGATTATCATCATTGATAGAATAATTGAACAACTAATCAGCAAAGAATTCACTTTTTTTGACTTCCTCAAAGGGACAGAACGCTACAAATTTGATTTAGGTGGCATTTCCACGCAACTATATGATATTGAGATCAACTTATGAACATCTTACAAATCAGCTTTCATACAGCTCCAATGAATAGTCTCGGTGTTAATGATGGAGGTGGACTTAATGTGTACGTTGAATCTATTTCAAAGGAATTATCAAAAGATAATATAGTGCACATTATTACTGGCGAACAAGCAAAAAATATCAATAAGAAGAATTTAAAGTTAAGTTCTTTCAATCTATTTACAAATCAAGCAAATACTGAAGAGAAAAAAGAATTCCTTGATGAGTTCATCGAAAAAACATTTCAATACATTGAAGAACATGAGATCGATGTTGTACATGCACACTATTGGCTCTCAGGATTAGTTGCTAAAGAGATAAAACAAAGATATAAAATTCCTTTTATTTTTACTTCTCATAGCTTGGGAGTCTTCATACAGGAAAATGGTTTAGATAGGATTAGTGCTGAAAAAGAGATATTTAATTCTGCTGACAAAATTACGGCCTCCAGCCAGTTTGAAAAAGAGAATTTACTAAATCGATATGGTGCTGACAAGTTAAAAATACACATTGTCACTCCAGGTCTTGATAAAAAAACTTTCAAAGCATTTAGGGGGGAGAAAAGGAAAAATATCATTCTCTCGGTTGGAAGAATACAAAAACAAAAAGGACAATTGCAAACCTTAGATTTATTTAAAAGCTTACAGTATCGAATTAAAGGTCTTGAGTTAATTTTTGTTGGAGGTCCAAGTGGTGTAGATGGAGAAGCTTATCTCACAAAAATGAAGAACAAAATTGAAGAACTCAGAATCGAAGAGGTTGTTCAGTTTGTTGGGTCACTATCTCAAAAAAGATTAGTAAAAATGATGCGCAAGTCTAAATTATTAATTCATTCAGCAGAAAGTGAAACATTTGGCTTGGTCGCAATAGAGGCACATCGTTCAGGTCTTCCAGTTTTAAGTACCAATCAGGGTTCTTTTAAGGAGATTATCTCAAATAATGAAGATGGTTTAGTTTCTAAATCTTTTGAGGATGTCCAAGTGTACGACTTCATCATAAAGTTATTTGAAAATGAAGAGTATAGATCTCAATTAATTAATAACGCAGTTAAGAATTCTTTAGTATTCAATTGGGAGATAACTGCTCAAAATCTTAAAAAAGCTTACAAAAATATTATCTAAATTACTTTAAATATATTGACCTTAGAGAAAGTTAAGAACTTAAGTTTTCATTAAAAAAGCTAACAATAACTTTTCCAAATTCCTCGTTATACCCCCAGAGGCTTTCAACATGTCCCATGTCCTCATATCGATAGGTAGTGATTTCAACCCCATTATCATTTGCAATCTTTATTAAATCATCTGTGTGATGTGCAAGAACTCTTTTGTCTAGCATCCCATTAAAAACCAATATTGGTTGCTTATTGCCACCAGCTATGGCAACTTCAGGGGTGACCTCAGTAAGATTTTCACCTTTAAAGATTCTTGCATAGTGTAAAACGGGTGTATAAAGACTAGGAGGAAAACCTTGGAATTCCATCT
The DNA here is from genome assembly GCA_014239265.1 of Actinomycetota bacterium. Taxonomy (GTDB): domain Bacteria; phylum Actinomycetota; class Acidimicrobiia; order Actinomarinales; family Actinomarinaceae; genus Actinomarina. The sequence goes on from JAAZZH010000012.1 coordinate 1,999, forward strand.
CTTCTCTCACGAGAGTCTCGAATGCAACTGGCGGATCGTGTACGGCGATCGCGGCAAAATTCTGAGTTTTGGCACCTGTTTGCAAGGTAGTGAGTGCTCCTAATGACTGACCATAAATACCTATTTTATTTGCACTGATATTCTTTTCGTTTACTAACCAGTCGACTACAGCTGCTGAGTCATCAGATTCCTTTTGACCTGCAGAGTAATATCCATCTTCACAAGTACTGTCTCCATGATCCCTCATATCCATTGCTAAAACATTGAAGCCGCTTTTGTACAGTATTCCAGAAGCTAGAAGAACACCAGAGGAGTATTTGCTACTTGTTAATCCATGAATAACAACTATAGTTTTTGCCTGTGGATCATTTTGCATCCACCAAGCACTTAGTTTGACATCATCTGTTGAATCAATACTTACTGTTTCATAGCTTGGCATGAAGTATGGGGTAACGTCAACATCATATTCATCCCAACCAGAGAAGCTTGAAGGATTATTTGTTTGCTCACCCTCCCAGACAGTGCAGGGAACTGTTGCAGATGCATCATAGATGTAATAGCCAACCCCAAAATATCCAACAACGACTAATACTAAAAATCCATAAAGTAATTTTTTAATGATTCCCCCTCTTCAAAGTAAATATATACAGAATTATTAGATTATGCTAATTTAAAACAATTTTTCCTGAATATCTAATCTCTATATAATGAAATCTATGAAAAAAATAATTTCTTTCGCAACAGATTTTGGTTTAGAAGACGGCTCAGTAGGTGTTGTTAAGGGTGTCATAAACAGAATAGATCCTGAATTAAAGGTAAATGATATCTCACACGGCATTCCGCCACAAGATATCAGATATGCAAGCCTCCTCTTGATGAGGGCGATTCAATACATACCTCAAGGAGTATTACTTGGTGTGGTAGACCCTGGAGTTGGGACTGAGAGAAAACCTATAGGGATTGAGACCGAATGGGGTGTAATGATAGGACCAGATAATGGATTGCTAAACCTTGCCTGCGCGACTGTAGGAGGTGCTCAGAGAGCTTTTTTACTTGAAAACACAGATTGGATTATTCCCTCTGAAGGTAGTACTTTCCACGCAAGGGATATTTTCTCACCTTTTGCTGCAGGTTATGCTTCTGGACAGCTTGCTTTGGAAGAATTTGGACCAGAAGTTGATCTCGGAGATTTAAAGCAGTACTTAATTCCCCTTACAGATGTTTCCGAAAAACAAATTAAGGGTGAAGTCCTTTTTGTAGATCATTTCGGAAATTGTCAAACAAATGTGTCACCCGAAGAACTCAGGAGTTTAAATTTATCAATTGGTGATGTTATAAACGTAACTGTAGGTAGTCGTAGTTTTAAAACAACTTGGTGTGAAAGCTTCCAGAGTGAGTATTTAGATAATGTCGGCCTAATAACGGACTCCTGGGGAATGGTTTTAATATTTAGAAAAAATGGTAATGCTGCTGAAATCCTAGAGTGTAAAGATTCTTCGAAGGTTAGCTTTTCAATTTAAATGAAGCTCAAGACAATAAAACCAGATACAAAAATAATTACTGCTAACAGTACTACAAAAACTAATGTCCAAGGTCTCATAAGAATATTTTAGGTTTATGAAAACTTTACATTTAGTTGTTACAGAAAACTGTGAACTTTGTGAAAAGGGTTTAAATACTATTTCACTTTTAAATAGATTCTTTAAAATTGATACCGTTCAAGTGGAAGATGGATTTCAAGAATATCTTTTAAGAGTTCCTGTTCTACTCAATGAAAATACGGTCCTTGACGAAGGTATTTTAAGTAAAAGTACTATTTTAAAGAACTATTTATTTTCTTAAATATCTATTGGTTTCGAGAGATCTCTATTTTGTATTTCATGTTCTAAGAACTCAATAATTTTTTCTGCAACATCAATTCCGCTTGCACGTTCAATCCCTTCAAGCCCAGGGGATGAGTTAACTTCTAAAACTAAGGGTCCACGATCTGATTGAATCAAATCAACACCTGCAACTTGAAGACCTAAAACTTTCGCTGATCTTACAGCACTCTCTTTTTCCTCATCGGTCATCTCGTAATTTAAAACAGACCCTCCAAGATGTACATTGGATCTAAATTCACCAGGTTTAGCTTTTCTCTTCATCGAGGCAACAACTTTATCACCAACAACTATGGCTCGGATGTCTTCACCTTCTGCTTCTTTAATAAATTCTTGAATCAAAATGTTTGCGTCAATTTTTTTCATTGTCTCAATCGCACTAATTGCGGCTTCCATAGTTTCTGTAAGTACAACACCTCTTCCTTGAGTTCCCTCTAGAAGCTTTATTACAAAGGGTGGTTCTCCCACTGTGTTAAGGACTGCCTCAACATCTCTAGAAAAATGAACATAGCCAGTAACGGGCATTTCAACCCCACTATTGCCAATAAGTTGAAGAGCTCTTAGCTTATCCCTTGAACGACTAATCGAGGCCGAAGAGTTAGCTGATAGAGCGCCCATTAATTCAAATTGTCTGACCACAGCCGCACCATAGAAAGTCCATGTTGCTGCAATTCTAGGAATGACTGAATCAAAACTAAGTTCATCACCTCTGAAAAAAATTCTTGGGTTTGCTTTTGCAATGTTCATATAGCAACGAAGATAACTTACAACTTGTGTCTCATGACCTCTTTTTTTTGCTGTTTCAAATAACCTTGAGGTGGAGTACAAGTTTATATCTTGAGAGAGAATACCTAACTTCATTTTTTAGCTTTAGTTTCTATATCATTTGTTTTTGTTAAAAAACTAATAGATGGATTTACAACCCATCTTCTTCCAAGTGCTTTTCTCCCAATCAACATTGTGTAATCCATCGGCCCTCTGTCAGTTAATGTAAGTTCAATCTTCTTAGCAATACCATCCATTAATAAAGTAGTTTTAATATATGGTCTTTTTTCAACATCTCCATTTGAACTCTTTATTCTTTTATACCCCTCAAGCGGAGCCGAGGTTTTTCTAACCGTATTATTTCTTTTCATCACTGTGAATTTTACGTATTTAACTTTGTTTCTCGATACAATTTTTATATCCGCAGCATCAATTGAAGCAAGATTGGCACCTGTGTCAATTTTTGCAATGACTCTTACAATGTTTAAATCAGGTAGGGCTGCGTTCTCTTTCCAGCCTACGACTCTCTTAGCTCTTTTTTTTGCAGCCACTTAGAGAACTACGTAAAACAATAAGCCCGCAAATGCGATTAGAGCTAAATGAAAATAGATAACAGGTAACATAGCAAAATATTAATTAGTTTTTGAAAAGAAACAAAGTGTTTTTTAAGGAGTTGTACTGACCGCTTCTATATTTTCTTCTTCTTCTTCTGTTTCAAGAAGGCCACAATCAATGAGTACTTCTTCAGTATTTCCTCCACCGAAGACTACTCTTTCAAAAACAACAACAGCCATAAGTTCTTCCTCAGTTAATTTACCTTGGAATCCGGGCATGCCACCGATAGATATCGTATCTTCAGCACCGTAAGCCGCTCCCACTTCGGCTTGCCAGCCAGCTGATCCAAGTTGTATCCATTTCGCGTGATCTGCACAGGTTGGGAATGTTTTATAAAGGGCTCCGCCAATAAAAGATGGTCCAACACCACCGCCACCATTAGCCCCATGACAACCAGCACATGCCGCAGCACCTGAATATACTTGTTGACCTACAGCTACATAATTCACTGCGTTTGTAGATGCTACACCTTTTCCTTCAAATGGAGATCCATCACAATTAACAGTTTGCTGTGATTTTCTATCTACATCTAAGATTCCATTTACTCCGCATTCCTGCGCACCAGAAGTATTAATCATTCCTATGAGGATAAATACTGGAATAATCATAAAGCTAAAGTTCAACCACCTTGGGAGAGTAGTTTCAGTATTTAATTTAATACCCATGGTGTTGTTGGCCATGGAGACTTTTTTGATTACAGTTTCGACTTTTGTTGTTACTGATTTAGCTACAGGAACCTCTTCAGCTACAACTTCTTCTTTTACTTCCTCTACAGGAGCCTCTTCAGCTACAACTTCCTCTACAGGAGCCTCTTCAGTAACAGAAGCCTCAGCTGTCGGAGCCGATGCGGCAATCGCTTCTCCACCAGCCCATGATTGTAAAACCTCTTCAACAGTATTTCCAGATGCTTCAGCTCTTGCTTCAGCTGATCGCTGAACCAATGTTTCTGGAGCTCCTAGTATCTCTGCTACTTTGGCTAGTAATTCACTCATCATTATCTCCTGATATCTCTGATACAGTTTCAGACTCAGTAACGGACCCACCAATAATTGCTTTAAGTGTTGAGAGAGTAAACATGAAGGTTGAAAGTAAAAATAATAAAGATAGAAACAATATCAAAGTGTATGGAGTTGAAATTAATGACCATGTGATCAAAAAACCTTCTCCATAAATTGTTGGATTACCTGCATTTGCACCAGCATTCCATGAAAATCCCGAATTAATTCCAATTAAGGCATTCAATGAAAGTGTTGCAACAACAGAGGTTCCTAAAAGATAAGCATTAAAAGTTTCTAATCGACCATAGATGAATTCTCTTCCATATATTTTTGGCACTAGATGATAAACAAACGGAATCAAGATAAGAATAAGACTATACATATATCCGTAACGGACACTGTATTCAAAATTAGAAAGACTTACAATCGGCGTAACATTAGATATTGAACTAATAATTTGTAAAACATTTGTTAATCCAAATACTACAAAAGCAAAACTTATAAGAATTGAAAAAACAGGCTCTTTGTTTTCTTTTGTAGCAACGGTCTTTGAGTAATTAACAATTAAAGCAAGGAGTGGAATTATCAAGCTAAGAGAGAGGTAAATCGAGACGTTCTCAATCCAGTCAGGTAATGTAGTTCCATAAAAGTATTTAAAACCAGTCCAAGGTAATAAGAATAAATAGCCCCAAAAACTTATTGTTCCCAGTGTTTTACTGAATAAAGTTGCTTGCATACCTTTAGTTATCAAGAAGTAAAAAATTGATAAGAATACAAACGAACAACCTACATATATATGAGTTGATAGGTACATAGAATTTATGAAGAAGTTATCAGACATAACTGTATATTCACTTCTGTAAATTAGTAATGAAATCAGATAAAACACTACAGCCCCAAGTAGAAATTGACTACTTAAGAAGATGGAGGGTTCTTTTTTAGCTAAAAAATTTAATAATATAAGACCTAAGAAAGCCCCGACTAAGAGTATTTTAATTAATAAAAGAACAGACGTATTTCCAAGATCAAGCAACTGTTCAGGTGATAAAAAGGCTAACACTACGTCCATAAATTCAATGCCGATTAACCCAAGTCCGGTGAGGAAGAAAAGAGGAAATATAATTATCGATCTTCCTAATGACTTAGACAAAAGGTAGACAACTGTCACAACCAATATAAAAGAAAATAAAAAATTGAAACTGATTTGGTTCGACAGCTTATCTAAAAATCCATAATTAAGAACTTGATTTCCAGGAAGAACATTTGAGAAAGATCTAAAGGCATCTTTTAAAAAATTTATTGAAGCAGATAGTAAAACTACTAAAGGAAGTAGAAAAATAAAAACTTTAGATAAGTCTTGTTCATCGTTTGGAATCAATTTTATTTTCATCAATTTCTATACTAATTACTCAAACAAACTTTAGTAGTAAACATAATAAATACAGAGAAAAAACTTAATAAATTAATAAAAAAACTTATTCATTCAATTTATAATATTGCATGGTTTTGCGATAAAATAGAATGTAAACATTAAGGAACTGCGTTGATAAATTTTGTATATAGGAACCGAGTGAAACTTGGTATACCAACTTTTTTTGCTGGCTTAGCTAGCTTGATAGGTGGAGTTATCGTTGCTCATTATGCAGGGTTTCCCCAAGGTGAAATTGTAGATTACTTCAACTGGATTCCACGAGGTTGGCTTCCACAGACCATTGGTCAGTTTGTTGCATTTAGTGGCAGCCAATTAATTCTTATTGGGCTAGTTCTCATGGCTTGGAGCGATAAACCACTTACCTGGAGTAAGGCAGCATATTTTTCTTTTTTAAGTTGGCTTCAACTTACATTAATTTTTGGAGTCCTTCCATCAGAGTGGCTCAACCTAGCACAAGGTCCATTAGAGTGGACTAACCAAAGAGAGTTTATTAAATTTCCACCAATGTTATTTCTTGGTAATGAAGTCTCTATGAGCTTTGGAGCTTTAAAAGATGTTATTCAATTAGGAATATCACAGGGCGCATTAATTGCTGTCTTTGTGCTTGGGTACATGGTTCAAGATATCAATAATATGAAAGAAAAAGGAAAAGTTAAAATTTCTGACTATGGCAAAAAAGTCGTGAAAACAGGTATTGATGGCTAAAAAATCTGAAGTACTAATAGAAATGCCAGAGTTTGAAAAAAAATACAATCTTGCAATGGTTGATGCAGAAAAAGTATCATCCAGAGTTCGTCCAAAACAATTTCTTCATATCGATGAAGCAGAATGTATTCTTTGTGAGGGTTGTGTAGATATTTGTCCGTGGAAATGTATCCACTATCTATCTGTTGATGCCATTGATGACTCTGTGAATGTTGAATCTCCAAATGCAGAGGAAGCTCCTGGCTTTTTCGTCGTTGACGAAGATGCTTGTACAAGATGTGCGCTTTGTGTTGATAGGTGTCCTACTGGAGTAATTTCATTAGGTAAGTTTGCTGGATCTTTAGCTGATGCGGCTGTTGAGAATGGTGTGTACACAGCACCTTGGGATGAAGACTCAGGGGAAAGAACAGATAGACACGGGTATATATATGGAAGGTTATAAAATAATATAATGGCAAAATTAACCCTTAAAGAGAGATTTAAAAAAGTATCTGCTGGTTCCGGAGATGGCGCTAGGGCAAGCAAGTTTGCGACAAGTATTTTTCGTCCAGGCTCACCTTTTAGAAAAGGTTATTCCGATAGCCCAAGAAACAGATCATATGTAGTGATGAACAATGTTCTCTATCACCTACACCCAGTAAAAGTGAAACGACATGGTGTGCGTTTGTCATACACACTTTGCCTAGGAGGAATGAGCTTCTTCCTATTTATAGTTTTGACTATTACGGGTATTTGGTTAATGTTTTATTTTCGACCAACAGAGATGGCCTATGCAGATATTCAGGCCCTACAGACGAGCGTAGCATTTGGTTCCTTAGTAAGGAATATGCATAGGTGGGGAGCACACCTTATGGTCCTTGTAGTTTTTCTTCATATGTCACGAGTTTTTTATCATGGAGCTTATAAAGCACCTAGAGAATTTAACTGGGTTATAGGCGTTATTTTGTTATTTTTAACATTATTTCTGTCTTTTACTGGCTATCTCCTTCCTTGGGATCAGCTGGCTATTTGGGCTGTTACTGTTGGTGGCAACATGGCAAGTTACACGCCGGTGTTTGGTGCCCAAATTAAGTTTGGGTTATTTGCTGGGTTGGAAGCAACAACAGCTACATTGCTCAGATTCTATGTATTGCACGTTCTATTCTTCCCATTCATCATTGTTATCTTTATGGCAATTCACTTTTGGAGAGTTAGAAAAGATGGAGGTATCTCTGGACCACTCTAGAGAATAATAAAACATGGTTGATATCCCAGAACACTTACTTTTAAGATCCGCAGAAGCTAGAGCTAAGGCTTTAGGGATTACTGTTGAGCAAGCTCTTGCTGAAATGAAAGGTGAATCCGCACCGACTGTTGTCGATGATGAACCAGAAGTCATTGAAGTAGACTTACCTACACCCGTTGAAGCTGAAGCACCTGCTCCTGTAGAAACACCTAAAGTTGAAGAAGCACCTGTAAAAGCTGAAGCACCTGCACCTGCAAAAGCAGCAACACCTGCTCCTCCAAAAGCAGATACGCCAGAAGAAGTAGATTTTGCTCCAGAAGTTAAAGTAACACAACGACTATTAACTGTCGTTAAGGCAAAACCAATTCAAAAAGCGGCATCTGAGCCAGTTGATAAAGTCAACACTTGGCCACACCTCATGCTTCCAGAGTTTATTTCATTAATGGCAATGATGGCATTTTTAATTATATTGAGTGCAATACTGCAGGCACCACTTCTAGAAGAGGCAAATCCAAATATTACTCCTAACCCAGCAAAAGCTCCTTGGTATTTTCTTGGTTTACAGGAGGCATTGTCTTATTGGGATCCCCAGATTGCTGGAGTTATGATTCCACTTGTTATTGGCTTAATTGGTTTTGCAGCTATTCCATATATTGATAGAAACAAGGAGAACAATCCGTCAAAGAGAAAATACGCAATCATGATGTATACATTTTTCTTAGCTGGAGCTGGAACACTCACGATAATCGGAGTGTTGTTTAGAGGACCTGGTTGGAACTGGACGTATCCATGGATTGACGGCATATGGTTTGATGACTTATTAGATTGGATATATTTCGAATGAGCATAGTTGAGCTATCTTTTATTGCCATTGGGGCAATAGGTCTTTTAGGTGTTGTAGGAATTGTCGCAATTGTTAGCGGTAGAGGACCTGGAAACATTGATTGGAAGAAAAACTTAGACAAACGAGCTGTAAAAGCTGAAAAGAGTAAAGAAAAGACAAGTTTTTTTGCACCCTCAAAACCAAAATCAATTGAAGAAGTAAATGTCGAAGAAGTTACAGCAGATGAAACTGAAGAAGTTGTAGAAGAGACTGATGGCTCAATTAAAATTGAAGAAAAAGTAGTTTACGAAGAAATCTCTGAAGAAGAAAGATACATCACAAGAAAACAATTTTTAGGAAAAGCACTTGGAGGCACGTTTGGAGCTTTCATGGGAATCCAAGCGCTGGCATGGCTCGGGTTTCTGTGGCCAAAAGTGTCAGGTGGTTTCGGTTCCAAGGTTGATGCTGGAAAAATTGAAGATCTGAAAAATCAAATTATACAAGCAGATGGTTCTGTAATACCAGCTTTCATTCCAGAGGCTAGAGCATATGTTTTACCATTTAGCGAGAGCACCGCAGGAGACTCACAATTTACTGACGGATCAACAATTGCTGATGGATTAGTGGCCGTTTACCAAAGATGTGTCCACCTTGGTTGCAGGGTTCCATGGTGTAACTCATCTCAAGGTTTCGAATGTCCATGTCATGGCTCAAAATACAATATGGTTGGGGAGTATTACGCAGGACCAGCACCTAGAAATTTAGATAGATTCGTAGTAAATGTGTCATCAGCAGGAAAGCTTATTATTGACACAGGTACAATCATTGAATCCCCTAGAGCTCCTGGACTTTCTGTAAAATATCCCCAAGGTCTATCATGTATCGCTCTAGCTCCAACTGAAGAGTCTTAATGAATAGTTCTATTTTTATAACCCTTCTCTCATTAGCCATTGTTGGTGCTTTGGCATACTTTGCTGCTGTTGGGTTTAGAGGTTCAGGAAAGAATGAAGAACTGCCTGCAAACCTTACAAAATATAAATCTGATGATGAACTGGAAACCAAACATCTTGATAAGTCATTGTCATGGGCTGTACTTATTGCTTCTCTTTTGACTATTATGATTCCACTTTATTACCTTGGTGAAGACTCACGACAAGAGAGTTTTGTTGAAGAGTTTGAAGACGTCTCCGTAGAAAGAGGGCATCATTTATACGAAGAGTTTGGCTGTGGTAATTGTCATGGCGTAGATGGTGGCGGTGGAGCTGCTTCCTACGTAGAAAAACGCAGTGGTGTGAAGGTAACCTGGGCAGCACCTGCAATTAATAATGTTTTCTATAGATATGATGACTCGGAAGTTAAATACTGGCTTATTTACGGAAGAGCAAACTCACCTATGCCTGCTTGGGGTCTTGAAGGTGGAGGTCCGATGAATGATGGACAGCTTGAAGATTTGATTGACTACCTACATTCATTTCAGGTAGAGCAGTCCTTTGAATTAGGAACTATTGAATCAAGTATCAACTCTTCTTTACTCAGACTTGAAAACTCAGCACTTCAAGTCGAAAATGAAATTATCAATCAGAAACTTTTAATTGAGGAAATAAAAGCTGGTCCAGCAAAATTACCTATTCTTCAAGAAGCTGTTGATAAAATTTCAGCATTACTTGAAAAAGATACCGGCATTGATTCTGATGAGGATGGTCTCTATGACTCAGTAGAAATAGAGATTTCAGAATACAGTGCAACAATCGCAGATGTTGTAGGTTTATCTGTTTTAAACCTAAACCCAGAAGAGGAAGAATCGACCCCATCTAGAAAAGATGCCTCAGTTGCTAGAGGTTATTTATCACAGCTCAACTCACAATTAATAAACACTGGCATCTTAGTAGAGGGTCAGGAAAAATTCTTAAATGAAGGATTAGCTGGCCTTAAATTTTTAGAAACTGCATTAGAACAAAGACTATGGGAAGTTTCATTTGAAGATATTGCCGAATCAACATTTGGTGGAAATATAGATGATGCCAAACGTGCTGTAGGACTATTTAATGCATACTGTGCACGATGCCATACTGCAGGCTACTCAGCTGGTGTAGCGTACACAAAAAAAATTGGATCTGGCGGATTAGGGCCAGCACTTAGAGGTGGTAGAGCAAATATACAATTTAAATCTAGAGGTGACCTCATTGACTTTATTATCAATGGTTCTGTCAATGGTAAAGGGTACGGAGTTAATGGTGTTGGCGGAGGTAAGATGCCAGGATTTGGAGCTGTATTGCCAGAGTCTGATATTGCATTAGTGATAGACTATTTAAGAGGAATGGAGCCTGATGCGTGACATAATGAGATCGTTGCTTTCAGCAAATCTAACAATCACAGGAATAATTATGTTTATAGGTTCCCTTGTAACGTTTTTTGGATCTACTTTTTTAATCAACGCAACCAACCTTGGTAAAAGATTAGGATTTTTAGTAGTTGGAGCAGGAACCTTCGGTTGGTGTATTATAAATTCAATACTCTTTGTCCTTTACGCACCCCGAGGTCCAAAACCTGCAGAAATTGAGGGACTGAATGCTTTCGAAATTAGAATTCTTCCCTTAACATTTCTCGCTGGGTCAACAATACTCTTTGTAATGTTTGTCCTTGCACTTAATAGATACGAACAAGAGAAAACTGAAGCCGAAAACACTACTGATTAAAAAACTATAAACGACTCTTCTGTATAGTTATATTATGGAAGAAATAGTAGATATTATCACAACAATCGTACAAGTAATTATCGTCGGTTTAGTTATTTTTAGACTTTTCAGAATACTAAGACCCTTCGAGAGAGGTCTAATTGAGAGATTCGGAAAATACAACAGAGAAGCAAGTCCAGGTTTAAATATTGTTATTCCTTGGGTTGAACGTCTCATCATAGTTGACATGAGAGAGCAAGTTATTGACGTACCTCCACAAGAAGTTATTACGAAAGATAACGTAAACATCACAGTTGATGCCGTCATATATTACGAACCAACAGATCCAAAGAAATTAGTTTATAACGTAGGAGACTTCATTACCGCCGCAACAAAGCTAGCTCAAACTAACTTAAGAAATGTTGTTGGTGATTTGGAACTAGACGCAGCACTGACCTCAAGAGAAAATATCAACACTCAATTAAAACTTATTCTTGATGAAGCTACTGATAAGTGGGGTACTCGAGTTGTAAGAGTTGAGATTCAAAGAGTAGATCCTCCACAAGATGTTCAAGACGCAATGAACAAGGTGATGAAAGCTGAAAGAGACAGAAGAGCAGCGGTTACTGAAGCTGAGGGTGAGAAAAAAGCTGCAATTTTGACTGCTGAAGGTGAAAGACAGTCACAAATACTATCTGCACAAGGTGAAGCAGAAGCTCTTAAAGCTGTTGCGGATGCACAAAAATATGAAAAAATCGCAGTTGCTGAAGGTGAAGCAGAGGCTATCGAACAAGTCTTTAATGCAATTCACAAAGGGAATCCATCAAATGATTTGATTGCAATTAAGTATCTTGAATCATTAGAAAAAATTGCTGACGGCAATGCAACCAAGATATTCTTACCAGCTGAATTATCAGCTACGTTGGGAAGTATTGGGGCTATCTCGGAATTATTTAAAGAAGATAAAGAAGAATCAGATAAACTTGCTGACGAATAGGTAGATACCTATAAGTAGAAGTGAGATACCACTTACTTTATTTATCAAATTTTTTGTTTTGTCAGATGAGTTCCTAAAGAAGTAATCACTTGTAAAAGCATAGGTAATATCTGCAATGAAATTTATCGCTAGGGTTATTAGGCCCAGATAAATTAAGCTCATAAAATAACTAGTCTCGTCTGACATGTAAATTGGCAACACAGTCAAATAAAAAACCCACATCTTAGGATTCAAGAGGTTTACTTGAAAACCTGATAGAAAAGCGGAATTATTAGCTAGTTCGTTCTGTGTATCTGTATCTGATGTAATTGTTTGGTAGCCCTTAAAAATAATATAGATAGAACCAATAAAATAAATAATATTAATCATGACAGGTACAGTGTTAACTAAAAGACTTACAACTATTGCGGAAACTAAAGTTATTCCTATTGCTCCAACAGCAGCCCCTACACCAACCTCAATACCCTTACGTCGTGAATTCTGAACAGATTGATTTACAACTAAAGCAATAATTAAACCAGGGCTAAAAGCAACACTAAATTGGATTATTAAAAAAGGGAGTAAAACTGTAGAACTAATCACTAAAATGCAGTACTAGATTTAAGCTTTACTTTTTTGAAGCTCAGGAACTCCAAGAACCATACTTATTTCAAGATCTTTATATTCTTCTGCTATCTGGTTACCAATAATGATTAGTAGCTCAAGGGTTGCCTCTTTTTTTCCTTCATTAGCTCCAAAAGTACGGGGAGCATCAGTGTATTGTTTTTTTAAATTACTAAATAGTTCTGTTGATTCTGTTTTATTGAAATTATCAGAAATCATTTTCTTAGTAATTGATTCAAAACTTTTTCTTTGTCTTCTTGGCAGGTTAAATTTCATATAGATATACTAACTAGCTATTGATTCTTACTTGTAGAGAGACTTCATAATCTTCTGAGTACTTAACTGTATCTAATTCAGTAAAATCAAACTTTTCATGAAAATTAAATGATGGCGTATTTTTGGTGGGAAATAAATTTATTTCTGCTGTTAAATATGAAATGTTATTCATTTCAGCAAAGTTAACAACTTCATCATAAAGTTTTGAACCTATAGACTTTTTCCTATAATTTTTATCTACAGCTATTCGATCAATATATAAAAAATCATCTACTCGTTGGCTAATTTCATTGAAATTTTTATGTTCTATATCACCCATATAAGAGTTCGTTGTTTCAGTATCTTGGAAACAAATTACAAAACCGACAACTTCATTATCCACAACTGCGCATAAGCTAAAATCTGAGTTCTCTAATAAATTTTGAAGCCCTTCTAATGTTCTAGATCCAACTTCAGGGGTGTTCTCTTGATTAATTCTGTGACACTCTGCTAAGTTTTCACTGCTGATTCTGATTATTTTCATTTGATACCAGTAAAATTATACATTGTATGTATAAAATGCTAAATTGTTCATATGGGAAATACTACAGTATTAATGAGTTCACCGGAATACTTTAAAGTCGAATATTCTATAAACCCATGGATGGTTGAGGGTGTTAGCGTAAATCTTGACCTAGCAAAACAGCAATGGGAAAATCTAAAAACAACCATTGAACAGGCAGGTGCTTCTGTTGAGGTAGTGCCACCCCATGAAAAGTATCCAGACCTAGTGTTTACTGCAAATTCAGGAATAATTAATGAAGATAAAGTTTTAATTGCAAATTTTAAATTCAAAGAGAGACAAGGCGAAGAGGAAATTTACTCTAATTGGTTCTCAGAAAATGGATATTCAGTATCGAGAATTCCATCTGACTTTAAATTTGAGGGAAGAGGCGATGCATTTGTTTTAGATGAATATCTTGTCGGCTCTTACGGCATAAGAAGTGATAAAGAAGCCCTTTTATACATAGCTAGTGAGTTTGGACTTAAGCCAAAAATTGTAGAGTTAGCTGATCCAAAATTCTATCATCTAGATACCTGTTTTCAGCAACTGCCAACAGGAAATAAAGATGCAATTTTCTATCCAAAAGCATTTAAGGATGAGACATTATCTGAATTTGCTGACATCTTTAATTTGATTCCAGTCTCCGAAGAAGATGCTAATAAATTGGCATGTAATGCTGTAGTAATTAACGACACAGTAATTTTTCCATCTGAAGATATTGAAGTTATTGAAAAGGTCAGAGAATTAGGGCTGAATGCTGTCTCTGCAAATGTTTCAGAGTTTCTTAAATCTGGCGGTGCATGCCAGTGTCTTGTAATTACATTAAAGTAAGAATATGATTCTTAAAGCTATTTTTTGGCCAATTAAAAAGGTATTGCTCTTTCCAATAAAAATTCTTTTTTATGGAACACTTCTATTTATTGTTGGGATATTATTTTTTCAATACAGAGCTGACTATGACGTAGACGTAAGTCCATTGAGTGTTGCTGAGTATGAAAATTGTATCAATGTTATTGATGACTATGATGTCACGATAAATCTACTTTCGCAGTATGTTGAAAAACTTGATAGTCAGCAACAATCTTTCCTGTACAGCTATCTACCAGATTCATTTAGCGTCTTAACTACGCCTCAAGAGATAAGTGAGGAAGACTTTCAAAATGTAAGAACATTTCTAAAGAACTACTTACAAGCTGGAAGGTTCCCAGGTATTGGAGGAAAGGCTCTAGCTCCTCAAGCAGCAAGTTTATGCAGAGATGGATTAAGTTAAATCTTCAATACTTGCATTCGTTAACTTAACTAGTGTTTCAGGTGAAAGAAAAAACTTACTAACTCGATTTCCACCACCTATAAAAACCTTCTCTCTATTCATAACATTTTTATCAACGTAAATTTTTATATTCTCCGGAAGGCCTAAGGGACTTATTCCACCATATGTTTGCTCTGTCAGCAGTTCAGCTTCTTCTCTGGAAGCAAAACTTAGTTTTTTAGAATTTAAGACAATCTTCCCCTTATGGTTTACATCTAATCTATCGACACCAAGGACACAAAATAAGGCATAAAACTCTTCTGGTTTCTTAGACTTTATTAAAATTGCATTACACGAGTCTTCTATTTTGTAACCGTAGTGGTCACAAAAGCTCTGTGTGTCTGAGAATTCATCTTTACACTCGAAGATTTCTAGATTTTCTTGATTCTCACTATAAATGTTTTCTACTGTTTTATGAATATCTACCATATGAATAATGATATATGTTTTTATTATGTAGTATTCCTTTATGGAATTTAAAACAATCATTGAACCTTTTAAAATAAAATCTGTTGAACCACTCGCAATCACTACTCCAGAACAGAGAAAAGAGTACTTAGAAAGAGAACACTGGAATTTATTTGGTCTTCAGTCACAAGAGGTCACAATAGATCTATTAACTGATTCTGGTACTGGTGCAATGTCCGCGGAACAATGGGCAGCAATTATGAGAGGTGATGAAGCCTATGCGGGTTCACATTCTTGGCAAAGGTTTAATAAAGTATTAACTGAACTTACAGGGTACAAACATATCATTCCAACTCACCAAGGCAGAGCCAGTGAGAAGATACTTGCAACGATAACCGTTAAAGAGGGTGACATTATCCCAAGCAACAGTCATTTCGATACAACGAGAGCTAACTTTGAGGCTGCTCTTGCAACACCAGTAGATTTACTTTGTAAAGAGGGATTAGATCTTTTAACTCCAGCACCATTTAAAGGAAATATAGATTTAGAAAAATTAGAAGCCCTACTAAATAGTGATGATATAGACAAAATTCCCTTTGTTTTAATGACAATTACAAATAATACAGGTGGAGGACAACCTGTATCAATGGAGAATCTTAAAGCCGTAAAAGCACTGTGTGAAAAATATAATAAGATGTTTCTTCTAGATGCTTGCAGATTTTCAGAAAATGCATGGTTCGTGTCACAAAGAGAAGATTCTTATAAAGATATTGAGATAAGAGAGATTGCTAAAGAGGCGTTTCGCTTAGCTGATGGTTGTACCATTAGTTTAAAAAAAGATGGTTTCGGTAACATTGGAGGCGTTCTAGCTTTCAACGACGATGCTCTCGCAGAGGCTGCTAAAAATGTATTGATATTAACTGAAGGCTTTCCCACATACGGTGGACTTACAGGAAGAGATTTAGATGCTTTAGCTCAAGGTTTAATAGAAATTACAGATAGAAACTATCTTGAATATCGTGCACGATCTATTTCATATTTAGCAGAGAAAGCTCTTGAGTACGGAATACCAATCGTCCAACCTGCAGGTGGACATGCTCTTTATATAGATGCAAAAACATTTCTTCCTCACATCCCTCCACATCAATATCCGGGACATTCACTTGCATGTGAGATATATCTTATTGGTGGTGTTAGAGCTGTTGAGCTCGGGACATTAGCATTTGGAGTTGCTGGTGAAGATGGAAAAGATGATACACCTGCAACACACGAGCTAGTTAGACTTGCAGCACCGAGAAGGTCTTATACTCAAAGCCATTTTGATTATGTTGCGGAAGTTCTAGAAAAACTAGTAGAAAAAAAAGATACATTAAAAGGGTACGAGATAACTTATCAACCAAAGTTATTAAGACACTTCACTGCAAAATTAAAACCTAAAACGTGATAATCGTTAATTAAGGAAAACAGTGAGTAACTATATACAAAATATCAAACAGTGGAATTGGCCGCTTCTTGCAGTTGTTACTTGGTTCTTAGCATTTATTACTGGAGTGTGGGCAGATTATGGTAGCGATGAGGGAGTTTTCACAATTCCCAACCTTCTTACCGGTATTACAGCATTATTTTTTTTCATTTACTATTTGAATACTCGCAAGAAACTAAATTAAATTAAAAATACCTTACCTTTTTAAAACGCACAGCTGTAATATCTATTTAGAAGCTGTCTTTTTAAGAATTAGTGTTGCAACACTATAAGCTTCAAACAGCAGAAGAGAGGACCTTTCATTCTCTCTTTTTCTGTTTCTGGGGTAATATAATCAATCAATATATTTTTAATGTTTCTAATAGTTACATAAAAACGATATCTGTATATAATGTTACTATTAATAACATAAGAAGGAAAAATGAATTTAGTAGGCTTAAAAGAATTATCAGAGCTTCTTGAGATACCATATGAAAAATTAAAAGTATGGAAGAGTAGAGGTCGACTACCTGAACCATTTCAAGTAATTAGTGGGACTCCAGTTTGGGACTGGGATGAGTCAGAAGAAGAATTTAGATCTATAGAAGTAAATGACAACTCAGGAAGACCAAGAAAACCAAAAATATCTATAGCTGGTGGATTAATCGAGATTGACGTAAAGGGTGCCAATAAAGAAAAAAATGAAAATATTTCAATCAGAGTCAGTGGAAAGTCATTTGTAGACATCCAAGCAGCACCTGCGAATTCCAACAATAAGTCAGATAGAAATCTGTCTATAAAAGTTTTAGGGAAAAAAGTTATAGATATAAATACTGATAATTTTGATATTAATGACAAAAATAATGATGGTGAAAATGAGGAGGATTCAAATAATGGAGAGAGTTAGATTCGAAGTGGGAAGAATTACTGGGAGTATCATAACTCTACTACTGCTTGGTTTAGTAGCTACTGTCAGCATATTCATACTTAAAGTTGCATTCACAATTATTGCTATTGGCGTAGTAATCAAAACATTCTCAAATAATAAAAAAGTAACTTTTATTAATTAAAACATTTATATTCTAAAATACCTTTTATGAATTCTCATACAACAACATCAAAGTTTATCCATTGGACATTCTCATTGTTGTACGCTTATGGAATCTTTAAGCAAGTTGATGAACTAGAACAATTGGAAGATGCTTCTCTACTAAACTCTGAAATTGTGTTTGCTGTTGCTTTTCTAGTGATTGTTTCTATTAGATATTTTTATATGAAGGGGACACCAACGCTCCTTGGTGCCCACGATGAAATGAGAAAAGGCCACTTATTCATTGCAAAAACTGTACATAGACTTGTTTATTTTAGTTTGATCATGCTTCCTACTACCGGCTTACTTATTGCGGCACTAATTTCTTTTGACATACCTGGCATGCGTATTGCCATAGCTCTACACGAACTCTCAGCCTCCCTTAGCTATATAGTTATTGCTATTCATATTGGGGCATCACTATATTCACGATTAAAAGGTGAAGGTATATGGAATGCAATGGTTCCAATCTGGCAAGAAAAAGGCAGAGTTAATTCAGATCTATTATCGAGACTAGAGAGTTTAGAAGATAAAACTTATGACAAGATAGAAGATATATTTAGTCCAAAGTAGATGTATGGAAACACTTGAATATTTAGCTTATGCCGGCATTCTTTTTGGAATGCTTGTTATTGCAGCTGGAACGGGATTCTTATTCCTCATTGATTTTTAGTCCTTATTTTTTCTTTACTCTAGGAAAAAAAAGATTCGTTTGTTTTTGATATTCTTTATATCCGGGCCTTTTTTTAACCGAGAAATATTCTGAAGGAATCGCACCAGTTGCATAAACAAGTGTGATATACATCATTCTCGAAACATAGATAAGACCTATCCCTATTAATAACCAAAAAATTTGATCTACTTGCCCATTGAAAAGCTCTACTTGTATATCTCTTAAATCAAGCCATGAGGGAATTGCCATAATAATAAGACCATTCCAAACCATCCATTCAGCAAAATAGTTAGGGTGACGGGTATATTTCCATAAACCAACATTGCAAACTTGATTACGCATTCCTGTTTTTTTCATTCTTTTGAGAAAACCTAGTTTTTGAAAATCAGCTACTGATTCCATAACTAAAGCTACTGCCCAGATCAAAATGCCTATAACTTCTATTACTCCAAGTGACTGGTTGGTGTTTGAAGCGGTTATAAAAATTGGTAAGGCAAGAAATGATGTATTAGCTAAACCTTGTGATATTGCATCTACTTGAAGTGCAAGCTGAGTATTATCTTTACCTCTCTTTTTCCAGCGAATATGCTGATATTCATACCGAGGCAATTCTTTATCTAAGTGCCCAGATTTCCACATTTTCAACGCACCCAATCCCATTCTGAGCCCTACAAGAATTACCATTCCACTAATAAGTAATGACCTAAGCCAATAGCCATCACTAAATATAAAACTAATGATTCCCAGAAGAACTAGTCCCCAGGGCCAGGCGATATCAACATAACTCATTCGGCCTGTTCTAGAAATCGGTATACATACTACAAATATAAACAATAATGCCTGACCAACTGTGTTATATATTCCAACATCTCTAAACACAGGGATTGTAAGTAGTAAAGCTAATCCAACTAAATAGGGTATAAGAGGACGAAAGTATTTCACTTTACTTTTGAGGAGATCTTGTTTTGATATACCAAAAGCAAAAAGCCATTGCTACAAAGGATAAGCCCATAGAGATATAATCAAGATCAGCGAACGCGGTTACCACAATTGTGACTAAAAAAATTACAGAGAGTATAAAGAACTTTTTATCATTCATAGATTCAATGATACACTTTAAATTATGAATGCAAGAAGAATACTGTTACTTGGGTTTCTATTACTGATACCACTTCTCTTTGGGCTTCTATCTCTTTCTCTGTAGGCCTTCTTTAAGAAAACCATTTGTGTGTGCCAAAATGGTTTTTTGGTACAGATTCTTTTTCAACAAGGTAGTAATTTATTCCTCCCAGTACTGAATTTAAATAAGATGTTAACTTTGGTCTGAGCAATAGTTTATAGGGTAGAAAGCTCAAAAATCTTGGTGCGTTTGCTAAGAAATGTGGATAAATAGTTATTGATAGGAATGTATTATTCTCTTCTGAAGATATCTCCCAAATAACCTTTGATTTTTTACCCTTTTTTCCTCCAATTTGTAATATGTAGCCCTTACCTTCATTCCAATCAGTAAAATATCTCTCATACCTTACACCACTTAGGTATATTAAAACATCCTTTGATCCAACTCCAGGCCACGATATCACTGAATGGCTTTTAGAAAAAGGATGTGTTAATTCTAAGTGACCTGGTTGACTTATGACATCCCATAGCTCTTCCTCTGTGGTATTCATTTGCTTAACGACGCGAATAGACTGTTTGTATTTCACTTAAAGCTCTTATTGGTCAATAGATACTAAGTATGGTGAATACTCCTCATTAGGAATCTCACCCTTTAAGGCTGAACTATTAAAATAATTATTAACATTTAACGAATCTTCATAATTTATAGCACCTTTGAGAAAAGTATATTTTGTTAAAGGACTGATTGAACCAAAGGCAACAAAGTCATAATGCTTAGAATCTTTTAAGTAATACCCATGAATTTCAACATCTTGTTTAGATAACAGAGTTCTATAAAGCTCAATTTCAGTTAACTCTTCAGAATCTGTGTATCCATTGAACCAGTCCTCGCTGTATATAACATCTGTTTTATTTCTTAGCTGAATCTCTTTTCCTGCATCGACAAAAGGCGTTAAAAAAGGATCTTGTAGGATCATATTTTGACAAGTGTTTACAGCACAGAACTCAACTACAGCCCCTGCTCCTGTAGAGTGCCCCATTGTAGAAATGTTAGTAAAATCTGCTGTTGCTCTAACAATATTTGTGATGGGTAACTCCACACTGCTTAAGTTTATAAAATAATTCATAGTGTCTTCAATATCATTCTTCATCTCATACATAACACTATGAATGTTGGATGAATTTTCGGTGGAACCTGTATTAAAAATTATTCCAGATGGTAAATTTGTAAACATTGCTAAACCTGTATGGTCAATAGAGAAGATAACATAACCCTTGGAAGCTAGGTTAATTAGTTGATCTGAAGCAAATATTTTTTCACCTGCCCACCCATGAGAGTAAATAAGAACTGGGAACTTTTTATTCTCAACAGGTATAAGATTTTGTTGGACTTCAAACTGTGAAAGTTTTAAATGTTGGAGTATAAACTCTGGAAGACTAAGCCCCCATGTCCTATTTAAATATCTAACAATGTAAGTTCCCCAATTACCTTCTTTACTTCTAAATATCTGATTTGAAGAAATCTCTTCATTACTTGGATAATAAACGTCTACTAACAATTCTCTTTTTGCATTTTCTTTGAGATTGCTAAGTTCTACAAACTCAGTTGGATTATTTCTATCATCAATTATTAAGAGCTCTTCACTATACCCAACTGAATAAAGTGCATCGCCGCCTGTCCCAAAAGTAGGAACAGGAAAGATATAAAGTAACCCAGCTGAAATAATCACGAAGGAAATAGTTTTGATGGAGATTATTGCTCTTATAAATTTCTTTGTACTTCTATATTCAAATATTGTAACTATTGATTTCGTAGTAAAAAGCGCATAAATTAAGTAGTACTGCCACCTCACGCCAACAAAAATAATATGAGTGATAATTGTTATAAAAAAAG
>JAAZZH010000013.1 GCA_014239265.1 Actinomycetota bacterium
ACCTTATATATTCGCTATTTCTTATTGCTACGGACTAGAAGCTATTAAGAAGTTTGGCAATGCAGATGCTTTAATTGGCCACTCCCTTGGAGAGTATACAGCTCTAGCTATTAGCGGATTTTTTGATTACGTAGATGCGTTAAAAATTATCTCTGTACGGGGAGAGGCAATGCAAGAATCTGTTGAGAATTCTGACACAGGAATGGCAGCAGTATTAACTACAGACTTAGAGGCTACGTTAAAAGAAATTGAGGTTTTAAACTCTCAAGACATTGAAGTATGGATATCAAATTACAATGATGCTTCGCAAATAGTTATTAGTTCAAGTAATGAAAATCTTGAGTATCTTAAGTCTAACTCTAAAGCACTAAGTGCAAGAAGAGTCATTCCACTTGAAGTTGCTGGCGCATTTCATACAAAAATTGTTTCCCCGGCAAAACCAAAACTTGCTGAAGCCCTTGAACAGGTTGAATTAAAAGAGGGAACAATACCGGTTTATATGAATGTTGATGCAGATCTTGCAAACATAGATACCTTAAAGACTCGTTTAGTTAATCAAATAGATAATTCTGTCTTATTTTACGACCAAATACTTAAGATAGAATCTGAAATTAAACCCGATGAATGGACACATATTGGTCCTGGCAATGTAACTGCAGGAATGGTTAAGAAGTCTATATCTAGTAAAGAAATTAGAGTAATTAACTCACTAGAGTCTTTAAGTAAATAGTTGGGAGAAATTTTGAAGTCAACAATAACAGGTTGGGGTAAGTGCGTCCCAGATAATGTAGTAACAAATGATGACATGGCTACATTCATTGATACATCTGATGAATGGATACAACAACGAACCGGTATTAAGGAAAGAAGATTTTCACACGTCAACAACTCAGATATGGCAACAGTCGCAGGACTTAGAGCAATTGCTACAGCTGGATTACAGCCTGAAGATATAGATGTTGTAATTCTTGCTACATGTACACCAGATAGCATTGTTCCATCTGCCGCATCACACGTGCAGAAAAAAATGGGTTGTGTAAATGCAATTGTCTATGATGTGAATGCAGCTTGTGCTGGTTTTCTATATGCTATGCAACAAGCAAAAGCTTTCATTGAGAGTGGGATCTATAAGAATGCAGTAGTCATTGGTTCGGAGCACATAACATGGCTTCTTGATTGGTCTGACCGTAATACAGCTGTACTTTTTGGTGACGGTGCAGGGGCAATGGTTGTGCAACCAAGTAATGATGAATCTGAAGGAGAGATTTATTCATTTAAAAACGGCTTAAGTTCTGACAAGCTAGCAATTCTCGAAGTTCCCAACTTTGGATCAGCAATGAATAGGTTCACTCCCTATGCCGCAGCTGAGACGACTTGGACATTTGATGGTCAGGAGATATTTAAAAATGGTATACGCGCAATGGGCAACGCATCTGAAGAAGCTATTGCAGCTTCGGGTCTTACTAAAGAAGATATAGATCTTCTCATTCCACATCAAGCAAATTTGAGAATAATCGAGGGACTTGAGAGAAACCTAAAACTCCCCAATGCTAAAACTTTAAAATATGTTCACAAGTATGGAAACACTTCAGCTGCTTCTATCCCTACAGCTTTTGTTGACGGCATTGAAGATGGTTCAATAAAGGGTGGGGAAACAATGGTCATTACAGCTGTTGGAGCAGGACTTGCATGGGGTGCTGCAGCAATTAAATTAGGTCAGCGTGTAACTCCCTTAGGGGAAACAGATGCAGCTTTACCAGAATTTGATGGAACTGGTGTAGATGTGATACAAGAATCTATAGATTATTTTGTTCATGGAAAAAAAGAAATTCAATAATGAAAACAGCTTTAGTAACAGGTGGTTCAAGAGGCATTGGCAAAGCTATTGCCCAAAAACTTGCTGAAACCTCCAATGTGGCTGTTGGGTACTCGAACTCCAAGGAACAGGCAGTTGAAGTCGTAAATTCTATTCAAGCCAATGGTGGTAATGCTATAGCCGTTCAGATTGATGTCACAGATAATGACTCAGTCGAGAAATGTTTTGAACTGATTGAAAAAGAGTTCTCATCCGTTGAGATCTTGGTTAACAATGCAGGAATAACAAAAGATAATATTTTTCCAAGATTGAAACAAGATGACTGGGATTCAGTTATCGATACAAATTTAACGGGATCTTTTCGAGCCTCGCAAAGAGCTATAAAAGGTATGATGAAAAATAAATGGGGACGAATAGTGTTTATTTCATCTGTTGCTGGAATTAGTGGAAACATGGGACAATCAAATTATGCTGCATCTAAAGCGGGCATGATAGGTTTAGCAAAAACAATAAGCAAAGAACTCGGTTCAAGAAATATTACATCTAACGTTATTGCTCCAGGGTATATCGATACTGACATGACATCATTCCTTGATGACCAACAAAAAGAAGAGATTATAGGCCAACTTTCAATAAAGAGAGTGGGT
Source organism: Actinomycetota bacterium (assembly GCA_014239265.1). Taxonomy (GTDB): domain Bacteria; phylum Actinomycetota; class Acidimicrobiia; order Actinomarinales; family Actinomarinaceae; genus Actinomarina. The sequence goes on from JAAZZH010000013.1 coordinate 2,464, forward strand.
AAACCAGAAGATATTGCAAACATGGTAGCGTTTTTAGGTTCAGATGAGTCAGAATATATAACGGGACAGGTTTTTCCAGTTGATGGAGGACTGACAACTTAAGTTAAGGGGGAGTAATCATGGAAGTAAATGAAGTTTTTGAGAAAGTTAAGCATCTCTTTGTAGATGAACTCGGCATTGATGCTGAAAAAGTCACCATGGAAGCAAAGCTTGAAGAGGATTTAGATATTGATTCATTAGGTATAGTTGAAGTTGTTATGGCATTTGAAGATGAGTTTGAAATTGAAATAGATGATGAAGAACTTACAGATGTTGGTACAGTAGGTCAGGCCGTAAACTTACTACATTCTAAGCTCTAAAGAATCATGTCTAAAAGACGTGTTGTAATTACTGGCTTAGGAACAATAAATCCATTGGCTAATAATGTTCCTGATACTTGGAACAGCTTGATCAACGGTGAGTCAGGGATTGATACTATAACTGCATTTGATACAAGTGAACTCCCAGTTTCTTTTGCTGGCGAAGTTAAAAACTTTGATGCTAATGAGTACATGGGTAAGCAACAAGCTCGTAAGTTAGATAAATCATCGCAGCTCTCAATATTTGCAACTGAGGAAGCTCTAAAAGATGCAAATTTAAATACTGATGAACGCTTGGGTCCCAATGTAGGTATTGTTTTTGGAACGGGTATTGGTGGGATTGGCTCAACAGAGCAAGCAGTTAGAACCTTTGATGAACGAGGAGCTTCAAGAATAAATCCTCTAGCTATTACACAGCTGATGCCTAATTCAAGTACAGGTCAAGTTGCTATTAAGTACGGTATAGAGGGACCCTCTCTAACAGTTACAACTGCTTGTGCAGCTTCTGCAAATGCAGTCGGTGAAGCTAAAAATATGATACAAAATGGAATTGTGGACATGGTCATAGCTGGAGGAACTGAATCTGGAACTACTGCCATGACAATAGGGGCGTTCGCTCAAATTCGAGCACTCTCGACTTACAATGAAAACCCGAAAGAAGCTTGTAAGCCTTTTGATAAAGATAGAGATGGTTTTGTTATGGGAGAGGGATCAACAGTTTTAGTAATGGAAAGTGAGGAGTCTGCAATTAACAGAGGTGCTGAAATATATGGATATGTTGCTGGTTATGGCGCAACTACTGATGCATTTCATATCACAGCTCCTGCTGAAGGTGGAAAAGGTGCGGTAGTTGCTATGCAAAAAGCAATTGCTGATGCAGGTTTAACAATAGATGACATTGACTACATTAATGCGCATGGCACATCAACACCGGCCAATGATAAAAATGAAACTGCAGCAATAAAAACTGTTTTTGGAGAACAGGCTTATGAAATAGATATTTCATCTACAAAATCTATGACCGGTCATCTGCTTGGTGGAGGAGGAGCATTTGAATCCATGGTATCTATTTTGGCACTTAAAAATGGAATAATTCCCCCTACTATTAATTTACATAATCCGGATGAAGAATGTGATCTAAATTACACTCCAAATATTGCAGTAAAAAAAGAATTATCTTCAGCAATGTCTAATTCTTTTGGATTTGGTGGACACAATGGAGTTCTTGTTTTTAAAAAGAATTAAAACTTCTCAATTTTTTTGAAAGATGTCTATCTGTTAATAGCCACAATTGGCTAGTGCCTCATCTATTAATCCGTAGGTCCCATCAGTATAATTTGTAACGTTAAAAGCGACCTCTGAACCATTTACTGCAGCATCTGGAAAGCCTTGTAAGGCGGTATCATAATCTCTAACGCATTCAATAATTTTATTTGCTTCTTTTTCTGTACCCGGGAAAATCAAAAAAATATTATCTTCGCCAGTTAATTCATCATCTGGTTCATAACATCTTCCCTCTGAGTCTTTTTGATCTTCAGCACATGTAATTAAACCATCTTCGTTAATGTTGACGTCTTCTTGTGCAGAGCAAAAAGAAAACAAAAGTAAAAAAATAATAATTTCTTTTTTTATGATCCCCCCTTTATTTGAATTCTAATGTATTTATATAAAGTTTTAAATTGTAAAATTAATTAAAAATCATCAGTTTTATAAAGTTATTTTTTGTTATTAAACTTGAAATTATGAGGGGGAAAATATCTTTAATACTAGTTTTGATTCTTCTCTTTTCTTCATGTTCAAGCAATCAAACATCCATAGAAGAAGAAACGACCGATGCTGAAAATATAAGTACTGATAATGAATCATCTGCAGATGAGGAATGTTTAACTGATGAACAAATAAAATCAATAACAAAAGAAATAGAACAGTTAACTTCAGAATTAGTTGACAAAGAATCAACAATTACAAGTTCTGGAGATGGAAACACCTATACACAAGAAGAAATCGATATTCTTTATGAGGAATTAGATGCTCTTGAAGAAGCTGTAGAACAAGAATACGATCAAGTATATGTTGATGAACTTAAATCAGAAATTACATTTTTAAAAGAACAGACAGGTGAAAATTACGATAACGTAGATTTTGAAAATTTCGGCCAAGATCAAATTTACGCTGAAATCCTTGATGGAGTAATTTTTCCATTAGAACAAAAGTCTAACTTATCTACAGAAGAACAAAATGAACTTGATCAAGCAAGGTTAAAAATTAGATTACTAGAAATGACCCTTGATCTATATAGGTCTGGGTCTAATTATGATGAAAGCCAACAAGAAGCAATCGAGGAACTTAAAACAGAGATTGCAATCGCTGAAGGTTCTATTGTTGGAGAGTTAGAAAGTGAAAACCAAGAATTACAAAATGAAATAAATGATAAATACGCATACTTATCAAGTGTGGTACCTTGTGACACAGTTAGCTCGTATGAAAAAGCCAAAGAAATTGGGCAAAACTTAAGTTTTGAAGGATGTCTAAGCTTATCAAATTTTGTAGAAGAAACAGAAATACTAAATGAACTAAATAATTGGGCATTGAATATTGAAAATTCAATCATAATAAGATCCGATGAGATAAGCGAGGAAGAGAAAGTAGGTTATGTAGAATCAGAGATCAACGGTGATTTTATTGATTTAATTGAGTGGGGTGATGGCTCAATCAACACAATACAAAAATTAAGAGAAAAAATTAAAAAAAACATCCGTTTTGACAGATTAAATCCTTCAGAACAAACTCTTGAAAAAATACAATTGTATTTATCTCAAGTAAGGTCAAAAGCAAACTCACAGAGAGCTGCCTTACTTCCTTTGTGTGAACTTTACGAAGTTACTAATAATATAAACTTAGAAGATAAAAAAAGTTCTTTCACTGAGGAAGCTGTTAGAGACATAGATATAAATCGATTTTGCGATATTGTAGATGGAAATTTAGACTGTCCCGAAAATAAACTTTTCACTCCTCAAAATGTATCAACCTGTGATGCCTCGATAGTTGATCCAAGTATGACACGCTATGAATTAATTGACAAATTTTTTGCACAAAGCATATATAACCCTAGATGGATGAGGTCTTCTTTTGGAACAAGATATGTTAATGGAGCAGGAGGATCAAACTCTCCAGATTTTTATAAAGCATATTTAAATCCTGAAATAATTTTTCCTGACGAAGCTGTCCAGATTATTGTTAAAAATAATTTAGGTTTTAATAGAGGTGAGACCAAAATGCTTTATAACGACAACTGGGTTTCTGCACACAATGGTGGTTCTGAACAACCTTATCTATATGATGATGGAACACATGGAGATAATATTGCAGGTGATGGTTTATATACAAATAATTGTATGGCCCTCAGTAGGGTGCCAAACTTTTTTAATAAACCTCATCAATTCAATGGAGATGTTCATATCTTAGATCCAAAATTAAAGGAGTCTGTTGAGATATACCATATTAGCGAAAACACATGGACAACTGATAAGAGTATGTTTATGAATATAGGATATGATTACACTCAATACGAAAATAATAATTACCCTATAGTTTTTAGTCCTAATTTGGATTCACAAGTTTATAGAAAAGTATTTGAATTATTTGATGACAATATAAATATTATAACTCTTGGAGCTAGAGAGTATTATCACGGCGGTCATATGATGAGGCTTGCCGACCATGTTCGTGGGACTGGATTTTTTCATGAATACTATTTAAACACTGGCAATCCTGCTCCTGCCCAAGATAATAAAATAAAATACGGACCATGGCCAGATGGTAAAACTCACTTGGAATTACAAGCTGTTTTAATGTTAGGTGATCCGAAGTGGAGATCTTTTGTGCATGAGTTTGAGCACAGTATTCTTGGTCAAACAGGTGGGGGGAAATATGGATTTCCTAGACCAGGATTTATTGGTGAAGGATCTCTTAGTGATGATGGCATGCACCTCACTGGTCATTCAACCGCAAATAATTCACTGCAAGGAACTTTAAGAATATTTGATTCAACAAGCGGAGAGTATCTTCCGGTAATGTTCTCTTACAAAGGAGACTTATGGCCAACGAGAATTGAAAAAGATGGTGATAAATTTAAAGCTGTAAGAAGAGTTGCGAAACCAGATAGTGAAATATTTCTATATTCGGCTGGCTTGATAGGTCATGAAGAGGTAAATGAGACATACTATCAACTAATTGATGTAACTGTAGAGGGCTGTATTAAAACCATCGCCGAGTATGTGTGTAGTGAAAATAATGAGGTAAAAGCTGAAGAAATCATCTCCTGGAATATTGATGATTATATAAACCATTACGGATCAAGATCTTATGCTTATGGCGAAGAACCTGAAAAATTAAATACTGCCTTCATAATTGTTAGTGAAAGAAATCCAACCGAAGCAGAGTTAATTTTTAGTCATAGATCAGCAATAGAGGCTGTTGATGGAGATGAAGAGTGGAAAGAAAAAGAGTCAGACTATTCACTAAATGACCAATGGAAGGGACTCAGTAATGTAAATTACAACATAAAAGATTTACTTATAAAATCTGAAAGTTATATTTCACTTAATAAAGTTAATCAAAGTAATGTAAATTACGGGGACATAAGAATTCAAGATATTGATATTTACAAAGAATTAATATATATAGGGCTTGAAAAAAATTCAAATGACTTTATAAAACAAGCAATAAATTTAATTCCTAGCTTACCTCTTGGATATATGGCACTAGCTTACCAAAGTACTTCAGACCAAGAAAAATATAATAATTATGTTAAAGCATACGATATTGCGATTGAAGAGATCGGTGAAATATCTAATATTACAGAATTTGGTTTAATTTCAAATTTATTGGAAAAGAAAGTACTTCTGAATAGTAAAAATAATTATGATAAAAACCAATTAGTAAAAGACCAGGAAATGCTTGCTAAGTACACGAACAATGCGGGCTGGTTAGCAATTGAAAAAGCTAAAGAGGGAATCGATGCAGCAGCAAGCCGAATATGTAGAGCCGATCAAGAGCAGTACGATATTGATATTTATGACTGTGCAGATCTTATAAATATTAAACAACATCCTATTTTACTACGAGAAGTAGATCAAAAGAATCCAATATGGTTTGATCAATCTCTAGATGATTTACTATCAGGGTACCGTGCTTTAGGTGGAGGATATAAAGCTTTGGGTCAACTTTTAGCAGAAAAGAAAGATACTGAAAGAGAATCTTTGCAATTGTATTTAAAAGCTATCGAAACTTTTAGAGCGGGGGTCAGTCAAGATCCAAAAGAAGAGACTATTGATATAAAATTTTTAATTAGAGAAATAGCATATACTTATTCTGATTTATCACAGCATCCTGCGGTAACAGAAATAGAATCCCAAGTCTTTTCATCAATGGCTACTTATTATTTTGCACTTGAATATCCCCTCCAGCAAAAAGCTTGTGAAAAATATGGAAACACATACAGGGGTGGAGGTCAAGTTGGTGATGAAAATGGAAATGTATATTTTGCAGATTATTTCTGCGGAAGACCCCCCGTTTATGAACCTGAGGGTCCGGGTACTTACATATTTGATTATAATAATTGGGAATTTGTTAAGGTTTAATAAATTCGAAACTAAATAGTTTAAATTTAAGAAATTCAGTTATCGCTTTAAACTCATTTGACCTATCGACAGATAATTAAAAAAACTGAACCTAGTAAGAATCATCTTGATAGGATTGATGTATGAAAAAATATTTTGTCGTCGTCCTTGCATTCTTTACTTTCTGCTCAAATGATGCGGATATATCTACAGACTTAAGTGAAATAGAAAAAGATATTATACAAACAGAAGAAAAAATAGAAGATCTAGAAAGTAAGGACTCACTTACTCCCGAGGAAGAGCAGGAATTAGAAAACCTTGAGGAGCAATTCGAGGAACTCGAAGAAGATTTAGACGAGGCGGAAGAGGAACTCGAAGAAGATTTAGACGAGGCTGAAGAGGACTCAGAAGTAGCTGAAGAAGAAACTACTACAATTCCTGTATATCAAAAAGGTGAAATCATTGATGTTCTTACTATTCAAGCTTATGACAAAGACCGTATTGCTGAAATACCTAGTGAATTCTTCAAACGTGAAGTAACTATTAATGGAGTCAGAATTATGGCGACAGGAAATGTTGGAGGACAAAGTGCCGTCCCAGATGCTTTTATAGAAAAAGTTGCACGGATGGTTGAACTATTTACTGATCCAAATGGTGAAGATATAGATGCTACTAAACAAAAGACTTTTATCAAAACATTAAGAGGTGACAGTGGTACCTATCATGCGGGAATGCCGACGCTACAGAAAGTAGCACGTGGCGGTGGAGATGATTACAGTCCAAACTTTCTATATTCTCCGGAGAGTTATGATTTAGATTATTTATTTGATTCACACTATGACAACGACATGGTCTGGTATCTAAATTCATCTGGTGATGGTATAGGAAATGGTGATGTTGATGCAGCAGAAGTTATTGAACACGTATTTCATACAATTCACATGAGCGGTTTAGACGCTATAGCTTTAAAACAGTATTCTGAATTTTCATCAGATTGGGCAAGTGGACCGACATATGCCGCTATGAAGGAAGCTTATGATGGGGGGCTTTGGGATTCAGAAGGATATGGTGGTGATGCTTGGAAGTCTGATCCATTCATGTTTGAAGTTGCCCAGAAAGAATATTTGTACTTGCTTAACTTCAGTATGTTTGAATACACAAGTTTATGGGAAAATGGAACGCTTTCTCCTGAATGGAATGACAGTATGCGTACACCATCAGGGATTCTTACAAATAATCCATTAGGTTATGAGTTATATAACACATATATAGCACCTGTTATCAGTAAACCAGATTTAAGTACTATAAGGGATATATTTCAAGATGGAGATGTAGGCGATCCAACAGTGGCAGGTTCATCGGGTTACTAAGGTAACATTATTAAGGAAGCATCGTTATCGCGCTGAACTCATTTGCCCTTTCGCCATACAGTTCCATAAACTCGTTATAGTGTAATTGATCTTGATACTCACCATAAGGTATCTCTAGTTCTAAAACTATAGGCACCCAACCAACTTCTTTACCAACTGGGGGTTTAACAACGGATCCGTTATCAAGCTCCACAAGATGAAAATTTTCTAAAGTCTCAGGATTAGCAATAAACTCTTGGTTTGGTCCCCATTCTTTATGCATTTGTTCAACTCTTGATTGAACAAGATCTAAATACTCGTCAGTGTAAATATCAGGATAATCTATTTTTAAATACTTAAAACTTGGTTGATCTTTGAATCTATACCAGCGATATTTAATTTTACTGCCATCATCTAAAACTGACTCATAGATTTCAGGATCACATCCCTCACTTTCACAATCCCAACATGAAAAATCAAGTGGTGTTGAGTCAATACCTAATGATTCATCTATATCAGACTTTATTTCAGCTTCTAAACTACTATCTTGAGCTGTCTTAATATGAGGCATATAAGATACAGTACGTTCAAGTGTACTCATCTCTAATACTTGTAATGATCCTGGTACTTCGCTTTCATCAACAGGAGTGAAAATATAATCTTCAAAATCTTCACTTGATCCGTTAATTTCTACTTTATAATACTGACTCAAATCTCTATCCTCACTATTAGTTCCCGACCAGTCCCAAAACATATTTGTTTCACCATTATTTGTCTCACCCGTTAGTACTACATTCCATGAAACAGATAAGCCATCAAGAGTTTCAGCTTGATATGAAGATTGTGAATCTGGACTTACAAATAAGTCAGACATTTCTAAATCTGGTCGAGCTTTCTCCGTTTTTTCAACAACTAGTGGTTTTGAAAATTTTAAAAAACTTGGATCCATATCACTTAAATCTTGAGATCCAGAGAAGAAATCAACAAAATGATTATATAAATTAATATCATATATTCTTCCGTCTAATGTGAAATATTCTTTATCACCAATTGATGGCACAGATGGTGGGAAAATTTTTAAATATAAATTTCCATCGTTATCATATTCAGTAAATGCAGGTAACTCTCCCATTTCTGATCCAATAGCTGCATATTCGGTTGTAGTGTAAGCAAGTGTATTTTTTTCATCAACCCAAAACACCCCTCCCTGTTCTTGGTCAAACTCCTCAACATCGCTAATAAACCATTCTTCATCTGAAATTTCTTCATATAAAGTGTCTTTATCTATTTTGTTACCAAGAAAATCAATTAGAGTTTGATAATTTTCCTCTGATATCTGATCTTCACCATCTAAAATCATTTCTAAAGCATTCCATCTATCAATTCTTCTATGCCAAAACTCTGGAACATATGCCCACATTGGACCACTGTACTGGGCGGTATTTGCAATAAAAGTCCATGTCAACTTCCCTGTATCAGTTGTTGGTTCTTGAGTTTCAACTCTCTTGTCTCCGCTAAAAATAGGAAGCGCAAACCAGCCATGTCCAAAATATATACCTCCATCTTCATTGTATTCATTTTGATCTTCATCAAAGTGAATAGCATTTGGAAGATTTAATACTTTGTTTGTGAGTTGAACACCACCATAACAATCGCAAGGAACTCTTGTTTCATAGAAACCCCAACCATAAAATGAACTATTTGGGTTGTAGTACAAAGTTGCTCCAGAGGCCATATAGATTGGATATTTTGTACGTCCAAATTTGTCATATACACCTAGCCCACCCTCAATACTTCCGCCTGCTGGTCCATAGGGATGTGAATCTGGAGCTTGAATCCATTGCCCCCAAAGTCCTTGTTGCTCTGCAGGCGTCACACTGTAAAAGGGAAATATTCTATCGTAAAATGACAGTCCGTAAAAGTCTTGTCTTTTTGTTTCATCTGGCTCATTATTTGTTGCTACTACGTCTCCACCAAAACTAGAGCTAAAACTCCAATCTGGTTTACATTTAAATTCACCAAGCTGCTCTCCATACTCTCCACCATAATCTTCGATATTTCTTGGAAACAGTCCCTCACTAAAAAGTCCAAGGGTTTCTGGATACAAATCTAAAATTAATTCATCTTTAAATGGCACCTCAAGGACGGGGGTCTCTTCATAAAAAATATCTTCATATCTTCCCTCATAAGTACAGTGTCTAGGTAAAAATTTACCTGGGTTATAACTTGGATCAGCCTCGTTTTCAGTAAAGTATTTAGCTACAATCGGATCATTAAAATCTGTTAATTCTTCTTCGTCAAAAGACGCATACTCTTCGTGACATACGATTCGATCCATAAGGTTTTCTAATTCCTGCTCTTCCTCAAGGGTAAGAGAATCCTTACTTTCTAATTCTTCTATACTTTCTTCCATTTGACTAAAATTTTTTTCTATTTCGCTACAGTCTATGACATAATAATCATCAGTTATAGAAGCATCGTTTGAGCAGAAAGTGAAGAATGCAAGGACGATGACTAAATATTTTCTCATTCACTTATCCTATCAGAAAATGACTTGATTATTTAGGCAACATCGTTCCGCCGACAGAGTGTGCTCCACCATCAGCATGAATTATTTCACCAGATACTGCTTCTGAAAATTCTGATAGTAAAAAGTTAACTACTTTAGCAACTGGTATTGCATTTTTTGAATCCCATCCAAGTGGAGCTCTTTGATTCCACTCATCATCCATATCTGCAAATCCAGGGATATTCTTTGCTGCAGTTGTAGCAAGAGGACCTGCTGCAACAGCATTTACTCTTACTCCATCTTTACCCATATAGAAAGCAAGGTATCGAACAATAGATTGGAGACTTGATTTTGCAACTCCCTGCCAATCATAACCTGGCCAAGCTTGTGAGTTATCAAAATCTAATGCGACTATTGATGCAGGTTTGTTAAGTATTGGAGCAAAATGTTGAGATAAAGTTTTTAATGAAAAAGCTGAAACTTCGAAAGAAGTTCTAGCATCTTCAATACTTGTATTCATAAAATTACCACCCATTGCCTCTGTTGGAGAAAATGCAATGGCATGCAAAATACCGTCAAGGGTGCCGAAATTATCTTTAATATTGTTTACAGTTTGAGTAACTTGTTCTTCATTCTGTATATCCATCTCATATACCTGAATATCTCCAGAGAGTCTTTTTACTGCTCGTTCGGTAATGCGCAGACCTTTCCCAAAGCCAGTTGCAACAACTTCTGCACCATTTTCTAAAGCAACTTGTGCTGTTGCATAAGCAATACTTTTATCAGTTAAAATGCCTGTAATCAATAATTTTTTATCTTTTAAGATCATATTTTTATCCTACTAACTAAGACTCTAAAAAGTCTTAATATGTATCAATAAAATAAAATTATTTAACAATTTCTGCTTGTGCAGCAGCTAATCGCGCAGTTGGAATCCTAAATGGTGAACAGGAGATGTAGTCAATATCTAAGGTATTTAGAAATAATATTGAATTTGCTTCTCCAGCATGTTCTCCGCAAACACCTATTTTTATATCCTTATTTCTCTTTCTGCCACCCTGAACTGACATTTCTACTAATTTTCCAACTGTATCAACATCAATAGAAACAAAAGGATCTATGCCAAAAATATTTCGTTCTATATATTCGTTTAAAAATTTTGAAGCGTCATCTCTTGAAAGACCTAGTGTTGTTTGAGTTAAGTCATTTGTACCGAATGAGAAAAAATCTGCGTGTTCAGCAATAGCTTCTGAGTTTAGAGCAGCACTTGGTAGCTCTATCATGGTGCCAATAGAGTAGGTAAATTCAAAACCTAGTTTCTTTTCAAGCTTCTTAATTTTTCGAACTAAAATCTCTTTCATTTGTTGTAACTCTTTGGGATTCATAACTAAAGGAATCATTATTTCTGGAGTTACTTTTACACCATCTTCCTCGTAAAGGTTATAAGCCGCTCTAAGAATTGCCTCTACTTGCATTTTATAAATTTCTGGATAGCTTAACCCAAGTCGTACTCCTCTATGCCCTAGCATTGGATTGCTTTCTGAGAGTTTGAGTAACATTTCGCGAACATATCCTGGAGAGACACCAATTGCTGATGCTAAATCTGACATTTCAAGATCACTCTTAGGTAAAAATTCATGCATTGGTGGGTCGAGTAATCTAACGGTTATTGGTTTTTCTTTCAGCAGCTTAAAGAGTGATTCAAAATCTGAAATCTGATATCCGATTAGTTTCGATAGAGCTCTTTTCCGCCCCTGTGTTGAATCAGACATAATCATTTCACGCATTGGAGTAATTCTTTCTCCTTCAAAAAACATATGTTCTGTTCTGCATAAGCCAATACCCTCAGCGCCAAACTCAAGAGCCTTAGTTGTATCTTGAGCTGTTTCCGCATTAGCTCTGACTTTCATCCTTTTAAAATTATTTGCCCACTCCATAAGAGTATTAAATTCACTAGATGGCTTTGGAGGTTCTGATTCAAGTTCACCAACATAGACTTCTCCTAGGGTTCCATCTAAAGAGATTAAATCTCCTTCATGTAACACTGTTGTCCCGTTAGAGATTGTTTTTTCTTCAAAATCTATTATTAAATTCTCTGCACCTACAACGCAGGGTTTACCCATTCCACGTGCCACAACTGCAGCATGACTTGTCATGCCACCCTTTGTCGTCAGGATCCCTACAGATGAGTGCATTCCATGAATATCCTCAGGACTTGTTTCATCTCTGACTAAAATTACGTCTCTTCCTTTAGTAGCTTCTTCTTCAGCTTTATCGGCATCAAAAACAATTTCTCCAACCGCAGCTCCGGGTGAAGCGTTTAATGCTTTGTCGAAAAAATCTCGCTCCTGGGATTCAATAAACTGTGGATGAAGAAGATTCGTAATGTTGTTTGCATCAACCATCAATATTGCATCTTCTTTTGAAACAATACCTTCAGCTTCCATATCTATTGCTATTTTTACACTTGCCTGTGCTGTTCTCTTTGCTTTTCTAGTTTGAAGTAAATATATTTGTTCATCTTCAATTGTAAATTCAATGTCTTGTACCTCTTTGAAGTGATTTTCTAATTTACCAGCTGTCTCAAGGATCTCTTTATATGCAGTAGGAAAGTTCTCCTCTAATGAATTCTTGTTTCCTTTTTCGTCGTTTGTAATTGGTAAGGGTGTTCTCAAACCAGCAACTACGTCTTCTCCCTGAGCATTCATCAAATATTCTCCATAAAGCTCTTTATCCCCAGTAGATGGATTTCTAGTAAAGGCAACTCCTGTTCCAGATTTCTCATTCAGATTTCCAAAAACCATTGTCTGGATTGTTGCGCCTGTACCCCATGTATCAGGTATGTTATTAATTTTCCTATAAGTTACTGCTCTGTTGTTGAGCCAGCTACTAAATACTGCTTCAACTGCGCCTAGTAATTGTTCATAAGGATCTTGTGGAAAAGGTGCGTTTGAAAATCTCTCAACTGTGTTCTTGTAAGCATCGATAATCCAATTTAGTTGTTCTACATTGAAATCAGCATCTGATTCAACATTATCCATTCGTTTCTTATTCGCGATTACTGCTTCAAACCTCTCATGTTCTAATCCCAGTACTACATTCGAATACATTTGGATTAATCTTCTATATGAATCTAAAGCAAATCTCTCATCATCGAAGGCCTCTGCTAGATTCTGTACATTTTCATCATTCAAACCTATGTTCAAAATAGAGTCCATCATCCCAGGCATTGATATTTTTCCTCCTGAACGAACAGAGAGTAATAAGGGCACTCCCTCATTGCCAAATGTTTTACTGGAAAGGGCTTCAAGTTCTTTAACAGAAGATCTGATTTCATCCTCAAGTCCATCAGGCAGGCTTGCATGTTCAATAAAGTAGTTACAAACTTCAGTAGTTATTGTGAACCCTGGTGGTACGTTGATACCCATATTGCTCATCTCAGCTAAGTTAGCGCCTTTGCCTCCAAGTAAATCAACAAGAGAAGCATCTCCGTCTGTATTGTGTTGAGAAAATTTGTAAATGTGGTGCATGTTCATAATTTTTGTTATTCTAATATTATATTGAGTAAAAACATTTTAGTCGTGGGAACTGGAACAATTGGTGAACCTCTTATTGGTTTACTTGCTGAACATAAACCAGCACTAGGTATTGACAACGTCTACTTTTTCAAAAGAACTCCTTTAACTGAGGAAAGAGGAAAAGTAGAAGCACTCCAGAGAAAAGGTGCTGAGTTAGTTACCAAAACAGAAACTATTGCAGATTTTAAAACATTAGGTTTTGATGCTGGTGATGTTGCGAACGCATATATAGATTCTCAAGTAATTATTGACTGTACACCAACTGGAAATGACAATTGGGATAGGGTGTATTCTAAATTAGATCCTGGTAAGCGCTATCTTGCTCAGGGTTCAGAGCATGGCTTTGGCCCCTTCTTTGCCTGGGGAATAAATAATGATGTATTGACCACTGATATTAATAAATATCTTGTTGCTTCATGCAATACCCACAACATGGCCTCAATTGTTAAAACTTTTACTCAAGACGCAGGTCGAGAATTGAGTGATGGAAGATTTGTTTGTCTTCGTAGGGCAAATGATGTCTCGCAAAATGACTCTTTTGCTCCATCTCCGACTATTACCAAGCATGACAACCAGGATTTCGGCACGCATCATGCAAGAGATGTTTATGAATTATTCAAACAAGATGGTCTGGAGTTAGATCTATTTTCCTCAGCGATAAAACTACCAACCCAATACATGCATACGCTTTGGTTCAACTTAACATTTGAAAATAGTTTAGAGCTTAATACCGTCCTGGAAGAGTTAGATAGTAGTGAGCATCTTATGTCTACTGAGAAACTCTCCTCCAATAAAGTCTTCTCTTTCGGTCGAGACCATGGATACCACGGAAGAATTCTCTCACATGGTGTTGTCGCAGTTGATTCATTACACGTAAAAGGTAATCAGTTGACGGGTTATTGTTTTACCCCGCAAGATGGAAATGCCTTATTGTCATCTGTTGCTGCATCTGTACATTATTTTTATGAAGACACTTGGGTTGAAAAAATGAAAGTGTTTAATAAATATATTTTCAAAAATATTTAGTCACACAAGATACCATTTTAATCGATAAGGCTTTCACAATCAACTTATCCTTGTGAAAACATTGGTTTTTAAAAGAAACCAATGAGTATTCTTGATAGCCTTGAAGTATCTACTTAGGGGGAAATTGGATTATCAGGAAAAGTGCTATTGAGTAAAAATAGCACGGTAAAAATTATCTTATAGAACCAGCCCAAAATCTAGCAAAGACCAAATATGAAAAAGGGATTTTAGGAGCTGGTTCTATTTTTTTTGCTTAAGATCCTATAGAAAAGGGAGCATAAGCTCCCTATCTATCAACCTACCTATTCTGTGGGAACAAGTAAGTTAGTCCATAAGCTAACAACTATACAACCTATGTAGGTTTATCTACTTGAAGAGTTTTAAACTTTATATAAAAATAGAAACTTCTCTTTTCATATGCTTTTTATATTGTTAGATTGTTAACTGGTCAACTTTTAATGCGGTTGTTAAAAGTTTGGCTTTGAAGAAGGGGTTCACGCCCCTTTTTCTTTTATAACTTGGAAATTATGTAACTTGGAAAAACTACAAAGAATAATATTACCAAACATAGATTGCAGCTGAAATAAGCCAAATAGCTGTTGTTGCACCCCAAATTTTTCCAATCTTTTTTCCAGCTATTTGATAAATAATCGCATTCATCCCAGTAAGTATGAGTGGGAAAGTTACTAGAGGTGTGGTTAGAACTTCAACTATCTTATTCATATTTACGAGAGTACTAGAAAAAACAGACATCTACATCAATATGTTTATACAATAAAATAATGAGAGAAGTTATCGCAATTGCAATACCCGTCTTATTTGTAGTTGGTATTGTGTGGCTGATTATTTCATCAAATAAAAGAATAAATAATGCACTTACACTTGCTTCTGAGGCTCTAGGTTTTACATCTGTACTTTCAAAAAATATATTTAGGAAGAAAAAGATATTTGGTGAACTTGATGGATACAACTGTGAAGTTGAAGTGTACACAAGAAGCCATGGAAAGTCTTCAACAACGTATGTCTCTTTCTTTGCTTACTTTCCAGAGAGTTTTGACATGGGATTGAAAATAAACTGGAGAGGGGAGTTCGACGGTGATGATGAATACCTGACAGATCTCTTTATCAAAAGAAATCTAGAAATCGTGGAGGCTTCTAAGAAAAAACTCAGAAGACTAAAAATAGAGGATACCTTTGTAAATTCAAGAAAAATCCTCTTCAAAAGATATTACAAATCTGAGGAGATTATAAAAACAATGAGAGACGTACTTCACCTAGCAAAAGAACTGAAATAAATTTACTCCCTTTTTAATTATGAATATATAGCTTATAAAAAATTCTAAGCTATAATATTCAATGTGTATGTTTATGAATTAGCTAAAGAATTAAAAATTTCTACTGTTGAATTAATTGCCCTGTTGAAAAGCATAGATATAGATGTTGAACTTCCTAATCCAAGACTAACTGAAGACCAAGTAAAAAAAATAAGGTCAAATTCTAAAACTTCTAAAAAAGTATTAAATAATTTAAGTAACTTTTTTAGCTAACTCTCTTCTTGAGAAATAAATAATAATAGGCGTTCCAACAATTGTTGGGGCTACCCAGTTAAGCCAAAGAATAGAAAATGGGTCTATAGTAACAATAAACGCAGTTGTGGTTGCAATACTTCCGCCAAGCATGAGGTTTAAATGCAGATTAGTTCTGTCATAAAAATTTGGTCGCTCGACTATTTTCATACGACGAAAATCATTAATGCCAAAAACTAATGCCAAAGTTCCAAAAATTATTGAAGTAATCCACATGGAATCTTCTATTAAATATGCATTTACAGCCAATGTATAAAAAAGAATACTTGTAGCAGTAATGAATACACCTAATGCTTTATCTATTTGCTCACGTGCACCATTTCTATCTCGACCTTGGCGATATCCTGAAAACGCCAGATAAAAGGAGAAAATGGCAATAACAAACAGAAATGGGTTGAACTCTCTAAGCAAACTTAATGGAATTGCAGTCACAAAAATAGTTGTCATCCCATATACATAAATCATCCCTAGTTTTTTATGTCTTTTATTACCTTTCTTGATGAATAAAAGAATATAGGCAACACCTAGAGAAATAAAACCAGCAAGAATATGGAGATAAAGTAAAGGTTTCTCTATTGTTAAATATTCACCGTCAATCATTTATCAAGTATATATATAAATTTTTACACTAGTTCGAAAGATTTAACTATATTTTCTAAGCCTTCTTTTGCGTCCGCAAATAACATTTTTGTGTTCTCCTCAATAAAGAGTGGGTTAGCAATACCAGCATAACCTGGTGACATGGATCTTTTTATTACGACAACCTGTTTTGCCATATCCACATCTAAGATTGGCATCCCATAGATAGGCGAACTTTCATCTGTTCTTGCTAATGGATTTACAACGTCATTCGCACCAATAACAAGCACTACATCAGTCGCGGAAAACTCAGAATTAATATCTTCTAAGGTAAACATATCCTCATAGTCAATATCTACCTCGGCTAGAAGTACATTCATATGTCCTGGCATTCTTCCTGCAACTGGATGAATAGCGAACTTCACTTCAATATTTTTTGATTTCAGAGTATTTGTCAGTTCTTTCACTGCGGACTGTGCTTGTGCAACAGCCATACCGTAACCTGGAACAATGACAACAGATTCTGCATAACTTAATTGAATTGCAATATCTTCGGCAGAGGTACTTATCGGATCTTTTGCATACTCGTTGTTGATCTTCGTTGTTCCAAAGCCACCTTTGAGTACTTGATAAATAGTTCTATTCATTGCAGCACACATGAGAAGAGTAAGAATAATGCCTGATGCTCCAACTAATGCACCGGCAACAATCAAGATGATACTGTTCACAATAAATCCTGCCGCCATTGCTGCAATTCCTGATAAAGAGTTTAAGAATGCGATGACTACTGGCATATCTGCACCACCAATTAATATCACACGTGTAATGCCAAGTAGTAGTGAAAGAATGATGATGTATTCAATTGAGAAGTCTATTTTTGTTACTAATAACGCAACCACTCCAACAAGTAACACACCAGATAGTAAATTAATCAGCGTGGCATTGAAGCTATTTAACTTTCCACGTAATTTAGCTACAGCAATTAAACTTCCAGAGAACGTAAAGACGCCAACGGTCATGGAAAATACTGCTACGGAGAAATCTGAAAGTACTAAATTACTATTTGAAATCTCTACATAAGCAATAGCTCCAGATGCTCCACCACCAAGTCCGTTAAAAATTCCAACTAGCTCCGGCATTTGAGTCATTTGTACTCTATTCGAAACAAGTACACCAAGACCAGCTGAAACAAGGATGACAAGATAAAAGAAGATATCATAATCAGCAAACTTCAGATCAAATGCGGAGATGACGGCTAAGACCATTCCTCCAATGGCTAAATTATTTGCTCGGAATGCAGTCGAAGGACGTGAAAATAACTTAAGCGCAAGAATAAAAAGTACTGCAGAGATGAGATAAAGTGATTCAGTCATTTTTCTTAAACATTTCTAATATTCTGCCAGTTACAGAGAATCCACCAACTATATTCATAGTTGCAAAAGCAACTCCTATAAGCACTATTGTTTTAAGCAAAACATCATCTACTACATTTGGATAAATCAAAATTCCAGCAATTAAGGTAATACCTGAAATTGCATTTGAACCAGACATGAGAGGTGTATGCAGTGTTTGCGGTATTTTTGAAATCAGTTCATAGCCAATAAAACTGGCCATAACTGTAATGAGTAAGGTGTATAAAAATATCTCAGTCATTTTGACTCATCTCTACAAAAATTTCATCCTCTGGATTCTCTTCCAAGAGTTTGATGAGATTTCTAATATTTTCAGAATAGAGCTTGGTCGCAGCATGTTTAACATTTTTTAAAATATCTGTTTCTCCAACTATTTTGACACCATCTTTTTGAACAACTTTACCTACTTTGGTAAGTTCACAGTTGCCACCTGTAGCAGCAGCTAAATCGACAATAACAGAATTCTTTTTCATCTTTGATACTGTTTTTTTATCAATTAATAAGGGTGCCTTTTTTCCAGGTATTTGAGCAAAGGTGAGGACAATGTCACTTTCAATAACTTGTTTAGCTAATGCTTTTTTTAATTCAGACTCTTCTTTTTTCGTTAGCTCTCTGGCATAGACGCCATCTTGAGAAGTTGAACTTGCCTCTACAAATTTTGCTCCAAGGCTTTCAACTTGGTCTTTTACATCTGCTCTAACATCATAACCCCATACACGTGCTCCTAATCTTTTAGCTGTAGCAATAGCTTGAAGACCTGCAACGCCTATACCCAGAATCAAAACTTTTGCTGGGGAGATGTTACCTGCTGCAGTTGTCATCATTGGTATAACATTTGAAGTCTCCAATGAAGCCCTTAACACAGAGGAGTATCCAAGTAAATTAGCCTGGGATGATAGTGCATCAAGGTTCTGGGCTCTCGATATTCTTGGAAGTTGAAAAAAATCATATAAAGAAACATCTGGCCTTAATTTTTTAATCTCTTTTTTAATTTTAGGATCAAAAAGACCCACAACTCTTGCATCGGATTTTAAGGTTTTAATAACACCAATATCTACAGAGTCAACAAAGCAGACAACATCCATTTGCTTTAAAGAAGTCTTATTTAAGACTTTAAGTTTTTTATAGTCATTTGCTGTTAAATCAAGGTTTTTGAATATATCTTTTTCAACAAATAATTGTGTTTTATCGTACTTTTGAAGCGAATCTGGATGTAGTGGAGCCCTAAACCCATTTTTGTCTGATAAGAATCCAACCTTCATTATTTTATTTTATTGGTTTTAAGGGTTATACATAAATAAACTTGAATCATGAGAGTAAATGTATACAGTGATAAGTTTTCGGGAACACTTTCAGCGGCTGAAGTATTGAAAGTTATAAAATCTGTATTTAAAAATTTTGATATACAAGCTAACTATTTCCCTGTAACTGATGGTGGTGAGCATTCAACTGAAATATTTAAACACTACAATATACAAACTGAAAGTGTCTCTATGAAAAAAGACTTCGTAGGCAGTTGGATTCCAGCTGAGTATTTAAATATAAATGGTGATATATATTTTGAATCTGCTTCTTTAATTGGTGTAAACAAAACTTCTGAGCATCCTTTTAATCTGAACACCGCAGCACTCTCTCAAGTCATTCCTGAGATAGATGTATTAGGCCTTGGTGGTTCAAAAACAGTTGATGGAGGAATTGGGTTATTAAGTTGTCTTGGGATTGACTTCTATGCAGAAGAGGAAATAATTACTAACCCCAAGCCAAAAGATTTTAAAGACATAACAGCTGTCAAGGTTAATGATTCCTTTAGCAATTTAGAATTAAAAGTATTAACCGATACTTCTACTCGACTTCTTGGGAGCAATTCGGCAGTAGCTACGTATGGCCCTCAAAAGGGATTAAATAAAAAAGAGATCAAACATCTTGAAGAGCAACTTGAAAGGGTATTTCAAATAGTTTCTACTGAACTAAATATCCCTCTTGACCCATTTAAAAAGGATACTGGAGCAGCGGGTGGTCTATCTTTTGTATTAGGAGAGATTTTAGGATGTGAACTTATCTCAGGATCACAATATTTTCTTGAACAGACAAATTTAAAAAATAAAATCAAACAGGCAGAAATAACTGTTGTCTGTGAAGGGAAGTTTGATATGACCTCCCTCAGTGGGAAAGTAATTGGTGAGATATTAAAACATGTCACTGGTGACGTTTATTTTCTAGGAGGGCAGCACGATTTCACTGGCGACAATCAATTTACTGATATTTTCGAATGTGGCTCAAAGGGTCTTAAGAATCCCAAACAAGAGCTTATAAATACAACAAATAAACTTGCAAAACAAATTAGTATATAACAATGGCAATTGTCTCACCTTGTATCAACGTTTGTGTAACTGACCCAGAAAGT
>JAAZZH010000014.1 GCA_014239265.1 Actinomycetota bacterium
TAGTTGATTCTTTATCAAAAACTAACTGTATTTTTGAGTCAAAATCTCTTAAGTCAACAAAAGTCAATCCCCCATGATCTCTTATGCTGTCAACCCATCCATAAAGATCTTTGATGGTTGTGCCATTTTCTATATTGGATAGTTCTTTAATTCTCAATTAATACCTCTACATTGAACTCTACTGAAGTGTTATTCTCCAAGTCTTTAATTGTATCTTCATCAGCATTAACTACATATTTGGCTCCAAGATTTTTAGCGCTTTTAAATTGTGAATTAATTTTTGATAAACGTGGAGGCTTAGAATAGTCTATATCATTTTTATCTAATAATATACACAATTGAGCAATTTTATCTATGTCGGTTCCAATGATGTAAACTTTTGGAGATTTATTTTTAATATCAATAATGTTCATTATTCTCTCTATTCCGAAAGCTACTCCGACACCATTAAATGTTCCAATATTAAGAATTTCAGCCAATCGATCATAACGACCACCGCCACCTAAGACAACTCCATCATTATTTATAAATTCAAAAGTTAGATCGTTATAATAATCAAGGCCCCTCACAAGTCTTGTATTTTCTTTAAACTTAATATTGCTATTATTCAATAAAGATTTAAGCGATTCGTACTTCTGAGATGAAATATCATTTATAAAGTTACTTATTACAGGTGCGTGTTTGATAACGTTTGAATCAAGTGAATTATTCGAATCTAATATCCTAAGTGTATTTAAATCAAGTTTTTCTCTACTTTCATCAGAGAGATCATTCTCGTGAGTTTTAAAATAAGTATAAAGTTCTTTGCTGTAAAGTTCACGATCATCGATAGAACCAATTGTATTTATTTCAAGTGTAAACGTTAAATTTAAACTATTTAAGAATCTTATAGAATCATTTATAACCTGAAAATCCGAAAAGGCATCGAGGTTACCAATAATCTCAACGCCACCCTGCGTAAACTCTCTATATCTATTCTTTTGGGGATTTTCATACCTAAACATCTGCCCAAAGTATGAATATTGGTTTGTTAACTCTTTTTGATTTTGAGCATGGTACCTAACAATACTGGAGGTTCCTTCAGGTCTTAAAACTAAGGTTCTTCCACCCTTGTCATTAAATTGGTACATTTGTTTAGATACAATCTCTGAATTCTCACCAATTGATTTTTCGAATAGCTCACTGTGCTCTAAATGAGGTGTTTGAATATATGAATATCCAGATTTATTGAACACATCAAAAAAACACTTCCTTACATGTAGATACTTTTCAGAGTCATTTTGATATATATTTTGAGTGCCTTTAACTTGCTCAATCATTTATATATTCCCTTATAAAAATATTATCTTTACTTATGATACTAACTTTTTCAGAATCACCGTGACCAGGAAGTATTTCATAGTCTGGATTAAAATTTGTAAATACATTCTTTATTGAACTAATCATTTCAGAGTGATTACCAGTTTTAAGATCTGTACGTCCTATAGATTCTTTAAATACAAAATCTCCTGTAAAGATTATACCTAATTCTGGAAACTCAAATGAAGTGCTTCCTGCAGTGTGACCCGGATTATGATGAGATTTGATAAATTGATACGGTATTTCATTAATGTCTTTAATTTCTCCATTAAATTGCTCAGCTTGAAAGTTATTATTGGTAAACATAGCAATCTGCTCTTGTGGGTTTCTTGCTAAAAACTCATCTTCTAGATTCATGAATATATTTGACGGAAAAAGAGACATTCCTAAAGCATGATCAAAATGACCATGCGTCACAAGGGCTCCACCAATGGATAAGTTGTTTTTATTTACATAATCAAGGGGTTCAGTTAAATCAGGAGGTAAGTCGACAAATATACATATCTCATTACCAAAAGGTCTCAATACATAACAGTTTGAAGTTGTAAAGCTTGTAAATTTATATATTTCAGAATTCATTTTTTACCTGGAAATATTCGTGCAGCTTCAAATACATTTTCGATATTTTTTGAGTCTTTAATAATCTCTTGAAGCTGAGTGTTATCACTGATTTCAATTTGAAAGACTAAACTAACTATTCTTTTACTGCTGGTTACTGACTTAGCTACTAATATATTTCCACCATTATCAGATATTGCTATTGTTGCATCTCTTAATAGATACGGCCTATCTATAGCTTCAATTTCAAGCCAAATAATATTTCCAGTATGTGTACTAAATCCCCATGCAACATCAATTATTCTTTCACCTTTTGTACTATCTATCTGAATACTCATACAATCAGAACGATGAACGGAGATACCATTTGAAATTGTCACAAATCCTAAAATATCATCACCAGGTACAGGTACACAGCATTTTGCCATCCTCACCTTAATATCATCATATCCTTCTACGATTATGAGTTCTGAATTTTCACTAGTTTTAACTTCAGGAGTAAATATATCTTCATCATCTGTAATTTCTTCAGGAAAGACAAATTTTCTTATCTTATTAGCTATGTTTTCAATTTTTAGGGTCCCGCTACCAAGTTTTTGATAAAACATTTCATAGTTTGGTAAAGAAGTATCAATTAGGATGTTTTTAAGAATATCATCTTTGTTTGCAAAGTTTAAAATATCCGTGTTATCGTCAAGCCATATATTTAATATTTGCTTACCTTTTTGTATATCCTCATCTTTCATTTGTTTCTGATACCATTGTTTAATTTTTGATCGTGCCCTTGAGGTTTTTACTATATTTAACCAGTCACGACTTGGCCCTTTACTGTTATCGTTAGTTGTTAAAACTTCAATAGTATCTCCGGTTTTAATATTATTACTAAGATTTGATAGCTTACCGTTAACTTTTGCCCCTATCATCTTTTCACCAACTTCTGTATGAACAGCGAATGCAAAATCTACTGCCGTTGAACCAGATGGTAGGGTTACTACATCACCATTTGGTGTTAAACAGAATATTTCATCTTCATATAAATCAAGCTTCATATGTTGAAGAAATTCATTTGGATCCGGGTATTCATTTGAGATATTATTTAATTCGCTAGTCCATTCAGATAGATCATTAGAGGGTTTTTCTTTATATTTCCAATGTGCAGCGACGCCAAACTCAGCACGGTAATGCATTTCACGAGTCCTGATTTGAATCTCAACTCTGTTTCCCTCAGGTGTCAGGACTGTTGTATGAAGGCTTTGGTATAAGTTAAACTTCGGCATTGAAATAAAATCTTTAAATCGTCCGAGGACAGGTTGAAAATTAGCATGAACAAGACCAAGAATTGAATAACAATTTTTTACATCATCAGTGATGATACGAACACCTATTAAGTCATTTATCTCGTGAAAAGAAAGACCATTATTAATAATCTTTTTATATATAGAATAATTATGCTTAGGTCGACCAACAACATCTGCCGATATAGAATTATCACCTAAGAGCTCAGATAATATTTTTGTTGTTTTATCTATTTCTGATTTTCTATGTGGAGAGGCTTTTTCTATTAAATTTTCAATTTCAATATGTTGTTTTTTAAATAATATTTCAAAAGAAGTATCTTCTAGTGTGTGTTTTATGTTTTGCAAGCCGAGTCTGTGGGCTAATGGTGCGTAAACGTATAAAGTCTCATTAGCAATTTTTTCTTGTTTCCAGTCGTTAAGATGTTCAAGTGTCTCGATGTTATGCAATCTATCAGCAAGTTTAAGTATGAGAACCCTTATATCTTTAGACATAGCAACTACCATTTTCCTAATAGCATCAGCTTTCGCTTCTTCTTTTGTGTTATATTTAATTCGATCTAATTTAGTTACACCGTCAACTATATTTGCTACATCTGCACCAAAGGAATCTTTGATATTTTCGTATGTAATGTCAGTATCTTCAATAAGATCATGTAACAAGGCAGCGGTAACAGTTTCAATATCCATACTTAAATCAGATAGATAGATTGCAACACTCAATGGATGAGTAATATAAGGCTCACCTGACTTCCGTTTTTGAGTAAGGTGTCCTTTATATGCCATATCATAGGCAGACAATATCGTGTTTAGATCTTCATCCACATAACGTGATTTTAGTTCTGATAATAATTCTTCTACTTCTGAATTTAAAACTTTATCGCCCATAACTATATGGTAGTAAGAAAATTATTTATTAATTATCTTTGCTAAAAATGGGACGGTTACAAAAATTGAGCTGTAAGTACCTGATAAAATTCCTATAAAAAGTGGTAATGCAAAATCAGAGAGCGTACCAGATAGACCTAAATAATTACCTAGGAATAGTATTGAAGCTATTGGAATTGCAGACGTAATAGATGTATTTAAACTTCTCATAAGCACTTCATTAAAGGTTTTATTGAGTGAACCTTCTGATAGGTATGAATACTTAGAAGATTTAATAGAATCATTGAGTTTATCAAATAAGATAACAGTGTCGTATAACGAATACCCCAATATTGTCAATAAGGCGATTACCGTCGATGGTGTTATCTCTAAACCTAGTAAAACATAGATAGAGAAAACAAGTAATAAATCATGCGTAAGGGCGATCAAGGCAATAAGTGAATACTTGAACTCATATCTATAAGAAATTAAGAGTACAACCAAAGTTAAGAAAATAATTAAAGCTTGAATACCTTTAGTAGTTATTTCGTCACCAAATGTAGGACCTACTCTTTGGAAGTCAATGTCAGCATCGGGTATATCAAATTTATTTGAAAGATAAAAGAGAAATTCAGTTTCTTTATCTTGAGTATTCTCAGTAGCTCGAAAAATTAGAGAGTTTGAATTTTCAAATGTTTGATAACGAGAGACGTCAAGAATAGTACTAGCCATTACATCGTCAATATCTGTATCATCGTAACTTGCTTCAAATTGATATGTTGTTCCTCCAGTAAAATCAACTGAAAGATTTACATTCAAAATACCTGTTAATGAGAAGATGAAAACAGCAATAAAAATTACAGCTTCAATAATAAATATACGATAAAATAATTTGCCGACTTTTAGGAAGTCGATATCCGTTGAGCCTATGAATAATTTTTTAATCATTGAGTAAATCTTTCATTTTTATAGGAAAAAAGCCTCTAGAGCTTGAAGTTAAGTTACTCACAAATGGTACTGTATTTCTTGTGTACAGTCTTGTGAAGAATAAATCAAAAACAGTTGCTACACCTAAGGCAAGAGCAAATCCTCTAATTGGACCTATTGCTAGTACGTATAGAAGTGTTGCTGCAGACAACGATACGAAATCAGCTGTTAAAATCGTTTTCCATGCATCAGTAGCTGCTTTATCTGCTGCAAATTGAAAAGATCTGCCAATTTTAATTTCATCTTTAAATTTTTCAAATGTAACGATATACGAATCTGCAGCTAAACCAATCGATACAATAATGCCTGCAATTCCTGAAAGTGTTAAGGTGAATCCTTGATATTCCCCAAGTAGAGTAATAACCGAATAAAATAAAAGTCCAAATGAGGTAAGTCCTAATATTGCTACAAGTCCTAAAATTCTATAGTATAAAATCAAATATAATGAAACAATTATGAGACCTATGAGCCCAGCTTGTAAGCCTAGGTTTAATGTATTTTCACCCAATGTAGCTGAAACTTTTTGAATAGATGATCTTTCAAATGATACTGGGAGTGCTCCGTATCTTAGAATTATTGCTAAGTTATTAGCTGACTCGCCTCCATCAGCATTTCCCATAGAAATTGCAGCAGTACCACCAGTGATACCTACCGTTGGATCAACATCAAAAGCAATGCCTGGGGCTGAAACAACTTCACCATCTAGAACTATTGCTAATTTTCGTTTCTCTCCATTTTCATTAGCTAGTTTTTTGGTTAATTCTGTAAATAGATTTGCTGATTCATCTTTAAATTCAAGAGATACTATCCATTCATTTTCAGGAAATACAGCAATAGCATCTGATATGTCATTTCCGGTTAGCTCTGCAGGCCCCAATTGATAAACAACTGGATATCCAGAATTTACTGACAAGATATAAGATTCAAACTCTGGGTTATCTTCAATAGATATGCCAATAACCTCATCAACACCAGTAACCCCTTCCTTGATCGCAGTAGAAACATTTTCTGGATCATCGGGATCAACAATTAGTTCAAGTGCTGGTGAATAGCCTGTAGACATTGAAGAGTCTAGAACTGGCCTAAATGTTAAAAGTCCCGTTGTACCAAGTGCTTCGATAGCCCTCTCTTGATCAGTAACACCAGGTAGTTGTACTAAAACAGAATTTTCCCCACTTATTGCAATTTCTGGTTCTTGAACGTCCCCGAATGCTTCAATTCTTGTTCTCATAATTTCAACTGCTTGCTCAATAAGTTCTTGGTCTGTTCCCTCATCTGCAGTTAGGATAACCGAGATTCCACCCTGAAGGTCTAATCCCAATTTTGGAGATAAATTTTGATAATATACTAGAGCAAAAAGAGAAATAGAGATTATAGGTAAGAATAAAATTTTAAACAACTTTTTCATTTCAAACCATCTATTTTTGCCTTAGAGACAACTAACTCACCTTTTTTAAGCACCAAAGTTACTGTATCTTCATCTAATGAGACTACCCTGCCATGGATACCTGAATCAGTTATAACATTATTACCAATTTTTAGATCATTTATCATTTGTGTATGTTTTTTATTGCGCCTTCTTTGAGGGACCCATAATATTGTGTAGAAAACGACTAATACAATAACTAAGGGTAAAACACTCATCAATTCATTCATTTTATATATCTTTTCTTAAAATTTTCAAAATCTGATTCTAATATACTTTTCCTAGCTTCATCAAGCATAATCTCAGTCTGAATTAAATTATGAATTGTTAAATAAAGCCAAGCGGTTGTTTGCTCGTTTTTAAGTAAGTGTTTTAGGAAAGCTCTTGAATAGTTTTTACATGTAAAACAAGGACAGGAATCATCTATTGGTCTTGGGTCAGAGATAAATTTTTGATTCTTTATATTTATATAAGTATTTCCTGTTATCAGTTTTCCATGTCTAGCTAATCTAGCTGGCCAAACACAATCAAACATGTCTATTCCTTCCGAAATCAAATCTATAAGTCCTAAGGTATCTCCCAATCCCATGACGTATCTAGGTTTTTCGAGTGGTAGAAAATCTGTTGTGAAATTTACTATAGATTTTCTGTCTTCTCTAGATTCACCTAAAGCAAGACCTCCAATTGCGTATCCGTCAAAATCTAAATTGACCATCGATAATGCTGACTTTTCACGATATTCTTCTACAAGTCCACCTTGTACAATCCCAAAAAGGGATTGTTTTTCGTTATTGTGAACTTGCTTAGCTATTTTTGCCCAGTGTTCCGTTGTTTGGATTGCTTCATTTTGCAAATAGTTGTTTGCATCAATATCTACTACATAGTCAAATATCATTGCGATATCGCTTCCCAGCAAATTTTGAGTTTTTATGGACAGTTCAGGTGTCATTAAAAAACGAGAACCATCATATACATTTTTGAACTGTATTCCTGAGTCAACTTTCTTAGTAGGTAGAGACCATCCTTGAAATCCTCCAGAATCTGTAAGAATTAACTTATCCCAATTCATAAACCTATGTAAACCACCAAGGTCGTTAATAATCTCAGCACCAGGTCGTAGATATAAGTGATATGTATTTGCGAGTAATACAGTAGTTTTATCAAGCATTTCGTGTGGCGTGGACTTAAGTGCACCTTTAGTTGCAACTGGCATAAACGTAGGAGTTAGTAGCTCTTTATTGTTAATGTTTAAAATACCTGCCCGAGCATTCCCATCGGTATTTACTATTTTAAAGTTAAGATTGCTCATCTATTTTAAATAATACTGCATCCCCAAAACTTAAAAACTTTAGATTATTTTTTTGTGCATATTTATAAAGTTTTTTCCATTCACTTCCATAAATTGTTTGAACAATAGATAACAGACTACTTCTAGGCGCATGAAAATTTGTAATGAGAAAATCTGGAATATTAAACTTGTAACCAGGTGTAATGAACAGATTTGTTTTTCCTTCATAGATACCTGTAGTAAATACAGTTTCAAGAGTACGTAAAACAGTCGTACCAACTGCTACTACCTTGTATCCAATTTCTTTTAAATTTAATATTTCATTAAATTCATCTTCAGACACTTTATAAAACTCAGAATGTATCTCGTAATCTTCTATATTTTTTGTATGAATTTGTTTAAAAGTACCTAAATTTATATCCAAATTGAGAAAAAAAACTTTATGTCCATTATTTTGTAAATCTGAAATCATATCTAAAGTAAAATGTAATCCAGCTGTAGATGTAGCAACAGAAAATCCACCTTCAGAGAATTCATTCTTATAGTCATCATATTTAGATGAATCATCGTTTATATAAGGGGGTAATGGAACCTTGCCAAATTTTTGGATTAATTCCCTGACATCTTTTTTAAAGTCTACAGTAAATATGCCTTCCGATTTGTCCAATATGGAGACTGTGGCAATAGGAGTATCAATTATATCTGAGGGTTTCAAGTTAGAAGAAGTCTTTATCATTACTTCAGCAGTGTTAGAATCCAAAATGTTCAATATAAAAAACTCAATTTTCCCACCCGAATGACTTTTTGTCGTTTCAATCCTTACGTTATGAATTGTAGATTTATTGAATACAAATACACTTTTATCTTTTAGTTCATTTAGAAAATTCTTAAAGGTTACTATCTCATTTGTTGACGCTAAAAGCAGTTTTGAATTAGCAGGTTCTTTATATCTATATTGCGCAATAGAGGATTCGTCTAATACATATTCAAGATCTGAAGTTGGAGTTTTATGCAATTATTTTTGTAAAAGTTTTATAAATAAATCATAGGACATAGAAACGACTTCAGGAACTCCATCATTTGTACGACGTTCATTATTAGTTTTTCTTTTTAATTTTTTCCAAAAAACAAGAGTGTTTTCATCTCCAGATTTACTCAATGCTTTATCTAATGTTTGATGAAGATTTAAATTCATTCTAGATTTAGCTTCAATAAAAAATTCTTCATCATTAACAAAAAGCTGAATATCTCCTAAATCATTGGAACCCCCCTCAGCGAATCTTTGAGCTTTCAAATGATTGATTTTGTTTAATCTATTAACTATGTTTGTCTCATAGTTTGTACCCTGTTTCTTAGCTTTGTTTACCATTAGGTAATTTTAACAATAATATTTAATTTATTGTGTTATCGAGGAGATTCTCATCAATATCAAAATTCGTATAAACATTTTGAATATCATCGAGCTCTTCAAATGCTTCAATAAGTCTTGAAATCGATTTAAATTGTTCTAAGTCAAGCATAATAAGAGTTGTTGGTACATAAG
The DNA here is from genome assembly GCA_014239265.1 of Actinomycetota bacterium. Lineage (GTDB taxonomy): Bacteria > Actinomycetota > Acidimicrobiia > Actinomarinales > Actinomarinaceae > Actinomarina. The sequence goes on from JAAZZH010000014.1 coordinate 9,324, forward strand.
CAACTTCGGCGTTCACACTTTTAAAATTATTAAGCTCGAAGATTTCATTCATTTTTTTAAATTCTTGTGGTGTAAATTCTATGCTTATGCCAGAGGAATTTTCTGTAAAATCTAAACATGCATTTTCAATTGCTATATTGATAAGATCATCGCTAGAGTCTTCAAACTGAAATATTGCTTTTCTTTCAAATAAATAATTAACACTACCAGGGGCTCCAGTTGACCCATTATATTTTGAAAATGTTGACTTTACATCAGAAGATGTTCTATTTCTATTATCTGTAAGGCACTCAACAAGTACTGCTATACCGTGTGGGCCATATCCTTCATAAAAGATTTCTTCAAAGTCATCGCTATCTTGTTGTCCACTTAATCTTTTTAACGCTTTTTCAATATTATCATTTGGGACAGACATAGATTTAGCTTTTGAGATTGCTTGATAGAGAGATGCATTATTAGCTGGATCTGGACCGCCATTTTTAGCTGCAACCTCTATAGATCTTATTAACTTTGCAAAAAGTTTACCTCTTTTTGCATCATTGGCTCCTTTTTTCCTTTTGATGGTTGACCATTTAGAGTGTCCCGACATTTGAACCTTTCAAGATAAAACTTTCTAACCATTCTAAATAATTTACATCATTTGTTAGTTCAGGATGAAAACTCAAACCAACAACATTATTTTTTTGAATACCAACAACTTCATTGTCTAAAAAAGCTATCGGCTTAACATCCTCACCGTAATTGATTATTTTAGGTGCTCTTATGAAGCAATATACACCAGTGAAGTCATGAAATTTAACTAAAGCTTCAAATGATTGATTTTGCCTACCATAACTATTCCTTTCAATACTACAATCGATTGACTTTAGCGTTTCTTTACCCAGTACATCGTTTGTAGAAAGCAGTATTAATCCTGCACAGGTTCCTAGTGTTGGTATACCTGAATCTATTAATATTTTAATATTCTCGAAGAGGTTATTTTCTTCTTCTATCTTCAACATTGCTGTTGATTCTCCACCAGGCAAAATGAGTGAATCTATTTTATTTAAATCCTCTGGTCTTTTTATAAGAATATAGTCTCTATTGATTTGTTTTAGAGCTGTTGCATGTTCGTAAAAACTACCTTGAAGAGCTAGTATTCCAGTTTTCAATTACCAACCTCTTTTGGCTAATTTCTCCGATTCATCAAGATCATCAATATTGATTCCCACCATTGCTTCACCGAGGTTTTTAGATACCTCAACTAAAACGGATGGATTGTTGTAATTTGTTGTTGCCACTACTATCGCTTCAGCTCTCTCGAGTGGGTCGCCACTCTTAAATATGCCTGAACCGACAAATACCCCATCACACCCGAGTTGCATCATAAGAGCTGCATCTGCTGGTGTAGCTATACCTCCAGCAGCAAAGTTAACAACAGGTAACTTTCCCAATTCTTTAATGGTTCTAACAACCTCATAGGGTGATCCTGTATTTTTAGCTATGGCCATAAGCTCATTTTCATCAGCCATTGAGATTTTACTAATACCCTTTGTCATACTTCTCATGTGTCTAACGGCTTCAATAACGTTACCAGTTCCAGCTTCACCTTTAGTTCTAATCATTGCTGCGCCTTCACCAATTCTCCTGCACGCTTCACCAATATTTGTAGCTCCATTAACAAATGGAGTCTTAATGTCATGCTTACTTATGTGATTTACATCATCAGCAGGTGTTAAAACTTCACTTTCATCTATAAAGTCTATACCTAACTCTTCAAGCATTTGTGCTTCTACGAAATGACCAATTCTAGCTTTTGCCATGACAGGTATGGATACCGTATCCATTACTTCTTGAATTACTTCTACAGATGACATTCTAGACACACCACCCTCAGCTCTAATGTCTGCTGGTATTCTTTCAAGTGCCATAACCGCAACAGCACCAGATTTTTCTGCAATTTTGGCCTGTTCTGCGTTGACGACATCCATAATTACACCGCCTTTTAGCATTTCGGCTAAGCCTTTTTTTACTTTAAATGTTGATTCAGTTTTCATAATGTAATTTTAACTATATCTGTGTATAGAGTGAAATCCAAGAAGGCATTACTTTATTTAGGGAATATTTATCTATATGTTTTTTTTGATTGTTATAAATAGCCCTCATATCACTTTTAACTAATCGTTCAACAGTTTGTTTAAGGTCTTCTAAATTATTGTTTTTAAAGTAAACACCGGTATCCCCAAGCAGATCTTTAAATGGTGTAATGTCACTACAAACTGCTATACAGCCAGCATTAATAGCTTCAAGAATAGTTATTCCAAAACTTTCTCCATGAGTATTGACTGCTAGATATATAGATGAAATTTTTAAAACCTCATTTTTAATCTCATCATCTGGGTTTAGGTATAATTCTACATTTGGAGCTCGAATATTTTTATTTGTAATTGCACGAAAGCTGTAATTCGAATTTTTTAATAGCTCAGATAACTGATAGTAGAGTTTAAAGTTTTTTCGTCTTTCATTTCTACCTATAAAAAGAATATCGCGACTAGTATTAAAATAAATATTCATTTCTTCAGGTGCTATTGCATTCGGTACAATTCTGACGTTAAGACCTTGAACCACATTTTTAGCCGCTTCATTACTTACTGCTGTTATTTTTGCAGCTTTTCTTTCGTTCTTAATTAACATTTTCTGGATAGAGCTTATAAAAATTGATATCGATGAGTGGTGTGTAATTATCGTTTTAGAATTAACAGGAATTCGCCAGAAACACAGTGGTATAAAAGGCTCGTGAATATGAATAATATCAGCCCATTTTAAACTTTCTTTGATAATTTTTCTTTTAGGGAATAGCTTTATTGGGGCTATCGAACCATTAAAGGGTATCTTAATTGCTTCGCCTATATTAAAGTCTGGTGAATCAGGACTCAAAACCTTCACATTAAAATCTTCTCCCCGTAAAGATGCTTTAATAAGATCAATTTGATTTTGAACTCCCCCAAAAAAGTTCATACTATATGGGGATACTAAAAGAAGATTAATACTCATTTACCCAGACAGGCTGAATGGAATGCCATTGATTTACATCTTTGGATATCAATCTTTCAAAAGATTTGGACAGTACCTTCAAGCCCTGTTGTATGCTTTGTGCTTCATTATCAAAAAGGGGTACATAGAAAGGTTTTTCAAAAATAAGCGTGTACCTACCTTCAATTTTTAGAAAAGCAGCTGGAATAATTGGAACTTCTGTTTTTAGTGCAAGTGCTACTGGTCCCTTAGGGAAAGAGGCTATATCTCCAAAAAATTCAACCCCGACACCGTGTTTATTAATTGTTCTTTCCGAAAGTAGGCATACGTGTTTTCCATTATTGATCTTATCTTGAACCAAACTAAAAGTATTTTGTCCTTTGCCACCAATAATAATTTCACATCCTAAATCCTCTCTTAGAGATTTAAACCAATGTAATACTTTTCTATTATTTAACGGTTCAGCAACTGCAACAAGATCTAAACCTATAGTTTTACCAACTGGAATAGCCATCTCCCAGTTTCCTAAATGTGGGAGTGCAAAAATTAAACCTTTTTCTGAATTCAGTAGATTCTCGATGTAGTCAACGTTTATTATCTCTACTTCATCCATAATATTTTGTTCAAAATTTTCTTTAGTCAACCAAAGAGTTTCAAGCCAATACTTTACATAATTAATTTTTACTATTAACGGACTATAACTTAACTCGCTTTGGTTTTTGAATTTTGATTTACGGAAGTTGAGTTTATAGCTGTTGCGAAATGAAATTATATAATATAGAGGCCCTATCAGATAAGCAATAAGTAATATCATTGAGAGGTTTAACCTTTTTAATGATAAATGAAGTGTTTTAATAATGTAAAATTGTATATTTTTCACTTTAAGGCTTTATAAAGTTTGTTAAATCTTTGAGCAACTGTGGTCCATGTAAGAAATGCAAATAAATATACGAAATTGAATGAAAACTGAAAATACATGTAAAAGACAGCAAATAATACTCTTTCGGGACGTGCAGCTATACCAGCCTTGTTTTCAATTCCGTGAACTTCTGATTTTGCACGTAAATATGGAATCAAGCTCGAAGATGTAACAATAGAAAAAACTGTAAAGAGTTGTATATTTGAACTTACATAGTTAATACCAATTACAGCCCAAATAAATAGCTCACCTATTCTATCTATTGTCGAATCAAGGAGGGCTCCCTTTTTTGTAGTTTTATTTAACGTTCTAGCTAAAGGTCCATCTAACCCATCTACAGCACTGCCAAGAAAGATTAATACAATGCCTAAATTTTTATTATCCCCAAGAAAGAAAAGAGATCCTAGGATAACAACCAATATACCAATGACAGAAAGGATATTTGGTTGTATTTTTAACAGAATGCAAAGTTTGATAAACGGTTTAGCAAACTGTTCGGAGGCAGGTTTAAAATATTTTTCAAGCATTATTAATAGGTTCTGTATATATTTCAGAAACTAATTCAGATGTAGATGCATCTATTTCTATAATTGTTTTATTTGTAGGTGGATTGTTGTGATCGTAAACAATAACTGTCCATACTGGTTTTAGAAAAAATAAATTTTTAAGAAACTCGAACGTTAAAGCTATAGAGTAATACCCAATTGAGTGTGGAATATAGCTTGATACTGTTTGGATAACATGTGATTGTTTTACTTCAATTGTGTTGTTAATAAAAAGAATAAATAGTCCCGTAAATAATACAAGCACAGCACCGGTTGTGACACTCAACCAGTTATTAAAGTAAAATATAAACTGGCTTATTAATGCTGTGATTATTAGCAAAAAACCATATGTTTTTCTACGTTGCGGATTAGGAATTATATAACTACCTACAGCTAAAGAGTTTAAATCTTCAGGGATAACCTGCTTATCTGCAGCTTCTTGTGAAATTTCTATTCTGTCAACCATTAGAATTCAAATTCTGGTTCTGTCACGTCATCAATAATGAAGTCCACTAATGATGCGATATCTAAATTATTTTTACTTTCGCTATTAAGAATATTTAAAGATCCTGTGTTGTTCGATAAGTCTTTTTCACCAATAATTAAAGTGAGTGGTATATTTTGTTTCTTCGCATCATGAATCTTTTCACCTAACCTTATGTTTCTATCATCAATTTCGAGACGTACACCAGATAATTTAGCAGTAATGTTCTTTACATAATCTGACACATCCCCAATGGTAAGTATCTTTAACTGCGTAGGTGCTAACCATGTCGGAAACTCTCCTGCATAATGTTCGATAAGAATTCCTGTAAATCTTTCAATTGACCCCAATAAGGCACGATGTATCATTACTGGTCTATCTTTTGAATTCTTGGTAGATACATACTCTAAATCAAAATTATCTGGTTGCGCAAAGTCGATTTGAATGGTTGATAATTGCCACCTTCTACCTATGGCATCTTTGACGTGAAGATCGATTTTTGGTCCATAAAATGCACCCTCTCCCTCTGCAGTTACAAAGTCAATCCCCTCGTCTTCTAATGCTACTTCTAATGATCTAGTAGCTATGTTCCAATCTTCATCGTTCCCTATAGCTTTATTAGGTTTAGTTGATAAATCTGCTTCAATATTTTTAAAACCAAAGGATTTAAGTAATGCAATTGAGAATCGAAGTAGATTGTTTACTTCAGTGTTAATTTGATCAAACGTACAAAATATGTGGGCATCATCTTGTGTAAAACCCCTTGCTCTAAGCAAGCCATGTAAAACTCCTGTTTTTTCAAATCGGTAAACAGAACCGAGTTCGAACAATCGTAGTGGCAATTCTTTATAGGAACGTAATTCACTCTTGTAGATGAGTATATGAAAGGGACAGTTCATAGGTTTAAGATAGTATCTATCGTCATTATCCTTACTTTGCAAAGGTGGATACATTCCCTCCTCATAATGTTCTAAATGACCAGAAGTTTCCCAGAGAACCGAGCGGCCAATATGGGGTGTATTTACAAAATCATAACCATTATTAATATGCGCCTTCTTACTATAGTTTTCAATTGTATTTCTTAATAAGGCTCCATTTGGTTTCCATAAAAATTGCCCGGGACCAAGTTCGTCTGCAGTTGTGAAAAGTTCTAACTGTTTACCTAGTTTCCTATGATCACGTTTCTCAGCTTCAACTCTACGTGTTAAATACTGTTCTAGATCTTCTTTGTTGAACCAACTAGTTCCATATATTCTTTGAAGTTGAGAATTATTTTCATCTCCCCTCCAGTAAGCTCCACCTAGACGAGTTAGTTTAAAGTGTTTTATAAAACCTGTGTTAGGAACATGTGGGCCTTTGCATAAATCAATGAATTCGTTATTTGAATATAAAGAAACTTTAGAATCTTCAACACCTTCTGTTTCATCCGCACTATCAATTAATTCCATCTTGAATTGCTGATTCTTAAATAATTCCATCGCGTTTGATTTTGTTTGTGTAGATTTTGTGAATTGTTGGTTTGCTTTCGATAGTTTCAGCATTTCCTTTTCAATCTTTGGTAAATCAGCATCGCTAATATTTTCTTTAAAGAGAAAATCATAATAAAAACCATCTTCTATGTCTGGACCCACTCCATACAAAGTACCTGGATAGAGGTTTAGAACTGCTTGAGCAAGAAGATGAGCTGACGAGTGCCTGAGTATAGACAAAGATTGTATGTCTTTTTTTGTAAGAATTTTAATTGAAGCGTTTTCTTTAATTACATAAGACGTATCATAAAGTTCTCTATTTATCTCTATAGCTACAGCATCTTTACCTAATTTTGGACCTATATCAAAAGCTACTTCCTCACCAGTTATAGCTTTCTCGTATGTGCGTACTGATTTATCAGGTAATGTTATTTCAATATTCATTTGTTCTAATATTAGTGAAACTTAAGAACTATTATTTTCAACAACAAAAAACCTATAAGAATTTATGTTTTAATAGATTATGAAGAAAAAGGTTAAAATAGAGGTTCATTCTGATTTTATACAAATAAGCTTTAATGATGTTATAAAAAACCATACAGTCATTTGTGAATTTGTTGGTTTAAATGTCTATCAATTAGTTCTAAACAAAATAACAGTAATTAATAGCAAAAATACACATGCAGACATAAGTTCAACGGAGTTAAGGAAAATAAATATTCACACATTGATAAAGAGATCTATAAAACTAATCAATGCATATATTAGTTTGGATAATAAAAGTGTTCAAAGTAAGATAAACTTTACTTATCAACCAGACCTAGATTATCGTAAATTATTAACAGAAGTACATAAAAACACTGATAAGAAAGATAGAAAAACTTTTCTTGCTAAGTTTTCTTACGTATATATACAAACGTGTCTTTCTTACGAAACTAATATCACAACTGTTTTAGCTAACAACACTGGATACTCTAAAAGCTATATTAAAAATATTATTAAAGAGGCTTTTCAAAAAGGTTATTTAAAATCGTCCTCTAAAGGTATTTCAGGAGGACATCTTTCTAGCAAAACTATTAACTGCTTGAAACAGTAACTCCTAAGATAACAACGTCTTCAACTGGTTTATCACCTTCAGCTGTTTGTACAGAAGCTATTAAATCAATTACATCTAGACCATCTGTAACTTTACCAAAAATTGTGTATTGGTAAGGTAATGGATAATCAACATGCATAATAAAAAACTGGCTACCGTTTGTATTTGGGCCCGCATTAGCCATCGCTAATATACCTTTTTCATAAGGTTGTTGATTGTTGAGTTCGTCTTCGAAGGTGTAACCAGGAAATTTTCCATATTCTCCGTGTCCAGTTCCACTTGGATCTCCACCCTGAATCATGAAACCAGAAATAACTCTGTGAAAAATTATGTTGTCGTAGTATCCATCATTTGAAAGTGATATAAAGTTATTAACTGTTATTGGTGCAGTATCACTAAAAAACTCAACAGATAGATCCCCCATTGAAGTTTGTATTACTGCTGTGTATGATTTACTCTGATCAATACTCATCTCTGGCATGGATGAATATACTTTTTCGTCACTCATTGTCGATTCTCCTTTATTATCTTGTATCGTAGTTTCGGTTATCTCTTCAACTTCATTAGAACCACAAGCACTAATAAAAAGTGAGATAATCAAAAATCTGTATATATTTTTTTTAAGCATTTAGATTACTTAACCTAACTTTAGAAATTGCACATAAATTATCACCATTATATATTTTAGCTTCCCATAACTGTGATCGTTTACCCAATTTAAGTGGTGAAGCTGTGCATACTAATAAACCTTCTTTGGAAGATTTTAAAAAGTCAGTATTATTGTTCACTCCGACCCAGGTGCCATCCTGAGTAAAGTACGCAGCATAAGAAATAGCCGCTTCTGCCATAGAAGAATAAAGTCCACCATGAACTAGACCCATGGGTTGATGTAGATTTGAAGTAATTTCTATTTCTGTCCTTATGAAGTTTTCCTTTAGTTCGATAATTTTATGGCCATAAAGTTCATCAAAGGTACCTTCTCCAAATTGTATGTCATTCATATTTTTCATATATCTTTTTTAGCCTTTTCTCACCAACGCCTAAAACAAACCACCATATTCCTGTTGTAAGCGTAATTATTGTAATTCCTGATAATACTAATGTGTAATAAAAAGAATCAGACAAGTTTATATTGAGTAATCCGTATATATAGATTGCAGCTCCATAAACTGTTATAAATAAAGTTACAAACGAAAACCAGCTGAATGCAGAACCCAACCCTGCAACTACAATCTTTCTATCTTGTATTGGAAAAAAATAACTATTTTCAAGTTCATGAGCAATTAAGGTATTTTGACCATTTTCTTTATTGATAGCTTTTTCAAGGTATTGGCTAAAATTTCTTGAAAATATTAAATAATGTGCATGAAATGAAAGAAGAACTGCGCCAAAGAGTGATACAAAAGGAAGAATATAAAAGGTCAATTCATTTACAAATATAAGCATGGCTATAGTGACAATCATTATTAAACGTACATCCGTCAAAAACTGTTGATGATAGTATCTATTCATCTTTCTCATTCGTATGAGTTGATCATTCAGAACTTTTAAATTATCCATAGGTTAAAGTTTATATAAGATATGTTTAAATCAAAGTACACATTGTGGATAATTGCATTCTTAATTCTTACTTGTTTATATAATATTTTTTCAATTGTTCAAATTGAATTTAATACTGTTTCTCTTTACAGCTTCAAGAAATTTACAATTGAATGTGGAACTATTTATGATTTACTTTCAAATAATGTAGATTTTACGACTAACAAAAATCTTAGTATGAATAGATCAATTTGTGTGAATCAAGCTGTAGTTACCTTATCTACATCAGTTCTCAGTATTATATTTCTAACTTTTCTCTTTTCATATGCATATAAAATCTTTAAAACAAAAGATGATTACGAAGACATGAATACACTTTTAGCCATCTTGAGACGCAGGAATAAATAATCCCTATAATCATGTTATGAAAATAGGTGCATTCATACCACAGGGTTGGCGAATGGATTTATCTGGTATATCACTGGAAAATCAATGGGAAACAATTCTACAATCTGCCGATAAGATTGAGTCGCTTGGTTACGAATCAATTTGGGTATACGATCATTTCCATACAGTTCCAACTCCTACACAAGACCCTACCTATGAGTGCTGGTCCCTTATGGCTGCACTATCTCAAAGAACATCTAAAGTTCGTCTTGGCCAAATGTGTACTTGTAACTCATATAGAAATCCATCATATTTAACAAAGGTGGCATCAACTATCGATGTAATGTCTGGTGGCCGTCTTGAATATGCCATTGGTGCGGGTTGGTATGATCAAGAATATGCAGCATATGGTTATAACTACCCTTCTGCTGGAATACGATTGAAAATGCTAGAAGAATCTTTAATCATTTATAAAAAAATGACAACTGAAGATCTTGCTACATTTAAAGGAGAGCACTACGAAATAAATGAAGCAATTAACCAACCTAAACCACTTCAAAGACCGCATCCTCCCCTATGGGTTTGTGGTGGTGGAGAGAAAGTTACTCTTAAGTTATTAGCTAAATATGGTGATTATGGTAACTGGGATGTAGATGTTGAAGGTTTCATAAACAAATCAGAGATACTAAAACAGCATTGTGATAAGGAAAATCGTAATTATGAAGACATTGGAAGAACGTTACATACAAATGTTATTATCGGGAACGATCAATCAGATTTAAATAATAAACTCGAAAAAATAAGTAATGATACAGGTATACCTAAAGATATTTATCTTAAAAAACCACTGGTAGGTCTTAAGAATGAAGTTTTCGATAAAATAGACGAGTTTGAATCACATGGCTGTGTCTATTTAATTTCTTACATTGCGGATATTGTCTGGGGCGATACCTTAGATATCTTAAAAGAAAAGCTCTAGAAATACGGAAGCCCCCAATGAAGAGGGCTTCCCAACAGGGCTGCGTATCACACTTAATTGAAACGCACTATTAGATTACCACGGTAGTTATTGAAAAGTAAAGTTATTTACCCGAAACTAGGTGATTTGGTGTTAGGTACAAGTGAAATCCAGACTTTACCCTTAGGTACGAAGAGTTCATTCCCGTTTTTATCTACAATATGAAAAGGATCAAGGTTGGATCCTCGTTTCCAAAAAACATCTAGAATTTTTCCTTGATGTAAAATAATTGCTCTACCGTTTCCGACAGTCTTTACAGATGGTAATTGCAATGGATGTATATAAGGTTCACAAAATAGGGCTATGACTGTTGTTGTGCTTATTTGACCCTGATTACCGTTTACATCAACCCAGTTATGTACATTTCCTGATGAACTACCTTTGTATGCGTCATAATATGTTCTTACATAATTGCTTCCATTCCATGTCCATTTTGTTTGTGTTTGGGATGAAAAAGTAAGATTTAAGTATGTATTTGCTGCCCAGTTTGAAACTATTGGGTCGCCCCAAGCAAATAGTGGTTGTGGTGTAGTTGATTTTACATACCCTTTGGCAACAGCTAGTGACTTAAGTTTTTTAGTATCGGCATAAAGATTATGTGGTGCATTTCTGCTAGAGATTCTAAAATACTCAGGTCTTCTATCTGTAATAACAGGAACTCCCATGTCAATAATTTCTGGTATTAATCCTCCAGTTGCACCACTAGCTACAAGTACTCCTCCTAGCGGCCTAAGTACAGTTGGATCTGTAGGTCTTGCAGACCTAATTGGTCCATGATAAGTAGTGTCACTCTGATAAAATATATTAATAAATCTTGTCATTCCACCTTCAACCAAAACTTCTACAACAGCATCTGCATTTTGTGGCCCAGATTGAGGTCGTGCTCTAACGTTATTATCATTCTTTATACCTATGACAATGGAATTATTAGCATCAGGACTCATTGGTAATCCATTTACAGGTGAATTCACCCCTGGTGTATAGTTTTGTGTAGAAACAGGTCCTATAGATGTATATACTTTCTCTTTTGTCAGTGACCATCTTGCTTGAAGATATGAATCTAATTCGTTCTGAGAATTAACTTGGGCAGTTTTTCCGAATCTGTAAACGAAGACCGGATAAAAGCATGGATCTGGAACCCAGACGTCAATTGTATTTACATAACCTTCGATACAGTTCTCATTGGGGTTATAGTTAATAAGATCAATTGCAGAGCTGGATGACGAAGCTGCAATTACTGGTAATTGTGCTTCTGAAGCATTTTCTGTATTTATGTCTGTGTTTTGAACATATGCTGCCTCTCCTAAACTCAATGCTTTATCTGTTTTCACACCAACAACACCATCGGCGACTAAACCAGCCTTATTTTGAAAAGCTTTGATAGCTCTTTGGGTACCCGGCCCATTTAAACCATCAATGCTTCCTGTATATAGCCCTAATTCTTTGAGAATTCTTTGTTGAGATTCAGTTTGTTCGGAATACTGTTGGTTTTTGTTAGTTTCTTCAATGTTTAGATTAATAACATTACTTTTGATATTTATTCTGTCTAATAATCTTAAGCAAGTTTCAGGACCTAAAATACCATCGACATTAAGCCCATTTTTATTTTGAAATGAACGTAAAGCTGCTTTAGAAACAGAACCTATCTTTCCATCAATTTGTCCTTCGTAATAGTCATAGGACTTAAGAACAATTTGTAACATATATTCATTACGTACAGGATGTGTTGATAGTTCGTCGACGCATGAA
>JAAZZH010000015.1 GCA_014239265.1 Actinomycetota bacterium
ATAGCTCACTGTGCTCTAAATGAGGTGTTTGAATATATGAATATCCAGATTTATTAAAAAAAAAAAAAAAACACCCTTTGGCGAGTATGAAATATTGATTGACTCCTTAATGGTTATCAATGAGAGCAAAACGTTACCTTTTCAAATAGAAGATAGCATTGATACAGATGAAAGTATTCGTCTTAAATATAGATACTTAGATTTGAGACGTACTGAAATGAAACATAACATTGTTGCTAGATCGAAAACATTTAAAAGTATTCGGAATATTATGAACAAACTAGATATCTTAGAGATAGATACTCCAACTTTAATAAAATCAACACCAGAAGGTGCAAAAGATTTCCTTGTTCCATCTAGAAAATCACCTGGCTCATTTTATGCTTTACCCCAATCGCCACAAATGTATAAACAACTTTTTATGATGTCTGGGTTTCCAAATTATTATCAAATTGCTAAATGTTACAGAGATGAAGACTCTAGAAAAGACAGGCAACCTGAATTTACCCAATTAGATCTTGAATTTTCAAACGGTACGCCGCAATTGGTTAAAAAACATATTGAAACCATAGTTCAACATATTTTTGATGAAGCATTCGATCTAAAAATAGATTTGCCATTTAAAACTATGACCTATAAAGAAGCGATGACACTGTATGGTACTGATAAACCCGACTTAAGAATAAAAGAAACTATTAAAGACATAAGTGAGATATTTGCTAATACAGAAATTAATTTCGTAGAGGAAATAATTAATAATGGCGGTAGTGTTTTGTCGCTCCATTCAGAAATTAATTACAGCAGAAAGGACATAGACATACTTGATGAGTCTATTAAATCATTGGGTTCAAATGGTTTAGGTTGGTTTAAGATTTTAGATAACGAAGTATCAGGTCCGCTTGCAAAGCTTCTACTTCCAGAAGAAAAAGATGAAATAATTAAGTTTGGTAACGGTATCTTGGTTTTCCAAGCTGGCGATATATACGAAGTTGGTAAATATATGGATGTTCTTAGAAGAGATCTTTTTGTAAACAAGACTGAAGATATTACTAGTTTCGTTTGGGTTGAAGATTTCCCGTATTTTGAAGTTGAAAATGATGTTTTACAGCCATCCCATCATCCATTCACTGCACCTAAAGACACTTCTAATTTTAAACAAAATCCTAATGAGTCTATAGCCTTACATTATGATCTCGTATTAAACGGAGTTGAACTTGGATCTGGTTCTCAAAGAATAAATAATCCTGATCTACAAAAACTTGTATTGGAAAAGTGGGGGCTTTCAAATGAAGATATTGAAAATAGATTTGGTTGGTTTATTGAAGCTTTATCATACGGGACACCGCAACACGCAGGTTTTGCTATTGGTATCGACCGATTAGTTGCTGAAATACTTAAACAACCTTCTATAAGAGACGTCATTCCTTTTCCCAAGACACAATCAGGTATGGACCCTCTAACTGATGCTCCATCTACAATAAATGAGATCGATTTAGTTGAATATAACTTAAGGTACGTGACTGATGAACAGTAATGAAATACGAACTAAGTTTCTGGAATATTTTCAATCATTAGATCATAAAGTTCTAAGTTCGGCTTCTCTCATACCTCATGATGAGACTCTTCTTTTTACCGCTGCTGGAATGGTCCCTTTAAAAGATTATTTTTCTGGATACAAAAAACCAGTCAATCAGAATATGACTTCATCACAAAAATGTATCCGAACTATAGATATTGACATCATAGGAGATACAGATAGACACCTTTCATTTTTTGAAATGTTGGGCAACTTTAGCGTCGGTAAATATTTTAAAAAAGAAGCGATTACTTATTCTTATGAATATATAACTAAGCATTTAAACATTCCCCTAGAAAAACTCTGGTTTACTGTCTATAAAGATGATGAAGAAGCATATGATATTTGGAAGAACCATATTGGTGTACCTGTAGAACGAATACAAAGGGGAAACGAGGATAACTTTTGGCACATGAATATCCCAGGACCTTGTGGTCCTTGTAGTGAAATCTTTATTGACAGGGGAGAGGCGTACGGAGAAGAAGGTGGTCCTATTGGTGGTGGTGAAGATAGGTATATTGAAATTTGGAATCTTGTATTCATGGAGTCTATACAAGAAAAACCATTTGAAATTGTTGGCGAATTGCCATCAAAAAATATTGATACCGGTATGGGCCTTGAAAGATTAGCTATGGTCCTACAGGAGAAGGATTCACCTTTTGAAATTGATACATTCTCAAATATGTATGATGCACTGAAACAGGTTGTTGTGAAAAGTGATAAAAAATTGGAACGAATAGTACTGGATCATATTAAAGCTTCAACGTTTATGATTTCTGATGGAGTCGTCCCCACAAATGAAGGTAGGGGGTACGTCCTAAGAAGAATACTTAGAAGAGCTATTCGGGCATTAAATATAGTCTCTGAGGAACTTATTTCTCTATGCTTTCTCGTAGATATAGTGATTGAGAACTATAAAGATAGCTACCCTGAACTCCTAGAAAATAGTCAGAAAATTAAAAAACTCATAGAGTCGGAAGAGGGTTTATTTCATAAAACATTATTAAAAGGTACATCAGAAATTACTTCAAAACTAAACTCTGGTGTCAACTTCACTACTAAGGATGCATTTCAACTGTTTGAAACATTTGGATTCCCGATCGAACTTACAGAAGAAATAATCTCTGAACATGGGTTATTGATAGATAGACAAGAATTTAATAATTTGTTTGAACAACATAAACAAAAATCAAGTAAAAATAAACACAAGAATTCACAAATTACCCTAGATACAGACAGCAATAATTTTGTTGGGTATGAAAATCTTAATCTTGAATCCAAGATTTACGATATTAAGGACACAGATGAAGGTAAGGTAATTTTTACAGAAGATACTCCTTTTTATTATGAAGCTGGTGGGCAGGTATCTGATGAGGGTTATTTAATAAGCGATTCTACAAAAATACCAATTAAAAAACTTATACAAACAAACTCAGGCGCAGTAGGATATCTGGTTGATTATTCTGAAATACATATTGGAGACAATATAAAGCAAGTAGTTGATTCTGATTTCAGAAATGCTGTCTCCAAAAGCCACACAGCTGCACATATTGTACATGCATCCCTTCGGAATATATTAGGATCACATGTTGCACAAGCAGGGTCTCATGTCGCACCGGGAAAGTTTCGTTTTGATTTCAGCCATACAAGTAAGGTTTCGAAAGAAGAATTAGATATTATCTTTAAAGAAAGTAATCAGAGTGTATTTGGTGATTTGATTATTCAAACGGACATAATGAACATTCAAAAAGCCAAAGATGAAGGAGCCCTTGCTTTTTTTGGTGACAAATATGATGATGACGTAAGGGTTGTAAGTATTGGCAACTTTTCAAAAGAGCTGTGTGGAGGTACACATGTTTCAAATTCTCATGATGTCGGATTAATAGTACTTACTGGAGAGTCATCCATTGGGTCAAACCTTAGACGTGTTGAAATGCTGTCTGGTTCTGACGCATATAATTTTTTGACTAATGCGTACAATTCCTATGCAAGTGTTAGTGAGATACTTAAAACAACAGTGGAAGATGTTCCAAAAAAACTGTCTGCATTTCTTGAGGATTTTGAGGAACTTACTAGTAAAGTTTCGAAGTATAAAAACTCTGAATTAAAATCATTAACTGAAGCCATAGTTGCTTCAACTGAAGCTATAAAAGATAAACATGTGTACGTAGGTCAAGTATCTTTAAGTTCCAATAGTGAACTAAAAGATTTAGCACTCCAATGTATAGCAACTAATAAAGTCGATATTATTATTTTACTTTCTAAACTTGGGGACAAGACGGGCATAGTAGGAGCTGTTCGTAAAAATATTCAAATAGATATATCTAAAATTATAGGTGAAGTTTCAAAACTTTATGGAGGCGGGGCATCTAAAGATCCGTCTCTCTCAATTGGTGGTGGTCCTTCTGAGTATGATAATGATTCAGCCCTTTCTTATATTGAAAATGCACTTTTAGAAATAATCTAATATGAACATACTTGGACTTGATTATGGTGAAAGATATATTGGATGTGCAGTTTCAACTGTTAAATCAAATACACCATTTGCACTAAAAATAATCGATACAAAAGTTTCTGATGTGGACGTTAATATTCAAAAAATAATTGATGATTATAAAATCACAAGCATTGCAATAGGATATCCTATTGGCTTGAATAATCACGAAACAAGAATGAGTAAATTAGTGGATGAATTTATAAATAATACCCTCGAACCTAAATTTAATTTGAAAGTCTCTAGAGTTGATGAAAGAATGACTTCAACAATAATTACAGGTTCTAATAAAGACCGTATTGATGATATATCAGCATTACAAATTCTTGAAACATATCTTGCTAATGTATAAATCTTATCTACGCAATAGAACTTTCCTGCTTATCATGATCACTACAGTATCAATTTTTTCAGGTATTTTATTCTCTAATAATATTGCAGATTCTATAGAACAAAATGAAATGATCAACATAGGTATAAATAGTCCTGAATATCAACTATTGGATATTTCCATTCCACAAGGATCGTCTGCATCAGACATCGCATCATTACTTTCTTCTGAAGGAGTAATATCTTCTCAATTAGCTTTTGAACTTTACTTAAGGACAGAAAATTTAACCGATAAACTAAGAGCGGGTGAATATGAAATTCCTAATAATTTGGAATTTTCACAAATCACAGACATATTGTTAAAGGGTCCACCTCTTAAAACTTACACAATCACTGTACCGGAGGGTCTCTGGATAACAGAAACACTTCTTTCTATTTCTTCTCAGACTGGATTCGACTATGATTTATTACTTAATTCATTATTATCTGGTCAAGTTAAAAGTAACTATCTATATTTGAACGATCCTTCACTATTAAGTAACTGGGAAGGGTTGCTTTACCCGAACACATATCAAATTGATATTGAATCAAACGGTGAAGAAATACTACAACTAATGGTTGATGAACTCGAGTATGTGACCGATAAACTTCTATTAGACAATAATTTACCTCAATGGATAGATTCCTACACACAATTTTTTACTGTTGCAAGCTTGGTAGAAGCTGAATCTAAGCTACAGGAAGACAGACCCCTTGTTGCTTCAGTTATTAAAAATCGTTTAGAAGATGATATGCTAATTCAAATTGATGCAACCATTTTATATGCACTTCAAAAAAGAAAATCCCAGGTTCTTTTAGTAGACCTTCAGTTTGAATCTCAGTACAATACATATAAATATTTAGGTCTTCCTCCAACACCAATATCTGGATTTGGTGAAAGATCTCTACAAGCTGTCCTAGACACACCAGAAAATGACTATTTGTACTACCTTTTAACTGATAAAAATGGCAAAATGTCTTTTACAGCGGATTACACAGACTTTATTAATATGAAGAATAAAGCAAAAGAAGAGGGAGTTATTCCATAATGGTATCTACAAATGATATAAGGCCTGGGCAATCGATTCTTTTAGATGGAACACTCTATTTAATTCTAGAATACCAACATGTAAAACCCGGGAAAGGCAAAGCATTTGTTAAAACTAAACTTAAGAACCTTTCTAGTGGAGGTGTAGTCGATAAGACGTTTCGTGCTGATGAAGATGTGCAGCAGGCATTTATTGATAAACAACAATTTCAATACCTGTACAAAGATGGTGAAAGCTATATATTTATGAATAACGAAACCTTCGAGCAAATTAGTTTGAATAATGATATCGTTGAAAATAAGTATCTTTATTTAACATCAAATCAAGAAGTCACTATTCAAATGTATGGTGACACACCTATAGATTTAGTACTTCCTCCTACAGTTAACCTACTTGTCACAAGCGCAGAACCAGCTGTAAAAGGTGACACAGTGTCTTCATCCACAAAATCTGTTACTTGTGAGACTGGTTTAATTTTAAATGTACCAATGTTTATTGAAGAAGATGAATTGATCAAAGTTGATACTAAGAATTCATCCTATATGACTAGAGTTCAATGAAAGATTTTAGAACAGTTTCATTTGAGTCTCTTTTTAATGCTGAACTAGATTATGAAAATTTAGAAATTATTAAAAACAAACTAGCTGAAAATCAATTATTGAGATGTAATCAATTAATTGAGAATACTAAGTTAACATCCGATAGGATTATTAACTCGATTGAAACATATAGTAATAACTGGTCATATGCTCGCATTGGTAAAGTTGAAAAATGTACCTTAACCCTCGGTATATCTGAATTAATAATGAACTTAACCCCACAAAAAGTAATTATTTCAGAATGGGTAAAAATCACAGATAAACATTCATCTGAAAAAGGCGCAAAGTTCGTTAATGGTATTTTAAATTCAGTGAGTAATGAGATTGAATAACTTTAACCAAGATGTCGTATCTATAAAGTTGAAGCGAAATAATTTTCTAATTAATTTTTCGATGATGAATGATGATCTTTTTGAAAATTTACGCACCTCTCGATCAGATAATGAACTCAATTCGATAAGAGTACATAAATATTTAACCCACACAAAAGTTGTTGGCAAAGTAGAAACTGCAAGATTCCTAGATACAATAGGTTTAGATGAAAAAACAACAATTGGTCAAATTACAGACAAGAATATATCTCAGATTCTTGATTTCTTCAAAATAAAATGATATTTATATTTTCTGGGCCCTCAGGTGTTGGTAAATCAACAATCATAGATGCAATTCGACAAAAACGTGACTTTCAATTTTCTGTATCTTACACTTCTAGAAACATAAGAGAAGGAGAATATAACGGGGAAGATTATAACTTCGTTTCTGAGGCAGATTTTTTAAAATTAGTAGAAGATGATTTTTTTATTGAATATGAAAAATATGGTAGAAATTATTATGGAACAAGTAAAAATTCAGTTAACGATTCTACAAATTCACTGATACTTGATCTTGAGGTAAATGGTGCAACTAAACTTCTTTCAACAAATAAAGATTACGTTGGTATTTTTATAGATATTGATGACAAAGAGTTGATTAAAAGGCTTACCAAAAGGGGTCATAATGAAGCATTTATTGACGAAAGAATGAGATTAGCTGAATATCAAAGAAGTTTTCAAGATAAATTTCACTACAAAGTTGATAATAAAGATATAAACACTACGGTTAGTAAGATATTAGATATAATATATAGTCTGGAGGAAAGATGATAAAACCACCTATTGAAGAATTGTTAAAAGAAACACCTGGAAGATTTGCGCTTGTAATAACATCTGCAAAAAGAGCTAAAGATATAAACTCATACTTTAACCAGCTAGGTGAGGGTATAGGAGCCTACACGCCACCACAGGTTCAAAGTTTAAGTAGAAAACCATTGACTGTTGCTTTTGAGGAAATTGCTGCGGGCAAAATTGAGGTTTCAGACAACGAATAAATCTGATGAGTAAGAATATACTCTTAGGAATCACGGGTAGTGTTGCTGCTTCAAAGTCAGAAATATTATTTGGAAAAGTTTCAAAGAATAATAATGTAAAAATTATTACAACTGATGCAGGGTCAAAATATCTTACATCTGCATTTTTAAAAAACAATGAAATAATTTCATCTTGGGATGATCTTCAAGGTTCTCCGCATATTGAACTTGCACGTTGGGCAGAAGTATTTTTAATTTATCCTGCTACAGCTAATTTTATTTCCAAAATGGCTATGGGAATTGCAGATGACTTGTTGCTTTCAACAGTTCTTATGTACAACGATCCAATTTATCTTGCTCCTGCGATGCATGAAGAGATGTATTTAAATCCAATAATTCAAAAGAATATACTGGAACTGTCAAAAAATAATATTGTATGTGGTCCAAGATTTGGAAATTTAGATATTGGCGATACTGGATATGGAAGAATGATTGAACCACCTGAGATGTTAAGTCAAATAGAGGGTGGGGGTAAAAAAGTCGTCGTAACTTCTGGAGGAACTTTTGAAATGATTGATGCTGTGAGAACAATATCTAATCAATCTTCAGGGAAACAAGGTAGAGCGTTAGGTTTAGAACTTTTGGCAAGAGGTTTTGATGTAACTTACGTTCATGCTAAAAACATAAAAGGTATTCCTCATGCAACTAACAAAGTCTTTTCTAATTCCAATTCTTTGGTCAATATTCTCAATGCGGAACTAACGGATGCTTCGTATCTTTATATGGCTGCAGCTGTCTCAGATTTTATACCTGAGTTCATAAATGAGAAAATGGATAGAAGAAAGGGCCCGATATCAGTAGATTTAACCCCAAACCAAGACATACTTAAGGAACTTACGAAGAAGTTTCCAGACGTAATTTCTATAGGGTTCTCAGCACAGATAAACGACAATTTAAACTTCGAAAAAATAAAAGATAAAAATGTTAATTTTTTAGTAATCAATAATATATCTACAAACAAAATTGGATCTGACTTAAATCAAATTAATTTAATTAATCAAAACGAGTTAATTGTATCTACGGATAGGCTCGATAAAAATAGTATTGCTAAATTAATTATCGATTACACAATTGAGTAGATGTGTTTGTTGATTTAGAAATAATCTTTAATAATACTTACGGATATATTCAATTCACATACGAAGTCCCCATTAATTTACGAACTAAAATTGATATTGGGGATATAGTAACAGTCCCGTTTAGGAACGTTGAACGTCAAGCAATTGTATTAAAGGTACACAATGAAAATATTATTGTTCCCAATATAAAATCTTTATTTAAAAAAGTAGGAAATATTGATCAGTTTCAACTTAAATATCTAGAACAAATAGCAATTTCTAACAATACAAATATAGGAATGCTATTGCATAAACATATAGAATATAGCAAAATTTCAAACCAGAAAAAGATTAGAACAGGTTCTTCAGGTATTTACGGAAACAAGAAATTATCCACAAAACTTAAAAAAAACAATAACGTAATATTTACATCTTCCTTACTAGAGGCTAAAAAAGTTGCAGAAACTCTCAAGAAGCAAGGTAAGAATGTAGATTTTTATCAAAAAACTGGTGGTGTAAAAGAATTTACAAATTTATGGCAAAACTTAAAATCTTTTCAAAATATTATCATTTTGTCTGTAAATTTTGAAAAGATCATTATTAAAGATAACTTAAATTTTCATTTCTTTAACTGCAATAACTTTAGCTATAATCTACCGAATCTCAATAACATTAACATAGTTGAATCATCGATTATTAAACATAAAATCTTTAAAGGTCACTTTTTTTACTATAGTGAATTTCCCTCCCTTGAATTATTTAATAAAGTTAACGACTATTTTTTAGAAATTCCAGATGTAAGTATTGATAATATATATGGAAATAACCTTATGGAATGTGTGGAGTTATTTGATCGTAAATATAATAATGAACCCCTCAACATCTATACTGCAAATAAAGATATAAAATTAATTTCTAAAAAACATAAAGTAACAAACAACATTAATAATGACAAAATAGAAGCTGCAATAATGTTTAATCCAACTATTTCTTACAATGGAATATTAAGTTCAAATAGATTAATACACTTAATTAAAAATATAGATTTTTTTACAAGCAAGAACATCAAAATAATTAACTTCTCAACAAAGAAAATAAACCCTCTTAATCAACTAAGTGTAAAAAATGTAACCAAATGGGCTATAAAAGAAAAAACAGAGCGTTCAAAGTATGGACCAAATATAAATATTAAGATATTTAAAGTAGTTTCAGAGAAAGAAATTGATATTTCAAAGTTTTCTAATTACTTAATTGGTCCAAAAAAAACAAATAATCACTTTGAATATGAGCTGAAAATCCAAATAAACAGAAAATATAATTACAATGTAATAATGTCTATATTTTCCATCTTAAAAAATTCACAACTAGAGAGAATGAGAACGTTATAAATGAAAGAGATAGTTCATTTCGGTCATCCATCATTAAAGATTGATTCAACAGATGTTCTAGAGTTTGACAAAGATCTTAAGAATCTGACTGATGAAATGATCCAAATAATGTACGATGCACCAGGAGTTGGTTTAGCTGCCCCTCAAATTGGAATCAATAAAAATATCTTTGTATTCGACGCGGGGGATGGCCCAAAAGTTGCTATTAATCCCCATAATCTGATTCTTGAAGGCTCTATAACTTTTATGGAAGGTTGTTTATCTTTACCTGGTTATTACTGGGATATTGAACGAGCAGAATATGCATCATTAGATTGTTTTGATTTAGCAGGGAATAAAATTAATTTCGCAGGTGATGACCTTACTGGTAGGGTCCTTCAACATGAATATGATCACCTCAATGGCAAAGTATTGCTCACAGCCCTTAAAAGAAAGGAAAGAAAAGCTGCATTAAAAAATATTTCGTTAAATGGCTTTCCTGGTAATGATGTTTAATTATTTCTTTGGTTCAGATACTAGAAGCTTAGGTTTTTTAGAAATTGTAAATAAAAAAGTACCCACAATAAAAGTAATTACTCTGCCTCATAGTCCAACTGGAAGAGGTCGGAAGTTAAAACCCAATCCTGTTGAGGTCTATTGTGTTAATAACAACATTGCATTCGAGTACTATGATTCGAAAGAAACATATAAAGATATGTCGATAGGTCTTTGTGTCAGTTTTGGAAAAATATTTTCAGAAGCTTTCCTTAAAAAAAATAATAAGATCTTCAACATCCACCTAAGTTTACTGCCATCTTATAGAGGTCCATCTCCAGTAGAGAACTCCATTCTAAATGGAGAAACTACTGTTGGATATACTATTTTTCAAATTGATAATAAGATAGATACCGGCAATATTGTCTTTCAAGAATCTTTTAAAATAGATAATGATACATACGCTTCAAGCTTCTACGAAAATGTCAACTCTCTATTTTTAAAAAGATATGACCAAATATATGCAAATCTAAACAAAGATGTAGTAATTAATAACTATGACATGTCGACTACAAACAAGTTTATCAAGAATGATTACAACATTACTGAACGTAGCCTAAATACAGCTAAAAAAATGATAAGAGCTTTTGATGTAATAGGACCGGCTTTTGTGAATCATAATAATAATTTTATTAAGATTCATAAATATTCTGATAAAGAGCATGAATTTCCAATAGAATTATCAGATGGGGTATTGTATCCATCGATAATTACACCAGAAGGGAAGAAAAAGATGTTTATAGAAGACTTCATAAGAGGTAGAAAATGAACATCGGGCAGACTGTTAAATTAATTCAAAAAGAGTATCCTTCTGTTACAATTTCAAGATTGCGTTTTTTAGAAAAAGAGGGTCTAATCAATCCATCGAGGTCGAAAGGTGGAACGAGGGATTATAGCCACAAAGATTTTAATAGAATTCTAAGCATATTAGATTTACAGGAAAATCAATTTTATTCTTTAAAAGCAATTAAGAATAATCCTAAATTATTAACGAACTCAGGAAAAGTTCAGATTGTCATTAAGGAATATTCATTCCATGATGCGTTAAAAAAATCTGGTTTATCTTTATCTCAATATGAAGACCTCGAGGATTTTAACTTGGAACACAGAAAGGATATTTTTTCCCAAGATGATGTTAATAGGTTCAGCGGTTTCTCATATTTTTTTAGCCTAGGGTTTACCGCTAAGAACTTCACTATATTTAAATCAATGGCTGATAGGGGGGCAGGATTCATAGATCTTGTTAAAAATAATATTGAGGACACTGAAGAATTAGATATTGCTGTAGATAATTTTACATCGATTATTGGGAGCTATATATCTGGCGATTTATAATATTTTTTACACTTTTGACTATATCTCCATTGGGCATCGCATTAGCTAATGAAATGGAACCAAATGAGTTATCTACTGAATATTATATTTCGTATGATTTAGATAATGAATACCTGATGTATTCTAAAAATATTGATGAAAAGATAGCACCAGCTTCAATTACAAAAGCTGTAACAGCTCTAGTTTTACTAGATTATTTCGACATCAATGAGACTGTCACTGTAACTTTACCGGAGGGCTATCAATATAGCGGAAAAGTAGCTTATTTAGAATCTGGTATGTCTATAACAATAGAAGATTTACTAGAGTTTCTTCTGATTTATTCAGCAAATGATGCTGCTCACGTAGCCGCCATGGTTAGCACAGGATCTGTTGACTCATTTGTCAAGAAAATGAATGATAAAGCAAAAGCTTATGGAATGAATAACACCACATTCCAAAACCCAGATGGCTTAGATCAAGAAGGCCATTTAACGACCTTAAGAGACTTACTCAACATGTCTCTAAGATTTGTTGAAAATTATAAATTACTTAGCATCACAAGTAAGAACAGTTTTTCCTCAGATGTAACAGGTGTAGATAAAGTTTACTATTCAACTAATGAGCTGATAGGGGACGGATATATCGGTATTAAAACTGGTTGGACGTCTGAAGCAGGACTTACATTTATAGGGCTAAATTTAAACAACGATAGACAAATTTTAACAATAGTCAATAATTCCATAGTTGATAGTGCTAAATTGAATCATTTCAAAGATACTGAAATGCTGTATAAAAGCTCATACAATAATTATGGAAACTATGAAAGTTTTGATAGCTCGACTGAAGTTTATAAAATTATCAATCCAAATGAGAAATCCATCTCAGTAGCTAATGAATCCTGGGAGGACTTCGTAGACTTAAGAACTCAAATTAAAATAAGTTTTTCTCAGTATGTTGATGGTAGGTTAAATTTTAAAAATAATATTTCAAGTAGGGAAGTGAGGATTAACAAAAGTAGCTATGAAGTTAAATGGGATTTTGAAATATTAGAATTTTTCTCAGTATTTGCAAATTGAAAATACAAATATCGAAATACTAAACACCTACATCTTTAAATAATTATTAATGTTTGATTATGACTAATAAAATCGAAGTAGCTGTAAATAGTATCAGGCTTGAGGAAAATTCAGATACGCCTATCATGATTCTCTCTGACCCTCTTAGTAATAAAGTTTTACCTATTTGGATAGGGACTATAGAAGCTGTTTCTATTGCTTACGCTCAAGAGGGTGTTCTACATGAGAGACCTCAAACCCATGATTTAATCATTGATGTAATTGAGTCTCTAAATGCTGTTTTAAAAGAAGTTAGTATCTCAAATATTAAAGATAAAACGTATTACGCAGATTTGATACTTACAACTATAAATGGCGACATCTCTCTCACAGCTAGACCTAGTGACGCAATAGCCTTAGCATTGCGCTCAGAAGCCCCTATAACGGTTAATAAGGACGTTTTTGAGGCTAATTCAATCGATTTAATAAAAGATAAATCAGAAGATATAGAAGAGTTTAAGGAGTTTATTGACAACATAACTCCTGATGATTTTCTCTAAAACCTTGATAAAAAAAATAATTATAGTAGATTAACAATATGCAACAGGGATATACCGGTCCAGAGGTATGTAAAATAACTGGAATAACTTATAGACAATTAGATCATTGGACAACAAGTAAATTAATTTCTGCTTCTATAAGAAATCTAAAAGGTTCTGGCTTCCATAGAATATATTCATTTCAAGACATTATCCAGATAAAACTTGTTAACAAACTACGGGAAGCTGGAGTAAGTCTTCAGAAAATAAGAATCGCATTAAAAAATATTGAAAACATTTTAGGTGATGATACACAGATCTCAGATGTTTCCATTTTTTCTGATGGTAAATCGATTTATGTCATCTCTGATAATGATCAAATGATAGACTTGCTTAAAAGTGGTCAAGCTGTTTTTGGAATATCACTAGGCCCTGTGCACTCAGAAGCTGAAGCTGAGATTTTTTCTCTATACCCTGATAAAGTTTCTTCTCAAAACGCATGACATTCGCACATAACTCTGAGGAAGTTTTTGCAGAACACTTAGATTTATTTGGAATTGAATGGATATATGAACCAACCAGTTTTCCATTAAAGTGGGGTAGCGGTTCTATAAAAATGATGTTCACACCTGATTTTTTTATTCCTTCATTGGATACTTATGTTGAAATTACAACAATGAATCAAAACCTAATAACAAGGAAGTCGCAGAAAATTAAGAAAGCAAAAAAACTTTATCCAGATAAAAATTTTAAACTAATAAACGAAAAAGAATTTTATAACTTTCTAGAAATAGATAATCGCGACTTAGTTCAAAAAACTATAGCTAGCTGATTTAATAAGCAATTCTTCAGGATCCTTAACTCCAGCGATTTTAGCAACATCGATTTCTTCTTTGATTGTTGTATTACTCATTAACCTATTATCAGTATTTAAAGAAACTTGAAAACCTAGTTCTACTAATTGATTAATTGGATGTTTTTCAGCAGTTTCATACATATTGGTATGTAGATTAGATGTAATGCATACTTCTAATGGAATCTTATTATCTAAAATATATGCTGCAGTTTTTCCTATTTTGTTATTTTGGACATCTACATCCTCAATAATGCGTACTCCATGACCTATCCTTTGAGCTCCATTATCCAATGCCTCCTGAATTGAACTGACATCGTCACCTTCACCTGCATGAATAGTTATATTTATACCTGCATCAGCTATATTTTTGAAAGTTTTACTAAATAAACTAGGCCTGAAGTTTAATTCTGGCCCAGCTATGTCGAAACCAATGATTTTGTCAGAATTTGCTAGGGCAAGCTCTTCAACAAGTTTCACATTTTCTGCATCATGTCTCATCCCACAAAGAATCAAACCACATTTCATACCAAAAGTGTTTTCTGCTTCTTCAAAACCTGTATTAATTGCATTAAGCACATCCACAGGGGACAAGTGCTCATTTACTGAAAAGAATGGGGCATATCTGCTTTCATATAAAGTTATCCCATTGTTGTGCATATCCTCAGCAGCTTCATAAGCGATACGAACAAGGTTTTCATAAGATTGCATCAAAGCAATAGTGTGTGTAAAAGCTTCTAGGTATTCTTCAAGGGATGAACATTCTGAACGATCAAAAAATTTTGATGTATCATAAACATCTATAAGTGGGGTGTAATTTAACTTAACGGCTAACTCTTTAGCTGTAGTGGGCCTTAGGCCTCCATCTAGATGATCGTGAAGAACTGCTTTATTCATAGCGCAACATAATATATATTATAGGACATATTACTAATCTTTATTAAGACTATAGATTTCATTTAAAACACTCTCCTTATGTGTATATGGCAGCCAGTGACCAGCACCAGATATTTCCTTAATGTTAACAAGATCAGCTTCATTGTTTAGTCTTTCTATCATTTTTTCATTCAACAAGACCGCCATGTCCTTTTCACCAAACATAAATGTTATTTCTTGAGAAACTTCATTGTTTATCCATTTTTTTGATATTTCAATGTTTTCATCTAAGTTTGCATACCATGAAATTGGCCCATAGAATCCATTAGCTTTGTAATGTGATGTAATACTATCTATCTGATTGTCAGTGAGTGCATATTCATCGTGATTCTTATCGTTAAATAATGACTGAATAGATAGACTCACATTGACTTCCTTATTTTTTGTTCTATATGCTCCAAGTATTGAGTTCCTAATATTCTCATTCATTAAAATTGCAGCATTTTCAGGATTTTGAAATGAAGTGATGTAATGATTACCATCTACATAATTGAGGGAATTATACACTTTAGAACTTGGAAAAAGAGTACCGCCACAGATTGATAAAAGTTTTTCTACATGAACTCTCTTTCTTTTAACTAACGCCCAGGCAACTACTGTCCCCCAGTCATGTCCTACTATTGTCAATTTGTTATTTAAATCTAGATTTTTTATCAAGATTTCTACATCTTCGCATAATTTATCGATTGTAAAATCATTTGGACTCATTGTCTTAGAGGAAGATAAAGGATAACCTCTCTGCTCCATTACTGTAGTTCGATAATCTTGATGACTTAGTACACCAGTAATTTCATCCCACATATACATATTTGAAGGAAACCCATGTAAAAATAATATATCTCTTCCCTTACCTTGTGTGAGATAAGCTATTTCATATGAACCATTTTTAACACGTTTAATCATATGAGTTTATTCTTCCTCAAAACAACAACTGCTAAACATATAGCAAAAAATATCCACTGAAATGCGTATCCAAGGTGAGGTGCTTGATATTGCTCTAAGGTATTGATACATGTTATTTCCGATCCACAATTTTGTGATAATTGTAAATAGTAATTTGGCAGTATTACTTCAGTTTCATTCTGTAGAAATGTTTTATCGATTCTGAATATATATTCAGATCCAGGTATGTCGTCCTGACCGAATCTTGGTATTTCATCGTATGTATACAACATTCCAGTAAATGACTTTTCAGTATCTAAATTATAATTATCAACATCAGCAGTGAGAGGAACCCACCCTCTATTTATTAATATGTGCTCATTCGCTTCATTTATAAAAACTGTTACTACATGGTAACCGCTCACACCATTATTTACTCTAGACCTTAATAACCATGACTTTACAAACTGAAGTTTATCCTGTGTGGTAATCAGTGAAAATTCATTACTGGTATTTATTTGTGAAATTAGTACTTCTGTCGGTTCTTGTGGATACGATATTTGCGCAGATAGTTCTCTTTCCTCAAGGTAGCTTGTGAACTGCCAATATGACAGTGATAAAAATAGCAAAACAAAAATAAGTCCAAAATAAAAAAGATATTTATTTGGTAGATTATTTAATCTACTTAACATTTGTCCATGCCGAATCTCCTCTACGAGGATCACCTTTAGCGTATAGTTGTTCTTCTAAACCCGTAACGCAAACACCGCCAAAATACATATCATTTTTATTAGTAGTTATTTGCCCTGGGAATGAAAAATATGTATCTGGTTCGCAACGAATAGTGCCATCAATATTTACGTGAAACCTAGGTTTTTCAATTGCTTTAACCCAATCAGCATTTAGGGAATAATCATATAAGACTTGTGCTAGTGCCGAACTAATTCTATCGGCACCTGGTGAACCAACTGCTGCTATACCTTTCTGATTCATAATGATTAAAGGGCTCATATTTGAGATTAAACGCTCTCCAGATGTTTCTCCTAAAAATCCCTGCGGATTAAGTTCAATTTCACCAAGTGAATTATTAAGAAACATACCTGTCTCCGAACATTGAACACCAGAACCGTATCCGCTTGAAAAGGTTAACGAGAAGTGATTATTTAATTCATCCGATGTGTTGACTTGAATTGTGGAACTAGATTGTGTTATCTTGGATATCTCATTATCTATAAACTTACTTCTATTTCCGAAGAACTCATAATGATTTTTTCTATCCTCATATACTTGCATTAGGTTTTTTTTAATATTAGTTTCATCACTAGCAAGTGCCTCTAAGTATTTCAAGACCATTAGTCCCCCTATAGAGGGTCCAGCATGACCAGTTAGTTCTAATCCACGAAATTCTGTAGTAAATTTACTGTTTTCAATTAACTCATAGTTAACGAAATCATCCACGGTGGCATGACCACCCTCTTTTTGTACCGTCGATATAATTTCTTGACTGATGTCTCCATAATAAAAATCACTAAAACCTTCATTCGCCATATGGCTGAGGCTATCAGCTAATTTTGATAGAACCACTACCCCGTTCTCTAAATCATTAAATACACTTTGCAGTGTATTTTTGGATGTGGGATGCCACATAAACAATGGCTCGAGTGAATGAGTTAAATAATCTTTAGATGGCTGCGGTAACGGAAATCCATTTTTAGCTAATTCAATTGGGTATTCAAAAAGTTGTTCAAGTGGGATACTGCCAAACCTTGTATGAATTAGTTCTAAAATTTTATACATCCCTGGAATTGCAAAAGTATTCCCCCCTTTACAGGTTTCAACGTAACCACCATATGACATAGAAATTTTATGTTCCTCGTGATCATTGCCATTAAAACTTTTTGGAGAAACAAAATATCCATCGACAGTTTTAGTACTTCCATTTTCACCATCGTAGTAGGTAAGCAATCCACCAGCTGTAGGTGAAACTACTCCAAGGTCAGTAACCATAGAAGTTATTACGCTAGTTATCATTACATCTGCTGCATTGGGCGATAAGTCTTTAACTGCTTCAGCAGCTTGAATAGAATAAAGCGATGTTGATGATAATGAAACTTTCACACAAATAATTGTAGTTTATAGATTTGATATGCAAAAATATATATATGCAACCTGAAATTATAAAATTTAATGACAACGTCTATCAAATTGATGTACTTATGGAAAATAGACCTGGGAGGATGTCATGTTACTACATAGACTCATCTGACCCGATACTTATTGAAGTAGGCCCGTCAAATTCTTTTCCTTATCTAATTTCAGCATTAAATAGCTTAGGAATAGAAAATGTCAATAGGTCTGCAATCACACATCTTCACCTTGACCATGTAGGAGGTATTGGTCATGTGGTAGAGAAATATAAAAATCATTTCGTATACATTCATGAACTTGGAATAAAACATCTTCCAAATCCAGAAAAACTATGGAATGCGGTAGCATCAATTTATACAGAGGAATGGTTATCAGAAAACTGGGGTAAAATTAAACCGACTCCTATTGAAAATATAAAAATACTTGAGGATGGTTTCAACTTTAATTTAGGAAATAATAGAAAACTATCATCTATTTACAGTCCTGGTCACGCAAAGCACCACTTTAGCTTTTATGATTCATTATCAAAAACTATATTTATGGGAGATACCCTTGGTTTAATTTATCCGCATGGTGATTTTGTACAACCTAATCTCCCACCACCTGATTTCAATAGAAATGTGCTAATTAAAACACTTGAAAACATAAGCAGACTTGAACTTAATTACATTGGTATAGCTCACTTTGGTATTCATGAAAACCCTTATAAGTTAATTGATGATGCTATTACAAGTATTGATAAATGGGTTAACTTTGTTGACAATATACCTGAACTTTCTAATAAAGAAGCTGCTAAGAAATTAGAAGAATGGGTAACTGAAAATTATAAAGCTTTAAAAATCGATGATCAAACTATTAAAAACTATATCCAAAATTCTAATTTTGAAATGCAGATATGGGGTTTAAGGAATAGTCTTATATAGATTGTTTTTGAATCATTTTCTTAATAAAGAAAAGAACTGGTGCACCAAGAAATTCTGGTGGATAAGCAAGTAGCGTAAATAGAGTAACTGAAAGCCCATCAGTAATAATAGAAATAATTCTCATGGTTGATA
>JAAZZH010000016.1 GCA_014239265.1 Actinomycetota bacterium
AACTCTTTTAATCCAAATAAACTAGCTGCATGTTCAGTATTGTTAAATTGATATGCTGTGGTTTTATATATTGGAACCGTTATTGATCCTTCAGCATCCGCATCAGAATCCCATCCTGCATGTAATAGTTTTGAGTCGTATTTCATAAGTTTCTCCTTTAATTTGGAGAGGGTTTTGACTAGTTAGTTGCATTTCTGCCACATTTTCTAGCACCTTGGATAGTCTTCCAGGTTGCTGAGGTCTTAACCTTCTCTATATGTATATCTTGATTATATCAGCTTAAATAGTTGTTTCTAGATATTTTCGATTTTTTCCCAATTTCGCTCATCGTGGCCAAAGTGCGAGAAAAGTGTATCTGTTCTATAATCCACAGTTAGTAAGCTCAACCTTTCGATAATTGCTGCAGGCCTCATATCAAACTTATTAATAAAGTCTTGCAGTGTACTATTTTCTTTTTTTTCAGTTCCAAAGGTATCAACTGTTAACTCATAAGGATCTGCTTTGCCTATTGCGTACGCAACCCTAACTTGACATCTATCAGCTAGATCATGAGCTACTACATTTTTAGCTAAATGTCTCGCGGCATAGGCGGCTGACCTATCTACTTTGCTAGGATCTTTTCCTGAGAATGCTCCTCCCCCAACAGGAACTGAAGGTCCATAAGCATCGACTACTATTTTTCTACCTGTGAGACCAGTGTCTCCCGCGGGCCCTCCTTTTACGAAGGAACCAGATGGATTGAGGTCTAGAACAAAATCTTCAGAAATATGTTCAGATACAATTTCATTTACTTGTTCTTTTAATTTTTCTAAATCAATATCTGGCTGGTGTTGGGTTGAAAAAACAACTTTTGTTTTTTCTCCACCACTTGTAACTTGTACTTTTGAATCTAAATCGAGCATAGGATCTGAATTTTGAAGATCCCACAAGCTTTTTTGTATATTTCGTGATTTATCAAAAGTAACAGGCATTAATGATTTGGTTTTATTCGTGGCGTAGCCAACCATAATTCCCTGATCTCCTGCTCCTTGGTTTTTGTCATCTTCAACAGCTGCCCTAATTTCCTCTGACTGTGGAGTGAGTTCGTTATATATTGAAAGCTTTTCTAAATCAAAATCGTCAAAACTGGTTTTAATAGTTTTACTTAGGGCTAAATTAACTATTTCTTTAATATCTTCTGAAGAAATATTAGCAATTTCACTTATTTCCCCTCCTACAAGAACTAATCCTCCATTTTTCGTACCTGTAAGGAATGTTTCTACAGCAACCTTGGAGGCTCTATTATTTTTTAAAGCTTGTGTAAGAACGTAATCAGAAATTAAATCAGCTATTTTATCTGGGTGTCCTGGTGAAACTGTTTCAGCTGTAACCATGTTATTCATTTTATTTTCTCCTTTTCATGTTTATGAAGATAAATAGCATATTTTTTTGTCTATAAAAAACCGCATTTGAAGCACCTTTGTTTGCTTTCTAGGTTGCTGAGGTTTCCCTCTCTTCATGCACTGTTATGATAATGTGAGTAAAAATATTTACAATTACTTCTAAAAAAATAATTAGTTCAAGAAATTTATTACTCTTAATTTATGATTTCAGAAGTAAAGAAAATTTTTCATTTATTACTCTCAGTTGCTTTTTCTTCTACTGGATTTATAGCTGCTGTAACTATCACAGTCTTAGCTGCCAGAGAAGTTTCATCGAATCCATATTTGATTGGGTTTCCAAATGCTGTCGGTGTTGCCGGTGCGGTAATTGGCACTCAAATGTTTGACAAGATGTCACAAAAATATTCAAAAAATAAAGCTCTATCAAATACTTTTCTTATTGGTAGTTTGGGGGGACTAGTTCAAATTTCTTCTTTGTTAATTGACTCATTTATTCTTCTATTAGTAGGAGCATTTATTTTGGGTATTGGTCAATCAGCAGCTCTTCAAACTAGGTATGTTGCTTCATTCGTGGCATCTGAAAGTTTCAAAGCTACAGCTTTATCTTTAGCTGTGTGGTTTTCTGTTTTCGGTTCGATATTTGGTCCCCGCTTAGTTGGTGAGTATTCAGCAGTTTTTGAAAACTGGTTGGGGTCTGACCTGATAGTTGGATACTTCATCGCTACATTTGGAATGTTTCTTGCAGGTTTGTCTGTCTTATTGTTCTCTCAAAAAGATAGCGCTCTTAATAAAAAACTAGTTATTGAAAAATCACTCAAATTATCTGAACTTGATAGCACTGCAAGATTGTTAACAAAAATCCTTGTACTTAATCACTTTGTGATGGTGTTAATTATGTCTGCAACGCCCTTGCATATAAAAGATATTGGAGAAACAATAAAATTAGTGGGGACAATTATAAGCTACCACACACTTGGTATGTTTTTACTTTCACCTATTCTTGGAAAGCTAGTCGATAAATATGGATCTAAACTTTTTGCTGTTGTTGGGAGCCTTATACTCATCCTTAGTTGCGTAGTTTCACTTTTTAATACAAATATATTATTTTTAAAAATTGGTCTATATCTTCTTGGCCTTGGGTGGAACTTTACCTACATAGCAACAAGCTCTGCTATTTCTAATTATTCAATTAGTAAGGGGATAAATTTAAACATTAAGAGTGATAGCTTAGTATTTGTTGGGAGTTCTATTGCTCATATTAGTCTCGGGTTTACTTACTTGAATTTCGGTTATACCAATCTTATTTATTTTGGGCTACTTATTGGTGGCTATTTACTATTCAGTGTTAAAAAATTTACCAGCTTAAAAAGTTTATAATTTACCTCTAAATTTCAATAGTTAACAAGTCCTCTCCAATGATCACATTACCCTTGTAAGATTCTCCTATTTCCTTGGTTAAAAAAGCCTCATCAAAAATTGGTGGGACAAAGTGAGTAAGTATTAATTTTTTTACATTAGCTGCTTTTGCAATTTCTCCAATTTCTTTTGGACTAGTGTGATAATCTCTGACATTAGAAATAGTTTTTTTAGACATCCTCTTCTCGTCGAATTCTAGATTAATGAAAACTTCGTGCACCAACGCATCTGCATCCATAGCATGATTTATTAGATTCTCATTTTTTCTGGTGTCTCCAGAAATTACTACTTTTTTTTCCTTCACTGTATCCAAAATTTTGATCTGATATCCGTATGCAGGCTCAACAGGATAGTGGTCGACCTCGAAGGGAATTATCTCTAAATCGAGATTCTTATATGCATAGTCTGAATTAATTTCTGTAATCGCGTACTCAAGTCCATCTTTATTAGGTCTTTGCTCCCACTCAACTCTTCCTTGAAGTTCATTTTTAAAAGCTTTAAGCATATTCTGAAAAAATTCCTTTGTGCCTCTGGGTCCAACTATTCTAAATTTTTTATCTCTTCCTTGATGCCATCCAGATATATACAACTGATAAATATCCATGACATGGTCGGAATGCAA
Source organism: Actinomycetota bacterium (assembly GCA_014239265.1). Classification (GTDB taxonomy): domain Bacteria; phylum Actinomycetota; class Acidimicrobiia; order Actinomarinales; family Actinomarinaceae; genus Actinomarina. The sequence continues at coordinate 3,421 of JAAZZH010000016.1, forward strand.
ATGTGTCACAAAAAGGATTTCTATATCAGATGATTTGACTCCAGCAGCATTTAATCTTTGAGTTACTCCGGAACCACAGTCAAATAAATAATTGCTCTCTTTATGGGTAAATAAAGTACTGGGACCAAATCTTAAACTACTTGGACTGGGACAACCTGTTCCTAAAAGAGTTAGGGTGCTCATAATTCTGCTAGCTCTACTGATAAATTATTCAAGACAATACTATCTCTCATCCCTTGTTGAATTTCCTCTATAGCGTTTTGAATTAGTTCACAATATCTATAATTTAATTTATCAATATCCTCAGAAGTCAGAAGTGCTCTGACTAAGTATTCAAGAGAACGAGTAGTCAATTTATTACCAAAAGTAGCTGTCGATTCCTCAAATTCTAATTGAATATTTTTTACATCTTTTAATAAGCTCTGGAATTTAAACATATTCTTACTTGAAGTAGAATTTGTACTGGTTAGCTGTTCTAAGTTTTTTAACAGATTTGTAACTTTATCTTTACTAACAATAGATTTGAAATCTCTAATATCAATAAAGTTTGAGAAGTCATCAAAGGTGAAGTCATAAGTTGTTACAGTTTCAGACTCTACAAAAATTGTTCTACAACGACTTTTAATAGTATTAATAATTCCCCTATTTGCATCATCTTTAGCGTGTGACCAAAAACTACCAGTAGAAGTCAGGATGAAAATACTAGACTCAGATGGTTCTTCCAGTGTCTTGAGTAATGCATTTGAGGCTTCCTCTGTTAATGACTTGTAGGGTGGGAAGATAATTACCTTATATTTTCCAGATATAGGGGATAAATTATCTTTGTTGAGAACATCTCTTACGTCTTCGATACCAATAGTGTTTATGTTTTCTGACGTAATGAGTCTTAAATCTGGGTGATTATCCTCATAATTCTCTGACAGATTAATTTTTGATGCAAATTGAATTGCTTGTTCTAACACATACTTAGATGAGTCCGACAATAGTAAATATGCATGGAAAGGTGACTTACTCTCTTTTTCAAGACTGAAATTAAGATTTTGCAAGATCCAACCACTCGGATACTTTAGTGAAATTTTCCTCTTTTGAATCTTCAGCATTTATAACTAGAAATTTATCACTGAAGTCCTCTGCTAATTGTAAATATCCATCTCTAACTTTATTAAAGAAGCTAACTTTATCACTTCCAATCCTGTCAGCAATTTTTTGTCTTGATAAAGATATTTCTGGATCAATATCAAGAAGAACTACTTTTTCTGGCCAATAGCTACTTATTGCAAAATCATTAAGTTCGTATACATTTTTGTAACCTAACCCTCTTCCAACTCCTTGATAGGCAACTGATGAATAGGCAGATCTATCAGTAATAACTACCTGCCCATTTTCGATAGATGGCTTTACTACCTCTTGAACTAATTGGGCACGGCTTGCACTAAAAAGAAGTGCTTCGGCTGTTGGATTAACCTCGAAGTCGTGACTTAATAACAGATCTCTAATTCCCTCGCTCAGTTTTGTACCTCCGGGTTCTCGGACAATTTTAAAATCTATACTTGCTTTAGAAAGTTCAGCTGATAATTCATTAATCAAAGTAGTTTTACCAGATCCATCAATTCCTTCAAATGCTAAATAATTACAATTCATTCTGGTTCATCCTCTATCGATTTAAAATTTAATTTAATATTATTAAAATTGGAATTCTCAATACCAAACTCTTTAAATATCTTTCTGTAACTTATGATAAAAGTAATCAATCCAGAAATAAAAATCAATAAAGAACTGATTTTTAACACCGTCTCAACACCACTACTTGCAAAATAAGAATCTAAGTAGTTTGCAGCAATGCCAGAAGTTAGGAATGATAGGAGTAGTGCGATTCTACCTATAGTATAAAAGTTTCCAAAAACCCTACCTCTCATCTTTTGGTGTGTGGTGGCCTGCAGAAAGCTTATGGTGAGGAGATAAACTCCGCCAGTACCAACTCCAGAAATAAAAATGGATAAGAGTATGTTTGTAAAATCAGTTGAAATAAATGCAGTAAACAACGATATGCCCGTAGAGAGCATACATAAACCAATAACAAAACTTACTCGTGAGAATGTACTTACAAAATAACTAAATGTAACCATACTAAAGATGATCCCTGTTCCAAATGAAGCAATCATGAAGCCAAAAGAGCTTTCTGTAAAACCTAAGTCCACTGTTAAGAAGGAGTGTCCTAGTATAAAAAGAGCTCCTGCTCCAAAAAGGCTGAGTGATATTGAAACTGTTATGTTTCTAATTTCTTTATTACCAAAAAAATAATTTAGCCCTTCTTTAAACTCTTTTAAGACAAACCCGTCATTTTCAATAGTTGTCTTGACGCTTGTTGTTTTCAAAAATAATAAAAGATAGGCCGACAGCATGAATGTAATCGAGTCAAAAAGAAAAATAATTGATCCCGACCAACCATTACCAAAACTGGTTATGAAAGTGGGAACTCTAATGTCAGCTATTAATGCAAAAAATATAGAAGCTATTGGCAGTGTTGCGTATGTTCCGATTGCGAATAATGAGTTTGCCTTTACAAGGTTTTCTTTATCCACTAATTCTGGGACAACAGACTCTCGTGATGGTTGTCTCATCAAAGAGAATATTTCAGTTAAAAAATTGATGATAAACAAATGTAGCAAACTGTTTGCAAAGAAAAGAAATAAAACAATTACCATTCGTGATAAATCTGTAAAAATCATTATATTTTTCTTATTCATTCTGTCAGCCATAAGACCAGCAAATGAAGACAGGAATGCTGGAATAATTCTTGCAATCACTGGGACAACAGCTGTTATACCTGAGTTACCATTTTCAGAACCAAGTTGACTGGCAAGTGCTACTGACGCAAATAATGTAGCCCAATCTCCAAAGCTAGAAAGCGATCCTGACCACCACAATATTGAGAATTGTGTTTTTGAAAATATTTTAATTTTATTCACTTATTTATATACTAAAAGAAAATAAAAATACTTTTTTTTAAAAATCCTATACATATTAAAAAAATGATGTTAAAAATGAGGACATGTCAAAACCTTTAGTAATTGTTGAGTCACCGACGAAAGTTAAAACTATATCCAAAATACTTGGTTCTGATTACATTGTGAAATCTAGTGTTGGGCATATTAGAGATCTTCCAAGGAATGCTAAATCAATTCCTTCAAATTACACAAATAAAGATATTTTATGGGGAGCCGTAAAACCAAGTGATTTCGAGAACATCTATGTTATACCTGAAGACAGAAAAAAAATAGTAAGCGAACTTAAGAAACTAGCAGATGATGCAACAGAGATTTATCTTGCGACTGATGATGATAGAGAGGGTGAAGCAATTGCATATCACTTAAAAGAGGCACTTGAGCTAGAAGATGAGCCAAAGAGAATTAAATTTAATGAGATTACACCAGCAGCAGTGCTTAATGCAGTTAATAATCCTGAAAAAATTGATATCGGTAAATTTAAATCTTATGAAGCTAGAAGAACTCTTGACCGTATGATTGGTTATGAAATATCACCAAAAGTTCGTGACTTGGGTGGTGCATTCATCTCTACGGGTAGAGTACAAGGCCCCGCAATACGACTTATCGTTGAAAGAGAAGAAGAGAGAATTAAGTTTGTGACTTCTCAATATTTTGATATAACAACTGTCTGTATTGGTAAAAATGTACAATTCGAAGCAAGTTTAAAAAAAGTACAAGATAAAAGACTTGCGTCATCATCTGATTTTGATAAGGACGGTAATAAAATTAGCTCAGAAAAAAAATATCTCTCACAAGATGAAGCTGATGAAGTAAGCAAGAAACTTACAAATGCTAAAGCAGAAATTTCATCTATCAAGGAATCAGCACGTAGCGGGAAGCCTCCTAAGCCCCTCAAAACTACTAGCTTACAAACATCTGCACGCAGCAATTTAGGATTCCAGCCCCGTAAAACGATGGGTATTGCCCAAAGACTATATCAAGAGGGTTTAATAACCTATATGAGAACAGATTCGATTAGATTGTCAGATGTAGCAATTAAAGCCTCTAGAAATTATATATCTCAAAATTTTTCAGATGAGCACCTTCCAGAAAAACCAAATTATTTTGGTGATAGTAAAAATGCTCAAGCAGCACATGAGGCAATTAGACCCTCTGGTGAAACCTTTACTGCCCCATCTGAATTACTCGGAACGCACAAAGAAGACAGTGATGAATTCAAACTTTATAGTTTGATATTTAATACTACTGTTGCTTCTCAAATGACTGACGCAAAAGGAATTACAAAGTCGATAGAGATACAGGTCGAAGATGACAAGTTTGGTCCATTGATACTCGGGATTTCAGGAACTACATGGACTTTTGGTGGGTATAGGGATTTAATTAAAAATGCAACAGAAAAGTCACAAGAATTACCTGATTTATCTAAAGGAGACCTAGTTGACATAGTCAGTTGTAAAAATGAAGAAAAATTTACGAATCCACCAAATAGATATTCGTCAACATCATTAATTAACAAACTTGAAGAACTGGGTATCGGCAGGCCATCGACATATGTCTCAATAATTGAAAGTATCACCTCAGTCTTTATCAACTCAGAATCAAGTCTTAAACCTCGAATCCTGGCTATGGCCTTAATAAATAACTTTATGAAGCCTTACTTTAATCAGTACATAGACTATGAATTCTCCAAATCAATGGAGGACAGTCTAGATGAAATCCTTGAAAGTAAAAATCCTCAAGAATCTAAAGTTGAATTTCTTGAAAAGTCCCATCAGACAATATCTGATCACATTGAACGATACGGGGTTCAGGATCCCCTAGCGTTAACATCTATACAACTGCCTTTTGAATCAAGATATGTAGTAAAAACCGGAAGAATTGTTGGGAAGGTTCCTTATCCATATTTACTAAGAGATGACGATTTCAAGGTAGGCCTAAACCCAGATATAGCTTTGGAGGAAGTAAATACTGATTACATTCAAGAACTAGAGGGGCAACAGGAGGAAAGCCTTAAGAAAGAGCGAGTCGTTTGTAAATGTCCAGAGTGTGATGCCTCAATATTCATAAAACTAGGCCCAAATGGTGGGTTTTATATACAACATGGCTTGAAAGAAAAGGGCGTAAGACAAAAAAAATGTATTTATAAAAATTTGATTGGACCAATTTTTGAAGATGAAGATCCTAGTACGCTCTCTCCTGAGGATTGTATTGAAAGATTTTCTCTTTCTGCCAAAAATCCAAGAAAGGTTGCGACACAGGGTGAGTGGACATATTCCTCTGCTGTCGGACCATACGGTGGATATGCAATGAAACAAAGATCTAGAACTGTGTTTGATTTAGAAGAATTGAGAGATTTATCCAAGGATGAGATCCGAGAACTTGTTGAAGAGGATAAATATAGAAATATATCCAACTTCTTAGGTGGAGAAATATTAAAAATGCCAAAGTCTGCATCTAAAGATTCCATGTTAGATATGATTGCGGAACATTTCTATCTTGACGAAAAGCAGATTAAAAAACTGTCAAAAGATCATCTTGTACAATTAGCAAAACTACTGGATATTGTCTTCTATAGGGGTAGGTTTCGAATGAAAGCTGAAGATGCAACAAAAGATAACTTGATAAATAAAATATTGATAGAAAAGAAAAATAAAGCATTAGAAAATCAGAGGATGGCGATATCAGTTACAGAAAGTGAAATCTTGGGCCTATTTGGTGACTACAGTTCCGAAGACGAATAAGATTAAATAATTTCACTTTCAAACTTCTTTGCGAAAGTATCAAGACTAAAATTTTCAAGTATATTTTCTCTGTTTTTATTTCCAAATGAGTCAAGCTCACTTGGATTATCAATAAAATAAAGAACTCCCTCAATAATTGTCTTTTTATCTCCGACAACAAATCCTGATACACCTGGGATAATAGTCTCTGGAGCACCTCCTGAAGTTCCAACTAAAGTTGGTAGGCCATGACTTGCAGCCTCTAAATAAACCAACCCAAGACCCTCAAACTCTACACCAAAGTACTTTGATTTTGAGGGCATAACAAAAATATCAATATTTTCATAAAAGTCATATTCTTTATCCTGTTGTTCCTCTATAAAGTTAACTTTGGCAGAAGATACTGCTGACAAGCGTTGAAGATAATTTTTCTGTTTACCAAAACCTAAGATGTCTAACTCAACATTGTGACCATTTTCTTTAAGGTCATGCATTGCATCAATAACCCAGTCTATTTTTTTTCTAGAAACAAAACGGCTCATGACTCCAACTTTTATTGTTTTCTCTATATTAAATTCTTTTTGAGATGATGGGATTGTTATACCTGCGCCAATATTAATAATTTCTGTTTCAGTGATATCTTGTAGTTTTTTTTTCGAAAATTCACTAACTGTAAATATTTTATTTAATTTATTGAGATTTCTTTTTAAGATAGTTCTCAATAATGGTATAAAGTTCAACACATTGAATTCTGCTCCATGACAAATCATGAATTGAGGAATCTTGATATTCTTTGGACTATTTATATTAGAAATCTGATCTAGTTTGCCAATCAGTAAGAATTGAGGATTACTTGACCCATGTAGAATAATGTCAATATTCTTACTTTTAATAATTTCACTTATTTCATTAATAGTATCTTTACTATTCAAAAAAAAGGTAGATGAAGAGTTTATTACATTGTCGCCTTCAGCCCAGCTGGGTGCATAAATAATAAACTCATGATCTACGGAACTAACTAGGTTAGTTAGATATGTGCTGATTCCACCCTTTTTAGGAAGCCAATCATTAGTTATAAGTAATATTCTCATAAGATACTGAGTAATATTATACGTCTGTAATTAACTTTTATACTTTTAAAAAGCAGACGCAAATATCAAACTAACAATTGTCATAACTTTAATGACGATATTCATTGCTGGGCCTGATGTATCTTTAAATGGATCACCAATGGTATCCCCAATAACAGCAGCCTTATGTTCATCGGAACCCTTACCGGCACCCCCACCAGCTTCGATATATTTTTTTGCATTATCCCAAGCTCCACCTGAGTTCGCCATAAATATAGCAAGTAAAAAACCTGTTACGAGTGAACCAGCTAAGAAACCTCCAAGAGCTTCTTTATCCCAAAATCCTATTATTAAGGGTAGTGCTATTGCAAGTCCTCCAGGTAGTAGCATCTCTTTTAGGGCAGCAGTTGTTGCTATGTCTACACATTTGGTGTAGTCGGGTACAACTCCTTCTTTCCCCTCTCTCAAACCAGGAATTTCATTAAATTGTCGTCTGACTTCTTCAATCATTTTGAATGCTGCTCGTCCTACTGCATTAATCGTCATAGCTGCGAATAAGAATGGGAACATCCCTCCAAGAAATAAACCTAGTGTCACCTCTACTTCTGTTATATCTAGTTTTTCAATTCCTGCACTTTGCACAAAAGCTGAAAATAAAGCTAGTGCGGTTACCGCAGCTGAGGCGATAGCAAAGCCTTTTGCAATTGCAGCTGTTGTGTTACCAAGTGAGTCTAATTCATCAGTAGCTTCTCTAACCTCAGGTGGCAAGTGAGCCATTTCAGCGATACCTCCAGCATTATCAGCAATTGGGCCATATGCGTCTACAGCTACAGTAATACCGAGTGTTGAAAGAACTCCGATAGCTGCAATAGCGATTCCGTAAATACCACCGTCAGCACCTAGTGCCCAGTCGCCAGCTGTATATGCTCCATAAATTCCAAAAACAACAACTATGACGGAGTATGCGGCTGATCTCATTCCCTCAGAGATTCCCGATAGAACCAAAGTTGCTGGACCAGTTTTTGCCTGATCGGCAATATTTTTTACAATTGAATAGTGGTCTGATGTAAACCATTCTGATATTTGACCGACCAATAGTCCTACAGCAAGTCCAATAATTACTGAGATAAATAGTCCAATTGGATTTTCTGTATAATCAGCAAACATATAATCGCTCAAGAAATATACACCCACAACAGTTAAAGCTGCTGCACTATATGTTCCTCTATGAAGCGCCTGTGCCAGTTTCCCCTCTTTGGGAACAACTAAGAATGATGAAAGAATTGATGATCCCATTCCTATGGTTCCTACAGCTAGTGGAAAAAGTAATAAAGAAGGTAGAACACTTTGGCCTGCAAAAACTATGGCTGCATAAGCTAATGGAGCAACTAGTGATCCTACATAGCTCTCAAAAAGGTCTGCTCCCATACCAGCAACATCTCCAACGTTGTCTCCAACATTATCAGCAATAGTTGCAGGGTTTCTTGGGTCGTCTTCAGGTATTCCTGCTTCAACTTTACCTACTAAGTCAGCACCGACATCGGCAGCTTTGGTATAAATACCTCCACCAACTCTAGCAAAAAGAGCGATTGATGAGCCACCAAGTCCTATTGCAGCCAATACATCGTAGCCATTAGGGAGTTCTAAAACTTCAATAAATAACCAATATCCAACAGATACCCCTAATAAACCTAAACCTGCAACAGTAAAGCCCATTACGGCTCCGCCTCTAAATGCAACTGGTAAGGCTTTGATTGTTCCACCATCTCTTGCCGCTTCTGTTGTTCTCCCATTTGCCGCTGTAGCTATTCTCATGCCAATAAAACCAGCTAAAGAAGATAGGACAGCGCCTGCAACAAAAGCAATAGACCCCCATGGGTATCCCCAATCTGTAAGTACAGAAATTAGAACAGCTAAGATTACGACAAAAACACTTATCCATGAATACATTCTTTTCAAAAATGCCATAGAACCCTCTCTGATAGCTGTAGAAAGTTCTTCTACCTTAGAGTCAGTGACCTTAATTGATAAAACTTTATTTGCAAAATATCCTGCAAGAGCAAGTCCAGCTACTGCAGCAATCATAGAATTTATAAGCATTTAATTTTCCCCTTAGTATTAACTCATAATATGATACTAAAAATGTAGATTATTGTAGGGTTTTTACTATTCAACTACAGGTGATTCGAATCTTTCGTCATCATCTCTTTCGGACAAAGGTACTTTTTGTAAAATTCTATTTAATAAAATAGGAGCAATAACGGTTGTTGTTATAACCATCCAAATAATTATCGAGATAATGTCTGATGTTATGACATCTGAAAGTGTTGTTGTAGCGACAGCAACGAAAATTAATCCGACTTCCCCTCTTGGTGACATTCCAATCCCAATAAGAGAGGTGTTCATGCCTTTGCCTACAGCACCTAATGCTGAAACGTATTTTCCAACAAATGCCAATACACTAACCAACATACCATATAAGAAGACATCTAAAGATGCCAATGTTTGAATGTTGACTTCAGAGCCAATATATACAAAAAATATTGGTACGAGTAAGAAACTTAATGGCTTCATTTCTTCTCTAATTCTATGCGTCATTCCTGATTCTCCAGCAACTACACCGCCAGCAAATGCACCAACTATTGGGTGTAATCCAACAAAGTGTGCGGCAGCACCGAGTAGCATCGCAAATATAAAGCTTCCAGTTACAAATGTTCCAGGTGATGGTATTTTTACAAAAAAGTTAAAAATAGGTTTAGAAAGTTTTCTTCCAATGAGAACTACAGCGATTAAAAAACCTATAGCTTTGGCACTAATGACACCAAGATCTACCAATGAGAACTCTCCTGAACTTCCTAAAACACCTGCCACAACAGTTAGTATTAACAGTCCTAAAATATCATCAACTACGGCAGCGCCTATAATTGTCTTTGCCTCTTTAGATTTTAGAGCTCCTAAGTCACCAAATACTCTTGCAGTTATTCCCACAGAAGTTGCAGTCATTGCAGCGCCTACAAATAAAGCAATTTCAAACTGATTTTCTCCACCTAATCCAAGTGAGTAAATAGAACCAAAGCCTAGTGCGAATGGTACAACTACACCAATTAAAGCAACAACTAGAGAGGTAGATCCAAGTTCAATAAATTCGTCTAGATTAGTTTCAAGACCAACTTCAAATAATAAAAGTACAACTCCAATTTCAGCTAAAGTTGAAACAACATCTCCTGATTCAAAATGAGGTAAAAGACCAAGTCCGTAGTAGCCAATAATGATTCCAATAACCAGTTCACCTATTACTGCAGGTTGGTTTACCCTTCGCATAATTTCAGCGCCAAACTTAGCGGCAATTAAGATAACTGCTATTTCTAAAAATTTTTCAACTATTATTTCCATGTTGCTTTATTCTAAATGCACTCAGGTTAAATGATAAGAAAATAAAATATGAAAAAAGAATCGTAATAAACCAATGAAACAAACAAATAACTCTCTAGATTAAATTGAAAATAAATTATATAATTTGTATCTAGTATGGGAAAAACACTTTTTGAGAAAATATGGAATAAACACTTAATTGCTTCTATAGATGAAAGTACAAATTTAGTATTTATTGATTTACACCTTGTACATGAAGTTACTTCACCACAAGCGTTTGATAGTTTAAGGTTAGCTAATAGAACTGTCAAACATCCCGAATTAACTCTTGCGACTGTTGATCATGGAGTGCCTACTTCGAATAGAATGCTGGGTATAAAAGACCCTCTTTCCAAAATCCAAATTGAAGCTTTAGAAAACAATTGTAAAGAATTTGGAGTCACATTATTTGGGATAAATGATCCCCGTCAAGGGATTGTCCATGTTATAGGACCTGAGCAAGGGATAACTCAACCTGGAATGACAATTGTATGTGGAGATAGCCATACAGCAACTCATGGAGCTTTTGGGGCGTTAGCTTTTGGTATAGGTACTTCAGAAGTAGAACATGTTCTTGCTACTCAGACTTTAGCAATGGAAAAACCAAAAACTATGAAAGTAGAAGTAGTTGGAAATGTTTCCGAAGGGGTGGGTCCGAAAGATATCATCTTGGGAATAATTAGGAAAATTGGTACAGGTGGTGGTGCTGGTCATGTTATTGAATATACAGGTGATGTCATTAAAAGTATGAGTATGGAAAATAGGATGACAATTTGCAACATGTCTATTGAAGGTGGTGCAAGAGCTGGAATGATTGCTCCTGACAATGTAACTTTTAATTACTTAAAAAATAAAAATTATGCGCCCAAAGAAACTGACTGGGATGACGCAATTGCAGAGTGGAAAGAATTATATTCAGATGAAAGTGCGACTTTTGATAAAGTAATAACTATAGATGCTGATGAACTAGAACCATCAATATCTTGGGGAACAAATCCCTCACAAGTAATTTTTGTAAATGACACCATTCCCCATCCAGATGATTTTGAAAATGAATCTGAAAAAGAAGCCGCAACAAGGGCCTTGGAATATATGGATTTAGAACCTGGAGAGAAAATTAGTGAAATTCAATTGGATAGAGTTTTTATAGGTAGTTGTACAAATGGACGTATTGAAGACTTGAGAGAGGTGGCAGAAGTTGTCAAAGGGAAAAAAGTTGCTGAAACAATCAGTGCAATGATTGTTCCCGGTTCTACGCTTGTTAAAAAACAAGCTGAGGAAGAAGGGTTAGATAAGATATTTACTGAATCTGGGTTTGATTGGAGAGAAGCTGGTTGCTCTATGTGTCTTGGAATGAATCCTGACATTTTAAGTCCAGGAGAAAGGTGTGCTTCTACGTCAAATAGAAACTATGAAGGTAGGCAGGGTGTAGGAGGTCGTACCCATTTAGTAAGTCCAAAAATGGCTGCAGCCGCAGCATTGCATGGAAAATTTGTAGATATAAGAGAAATATAAAATGAAAAAACTCAAAATAATAAAATCAACCATGCTCCCCCTAAATATGTCTAATGTTGATACAGATCAAATAATGCCAAAACAGTTCCTTAAGCGTGTTGAGCGTTCTGGCTATGGAGAGTATTTATTCTACGACTGGAAGAAAGATCCTGATT
>JAAZZH010000017.1 GCA_014239265.1 Actinomycetota bacterium
AATATCATCAAGTCTTACTTTTATATCTTTGCCAAGATTATTGGTCATAGTTTCTTCTTTTGCATGAAGGGCTATAACATATTTGATCGAATCAATCATGTCATCGATCCTCAACATTCCATCAACCTCTGTTGTGTATTGTTTTTGATCCTTTTCGCTATAATCTCTGCCTAATTTTTGCTCTACTTTATATCTACCGACTTTTGACAAATCATATCTTTTTTCGGTATAGAACATTTGCTTAATCAAGTTTCTTGCTGATTCAACTGTTGCGGGTTCACCGGGACGTAGTTTCCTATATAAGTCAATTAAGGCAGCCTCTGGTGAAGGATCTGGGTCTCTTTCAATTGTATTTTGGATTGAAGGAAAGTCTCCAAAAATGTTAATTGCATCTTCTTTTGTCTCAATTTTATATTTCTCCCATTGAGTTGGATCCACAGCGTAAAGTGCTCTTAAAAATGCTGTAATGTGCTGTCTTCTTTTTCTATCAACTCGTACACCAATTGTATCTCTCTTGTCTGTATCAAATTCTAACCATGCACCTCTACCCGGAATCATTTTTCCAATATAAATATCTTTATCTGAAGTCTTATCAATTTCTTTTGAAAAATATACACCAGGAGAACGAACAAGTTGGCTAACAATTACTCTCTCTGTCCCGTTGATGACGAAAGAACCTGTATCGGTCATTATTGGGAAGTCACCAAGAAATACTGTTTCTCTTTTTTGCTGATAAGTTTCAGCATCTGTAAATTCAGCGATTACATATAAAGGTTGAGAATATGTAGAGTCAGTTATTTTACATTCTTCTAAACTTTTCATTGGTGGTTCAAAAAAGTGTTCTAGGAACTCTAATTTGAAACGTCCTGAAAAGTCTTTAATAGGTGAGATTTCATTAAGAATCTCGGACAGACCTTCGTCTAGAAACTTTTTAAATGAATCTTTTTGTATATTTAATAAATCTGGAATCTCCAAACCTTTAGTTCTTGCAAACGAAAGTCTAGAATTCTGAACAGCGGACAACAAGCCTCCTCAAAAATAAAATACGATAACCCGAAGGGTAAAGTATATAAGTACTTCTTATTTAAGCAAACAAATAATGTTAATTATTTGAGTTCTACGGTAGCACCAGCAGCTTCAAGAGCTTCTTTTGCTTTATCAGCATCTTCTTTTGAAGCACCTTTAAGTATGTCAGATGGAGCACCATCAACGAGTTCTTTGGCTTCTTTCAAACCAAGACTAGTTAGTCCTCTTACTTCTTTAATAACTTGTATTTTCTGTCCGCCAGCTTCTGTTAGAACAACATCAAAAGAATCTTTAACTTCTTCTGATCCGCCATCTCCACCTGCTGGAGCTGCTGCCACAGCTACCGGAGCTGCTGCAGTAACATCAAACTTCTCTTCAAATGAGTCTAAGAATTCTTTCAATTCTAAAACTGACATTTCTTCAAAGACAGATAACAACTCTTCTGTTGTCATTTTTGCCATTGTTATTCCTCCTCTTTAATTACATCCTCTGAATCTTCGCTAGAAGAATCAGATTCTTTCGCTTCTGAACTTGTTTCTGGATTTGCTTCTTTCATATCAAGCAATGCTTTAAAAGCATACCCAGATTTGCTTAATACTCCTTTTAGACCTAATGCCATTTTCGTCAAAGGTGAATTGAATCCCCCTGCAATCTTGGCTAAGAGAACGTCTCTAGTTTCGATAGATGCAAGAATGTTAATTTGATCAATTGTTAATGGCTCAGACTCCATTAATCCGCCCTTAACAACAAATGAATCGTAGTCTTTGGAAAATTGTTTCAGTACTTTAGCAGCCTCAACCGGGTCGGACTCTATAACGGCAACTCCAGTCGGCCCTGCAAAATGTTCTAGTATAGATTCATAACCGATATTCTCAGCAGCTCTTTTAGCGAGAGACATTTTTACTACATTAAAAGTTGCACCTGCATTTTTTAGTTCTCTTCTAAGTTTTGTTTGTTCAGTTACAGTCAATCCACGGTATTCAGCTAAAACTAATGCGTTTGCTGAACTGAATAGCTCTTCAAGCTCTTTTACTTTATCTGCTTTATCTTGTCTAACCATAAAAAAATCCTTGCAAACCAAGGACTAGGCAATTTACCTGCGATAGATGTTTAAAGTTTCCTACTATCGGTCTTTGGTTTAAGTTGTATCTAAACAATATAGCTCAATTGAATTTATCAGCAAATAAATTTATAGATTAATATCTACGCTAACTGACGGCCCCATTGTAGAGGATAGATACATTGACTTAATGTACTCTCCCTTTGAGGAGGCAGGTTTAGCTCTGGTAATTACAGCAATAACTTCTTCAAGATTTGTTTTTAAGTCTTCAGCAGTAAAAGATACTTTTCCAATAGATAGGTGAACATTCCCCAGTTTGTCATTTTTAATTTCGACTTTTCCTTTTTTAAAATCTTCAACAGCTTTTGCAACATTTGGAGTTACGGTTCCTGTTTTAGGATTCGGCATTAGGCCCTTAGGACCTAAGATTTTTCCAAGTTGTCCAACATCGGCCATCATTTCTGGTGTTGAAATAACTAGATCTACATCAAGTTTTTCTTCTGAGGCAACCTTTGTAGCTAACTCTTTACCCCCCACAATATCTGCACCAGCATTCTCAGCTTCGGTTAAAGCTTCTCCACCTGCAAATACGGCAATTTTAATACTTTTACCATTTCCATGAGGTAATGAAACGGTAGTTCTTATATTTTCTTCTACAGCTTTTGTATCAATTCCTAAAGAAAAGACTACATCTATAGATTCATCAAAATTTGCAGTTGAGTTTTCTTTACAAATCGTAAGGGCCTCTAATAGGCTCTGTTTCGATTCAGGCATATTTTTTTTCGCTTCGTTGTATTTTTTACTGTATTTTTTCATATTTCTCCCTTTGGTTCAAACGACCTAAGTCTCCCAAATATATTTTTTTTAACTTTCTACTGTAACGCCCATTGATCTAGCAGTACCAGCAATAATATTTATCGCCATGTCTATATCATTAGCATTTAAATCTACCATTTTTGCTTCAGCAATATTTTTAAGTTGGTCTCTAGTTATAGATGCAACTTTCACTTTGTGTGGTTCAGCTGAACCAGACTCAAGTCCAATTGCTTTTTTGATTAAATATGATGCTGGAGCTGTTTTTGTTTCAAATGTAAATGAATTATCTTCAAATATTGTAATTTCAACAGGGACTGTTTCACCTTGTCTACTTGAAGTATCATTATTAAAAGCTTGGACAAAGTCCATAATGTTTACTCCATATTGTCCCAATGCTGAACCAACAGGCGGTGCTGGTGTCGCTCCCCCTCCAGGAATTTGTAGTTTTAATTTCGCTTTTACTTCTTTAGCCATTTTTTATTCCTTAATTCTTAACAATGTCTGTGAAACCCAGTTCAACTGGAGTTTCACGTCCAAATATGTTAACTAATACTGTAACTTTTGATTGGTCTAAGTTTATTTCTTCAATTATTCCATTAAAGTCAGCAAAAGGTCCTGTTGTAACTCTCACAGTTTCTGCAACTTCAAAATCTGGTTTGAATTTTGGTGACTCTTTTTTAACTTCAACTTCTTCGTTAGAACCTAGAATTCTTTCAATTTCTCGTCTAGATAATGAAACTGGCAACTTGCCGGATCCAACAAAACCTATAATCGATGGTGTATTACGAATTTCGTACCATGTAGTGTCATCTAAGTCCATTCTTACTAATACATATCCTGGAAATGTTTTCTTTTCTACATTAACTTTTTTACCATTTCTTATTTCTACTACTTCATCAGTGGGAATAACCACATCGTAAACTTTATCGTCTAAATGTAAGTTTTTAATACGAGTAAGTATGTTTGTTCGAACCTTCTTTTCATGTCCGGATTGAGCATTTAAAACAAACCATTCCCCTGGAAGGTCATATGGGTGCAGATTTGCACTAAAATCTTCTAAGACTTCTTCAGTCTCTTCAACTAAAATTTCATCATTCATTATTTCTATCCTCCAGAAGATAACAGGCTAATCAAAGTATTTTTAAAACCAAAGTCCATTCCAAAAATTAATAACGTCATCGAAATAATAGTTACTATTGTTACGACGGTAAATGTAGTCAATGTATCAACAGTTGGCCAATTTACTCTTTTTAATTCAGTTCTGACTTCACCAAGGTAAATAGAGATTCTTTTGAATCTAGAAACCTTTTCCTCATTGCTAAACTTGCCGACATTTCTGTCTGCTTTTTTTGCCAGGCGTTCTTCACGCTCTGACATTCTTCTCATTTCTCTATTCATTTCATTCATAATTTACCTCTTGCAGGGGCGGTGAGACTCGAACTCACAACCTCAGGTTTTGGAGACCCGCGCTCTGCCAATTAGAGCTACACCCCTAAGTTTACTCTTTGTCTAACTCATTAGATGAGCGCTTTAACCCAAAGACCAATATTACTAAAGACATTAATCCAAGTAGTGTCAATAATATTATTTTTGTACCTTTATTAGTAGTAGTTTTTACTTTTTTATCTAAAGAAGACATGACCCGTGATGTGAAGTCCTCTGGGGCTTCAATATCAACTTGTACTTCATTTTCAAGTTCCTCTCTAAAAGCTCTATATCTCTTGCCCGCTGTCTGACATTTTAAGCAGTATTGGACATGGTTATCAGAATCAAACTGAAAATAAACTCCATTGAGATAGGTTTTTATCATTTGATTTCTTTTCCTTCTGCACACAGCTTGGTACTTTAGGTTTTTTAAAATTTCTTTCATGCCTCTACATCCTCCAAAATAGTTCTTAGTTTTTGATGTGCTCTATGCAGTCTTACTTTCGCTGCAGTCACACTTATGTCTAAATACTCTGCTATTTCTTTATGTGATCTACCTTCTATATTTTTCAACTCAACAATAATTCTTTGTTCTAGTGGAATTTGGTCTAACGCTTTTCTTAGTACTGAAGATAAATCTGAATTTATTGCGATTAACTCCGGATCATTTTTTTCATCAATGACTATGGGTTCTTGAGTATCTTCGATATTTAGTGAATAATGCTTTTTAGCTTTTTTTCTTAACGTCCAAGCTGTATTTACAGTGATCCTGTATATCCATGTGCTGAATGTTGAATCACCTCTAAATTTATCAATTGCTTTCCATGCCCTTATGAAAGCTTCTTGCCCTACATCATTAGCAAGCTCTTTGTTTCCAGTAAGTTTGAATGCCAAAGAAAATACTAAATCTTGGTGTCGATGTACCAACATTTCAAAAGCAGCTTTGTCCCCTGCTTGGGATTTTTGGACCAGCTCTGAATTAGACGTGTCTTCATTAAAGTTATTAATTTTTGTTACGTTATTCATCTATGTTAAGAATAAAGAGAAATTGAGATATTTCTACCTTTTTTCTCTATGTAAAATATGCTTTCTACATTTGGAACAATATTTTTTAAATTCCATTCTGTCAGGCACATTAGTCTTATTTTTTGTTGTAACATAATTCTGAGCTTTACACTCTGTGCACACCATAGTTAGTGGTGGTCTCTTATCAGAAGCCATTACTTATCCTTTCTTTGAGTAGCGGCGGGCAGACTCGAACTGCCGACCTCACGATTATGAGTCGTGCGCTCTTACCAACTGAGCTACGCCGCCATCTGACTTACTGTCATCTGCTGAGCCCTCTTCCGGATTTGAACCGGAGACCTCTTCCTTACCATGGAAGTGCTCTACCAACTGAGCTAAGAGGGCCAGTGCCGAGAGTAGGATTCGAACCTACGAAGGCATAACCGGCAGATTTACAGTCTGCTCCCTTTGGCCGCTCGGGCATCTCGGCGTAACAATAAAGTCTCTTTAAAGTTTAGATTATATAGAAAAATTAGTGAGATGAAATCTTAAATCATTATGATAATCTTATGGATAACAAAATTACTAAATTTTTGGACAACCTGCTTGAAAATGAAGTTTTAGATACTGAAATTTACCAAAAAATAATAAAATTTGACGAAAATAATAACCTTTCACAAAAATCTAAGGTTGCAAGAGCTATAACTTTAATTGGAGGTTTCTTTCTACTATCTGGTTTGCTTGGAACTCTGCCTCTAATTTGGACTAATCTCTCTTATTGGGCTCAGCTTATCCTCTTGATCGTGACAACATGTTTTTTGTTTTATGCAGCCGGTTATAGTCAACAAATTGATAAAAATAAATTATTTATTTTCAAAAGCAGTGAAAAAATCTCTTCATTTTTATATTTTGTCTCGACTGTCTCATTTACAGCAGTAATAATATTTTCTCTGAATATATTGGAAAATATCAGCTCCATTAATATTCCCGAAGATGTTGCAATTTTGATTACTTCAACAATTGTTTTAATTTACTCAGGATTTTTGTATAAAATAACAGTCGAAATCTTTCAACATATTACTTTGTTTTATTCACTTGTATTTTTTCTTGGAAGTATTGGAAATCTATTTCTAAGAAATGTTGAACCCTGGGGAATTGGTTTATTCATAACAGCTGTTGGACTTATATGGGGATTAAATACATACTCCAATTTATTACAACCTAGTTGGCTTGGTTATTTCTTGTCCTCAGTGAATATAGCTATTGGAGTTATTGCAATAACTGAAGATTTACTTTCAGATTTTAAAATTATTAACATTCTTGTTCTAATCGTTGGCTCTTTAATCTACATTTGGACGAGCATACAGCTCTCAGAGCAAGTCATTTTCTACATAGGGGGGCTAGGTTTAATAATAAATTTACCAAGACTAATAACTGAATTGCTTCCAAATAATATTTGGCCACCTCTTATATTGTTCATAGTTGGTGGCGTATTGGTTACTGTTGGTCTTTATCTCAACTCTATAAGAGAAAATATAAGGAAAGAATCTTGAAGAAGAAGTCAACGCTTATCAAGTCCCTTGTAATTCTGCTATTTTCTGTATTATTAGTTGCTTTATTTGGAGTAGTTCCTTTGCCGGAATACAACACTGAAGTCAGCTCTGAAATTAGTGGTTCAATCTTTTACATGGTTGAAATAGAGAGTTCAAACTTAATTCCACCAGCACCAGATATTTTGGATCAATGTATTTTTAAAATTAATATCTCAGTAAAAGACATGAATGAAAAAAAAGTAATCTGTTCAAGTGATCTATATGAATATTCATATAATATTTATTTAAACGACACAGACATAGATGCGAATCAAAATTTAATTATACGTTATTGGGATAATTCTTCCGATGTTGAAATGGCATTAACTATAGATACTAAAAATAATGACATCAAACCAAGCGTTGGTAGTGTTAATTCTCCAAATAGAGATACGTACAAGGTTAATTCATTTGGAGAAAAGCTTCTTAACTCCTGGGATATGAGAGAAGCAAATACAAGGACAGCTGGAGTTTATTTTCAGAAGAATTCAGAAATAGTAGAAGTATTTAATGTTGAAGCACCTACTAATTACTATTTTGAATCTCTAGTATGGTCACCAGATGGACGGAGCATAGCGGCTCTAGATACTGAAAATGAAATAATTATTTTCTCTAAGAGTAAAACATTCGATCCAATAAAGTTAAATTTTGATAGTTATTCGTCCCTGGAGTTTGCAGATGATGAAAAAGTAATATATCAAATAATTGGTTGGAGTAATTAAGAAAAGTTTTTAGTTGGTCTTACCCCAACTTCACTTATAACATGTGCAGCACTTCTATTAGCTATATCAGCCGATTCTTCAATAGAAAGTTTTTGTTGTAGGCCGTATAGATACCCTGCTGCAAAATAATCACCAGCACCTGTTTTATCTACAACTTTTGCTTCAGTTGCGTCATAATGAACTTTCTCACCTTTGCTGACTACAACTGCCCCCTTTGGGCCTAATGTGCATACTAATTCTTCTAGATTGGGGAACTCTTTTTTAAAATAATCAAAAGCTTCTTCTGCTGTTTCTTTCTTTGATAGGGCCATAATCTCTTCTTCATTGCAAAAAACAAAATCAATACTCTCTTTGATGAATTCAACAAAGCTGTCTCTATGCATCTCCACACAAAATACATCAGATAATGTAATTGCATTTTTTCCACCTGTTGATTTATTTAGATTTGCAGCATGTAAGAAAGCATCTTTGCTTGTGGGTCTGTCCCAGAGGTATCCTTCCATATACAGAATTTCAGCAGATTCTATTGCTTTTTCATCTAAATCTTCAACTGTAAGAAATGCTCCAGCTCCTAAATATGTATTCATTGTACGTTCACCATCTGGGGTTATAAAAATTGCACAATGACCAGTTTGATTGTCTTCTGATTCAAAAACTGTAAAATCCTTAAGTCCAGAGTCTTTAACACTTGCTTTGAATTGTTCGCCAAGTTCATCCTCAGAAATTTTTCCGATAAACCCTACATTTCCACCTAACTGTGCAGCCCAATATGCAGTGTTTGCCGCTGAACCGCCTGCAGCACGAATTGGACTAGTCATTGAATCCAGCAAAACATTTGATCTATCTTTATCAACTAGTGTCATTCTGGCTTTATTTAATTCGAGTTCATCAATGACCTCTTCTTCAATTTTCTGAAGAGAGTCGACCATTGCATTTCCAATACAAATTATCACAAATAAATGTTAGATGACTGTGCCAGTATTGTCGTGTAAATCTATTATTTTTTCAGAAGTTAGGGATAGCTTGTTCATACCTCCATTTAAGTTGAAAGAGTTAATACCCTCTTTTTCTAGAAAAGAACAGACACGTCCAGATCTTCCTCCGGACCGACAAATGATAATGTAGTTTTCGTCTGTTGAGAAATTTTCGATATTTTCAGGAATTGTACCCATGGGAATATGCTTAGCCTCTGAGTGATGTCCAGCATCCCATTCATCTTGTTCTCGAACGTCAATAAGTTTATAACCTGCATTTAATAAATCTTCTAACTTTTCTGGTAAAACTTCTTCATTTTTATTATCCATATCGAATACCACTTGCATCCTCCCTTAACCTTCTTACTCTTTCTGCTGTTGGAGGATGTGTAGAAAAAAGTTTTCGCATTCCTCCTCCAGATAATGCTTTTAACGGATCTGATAT
>JAAZZH010000018.1 GCA_014239265.1 Actinomycetota bacterium
CATTAACTGCAGCAGCTAAGGCATTAGCTCAAACTGAAGATGAGATAGCTAGTACCTGGAGGGAAAAAAATTATCTATTTGGTACACCAGATGAAGTTGCATCAACTTTATCTATGTGGCAGGAAGTTGGAATCGAAGCTGTCTATCTACAACTATTGTCTCTTAAAGAAGCTCAGCGTAATGAAACGATAGATGTTATTAATAGAGCAGTAGATTTAATCTAATAATCTAGTCTTCCCTTTATAAAAGAAAGATTTTCTGTCTTACCTCTTTGCAATAATTATCTTAGAGCATTGAATGGACCTAAATTAATTTAGTAATTTTAATGCTCACCAGTCACTAAAGATGTTGGTTAAATGTAGGTACTGCTTACCCTGTGCATACCCTTGTAGTACCTACACCAACTACTTGCCAAAGTATGACATAATTAAAAAATGAAAAAATTTTCAGTTTTAACATTAATCATATTCATATCATGTGGCGCTGAGAGCACAACTAGTACTGTTGCCGACACAACAACTACTGTTCTAGATACAACAACTAGTACTGTTTCCGACACAACAACTACTGTTCTAGATACAACAACTACTGTTCTAGATACAACAACTAGTACTGTTGCCGACACAACAACAACTACTGTTGCCAAGGCTTTATCACCATTTCTTGATGATGAGATTATTAGAGTTTTTCCAGCTAGTGACCTTCAACAGGAAACAGTAGATTTAACAATTCAATACACAAATGAAGCTTATGCCCTATGGATGGGTGATGATTATTATGGTAAAAGCCAAGCAAAAGCAATTTATATTATGATTACCGGTTCCGATATGGAAGCTGGTAAAAATGCAAATCGTGAATATTGTAATCACTTAACAGCAACAGGCTTCCCATCTGCAGATTGGTGTAGATTAGACACCTATAAAGACTATGTAAATAATGGTGGGGGCGGAATAAATTCTAGTGCAGTTGATGGATTCTATTTTATGGTTATGGCACCACAAGATAATGAAATTGATAACGGGTATAAAACTATGACTTATCATGAGGTCTTTCATATCTATCAATTGTCTAATATCTTTACCACTGAACCTAATGATGTTGATGAGTACATGGGTAAAAGAAGCGGAGACAATGGTGAAGATGTAGCTTGGTGGAGTGAGGGCAATGCAGATTTTTTCTCGGCACTCTACACCTACGATCTTGAGGGGTTTAAAAATGAAATGCGTTGGGCACTAGAGGGTGGTCCTTGGCCAGTAGATAGAAAAACACAATTTTTTCAAGACGGTATAAAACTCTACAACATTTCTTGGAGCTCAGGACAAGGAGTCGATCTCGGATATAGAATCGGTAATTGGTTCACAGCTTATCTTGTGCATAATCATGGAGAGGAATCTGTATATACACTATGGAACACAGTTAATCAGAAAGGGTTTGATCAAACTTTTATTGATGTTTATGGTAAAGATCATAGAACATATATAAATGAGTTTGAGACCTGGCTACAACAACCCAATGATGAGTTACTAAAAATATTAGATAATATTTATAACTCTAAGGTGAAGAAATAAAACTAGCTAAATCTTTTTTTTAATCAGAACCTATATACTTTGATAATGAAAAAAGTAATCATTCTTTCCCTCTTCTTCTTTACTGCTTGTACTTCTGGTGATACAACGACTACAACTGTTCCTGATACAACAACTACAACTGTTCAAGAAAATTCAACTCCTAATTTTGGTCCAATTAATGTAATAACGGCAAATGATTTTGAATTTCCAAAATTTTTTTATACAACGGAGATTAAAGAATGCACTGCACTTCCACCTGTGAGTTTTGATTCAGATGATTCTCAAAATTTGGTTGAATCTGTAATAGGGTTTGACTGGCATAAGTATCATATGGAAACAGGCACTTCACTGGTTGTCGATCACTCTGTAATAAATTTACCAATGCAGACTTGGATGATTGCAACTCACAATGCATTAATTAACGGAGAGGATAATAATTTAGCGATTGCAAAAGATTTCGCAGTACAGATAGCAAAAGTAGACACCCTGCATAATAGTTATGGTTATGAGGAATTGAAAGACCTTGGTATGTGCTGGGAAAATAATGATCCTGATTCTCCTTGCCATTACCATGAGTATGAATTTGCAGCTAATTGGTTCGGAATGTATTTGATTAATATGCATTCACTTAAAGATGAATTTAACCAAGAGGAATTAAAAGAAGTAAATCGCTATATTAAAAAAATGTATGAGAAATTCCTACAACCAAGAATGTTTGAAGAGCAGGATAAAGGGTTTTATGGAATGGCTAATCAGGGAATACTTGCATTGGTTTACGCATCATGGACAGATGATAAAGAACTAGCTACACAAGAATTCAACTTCAGGTTTCAAGAAATGAATAGACTCTTTCTTGATGATGGATATATATACAATAATTCGTTTAGGGGAACTAGGGGCCAATGGTATCACTCGTATGGGGTGAATATTGGACTTGGATATGTCCATATTGCACAGGCGTGGAATGTACCCGTACCAGAGCAAATTCTCTATAAATTGAAGAAATCAGCGGAAATAGTTAATCTTGCAATCACCGATTATGACAAGTTCACAAGTAGAGAACTAACTGAATACGTAAGAAACGCAACTTCCGAAGAGAATGCTAGGAAGTTCACTCATCAAATGGCTTTTGGTATAGATGTTTTAATGAAACGTATAGTAGATGTTGATTTAGTAAATGACCCAACTTGGATGAGTAAAAAACAATTCCACATAAAAGAAGGGATTGATACCAATATTGGATTTAACCCGTTATGTATTTAGACAGACTTATTATTCTTTTATCGTAAGATTTTATTAAAAATATCGGATTACTTAAATCTTTTTAGCAACTCCGGATCAATATTTTCCAATATAAGGCTCTTGAATTCATTGTGTATGTTTTTATTTGTAGCAATAATTAAGTTTGATGAAAGCGTTGGAAATGCTTCATGTTCATCAACTACAAGTCCTCCAGCTTCTTTTAAAATTAAGCTAGCCCCTAAAGTGTCCCATGGCTTAATGAAAAATTCATAATAAGCATCAAACTTATTATCAGCAACCCAACAAACGTCTAATGCTGCCGATCCAAACCTTCTTACTCCACCCGTCGTTTTGAGAATTGAGAGGAAGGTCTGTAGGTATTGCTCCCCAAACTCCAACCTGTCATAGGGGAAACCTGTGGCAATGATTGCTTTTTGTAGGGATGTTTCTTTTGTAACTTGTAATTTTTCAGAATTTTTATATGCACCCTTGTCTGCATATCCCTCGTATAAATCATCTTGAAAAATATCATACACATAAGTTTGTTCAGGTACTTTATTGATGAGTAGAGTCAGGGTAATCGCAACTTGTGGAATATTATTTGCGTAATTCACAGTTCCATCCAAGGGATCAATTAACCATGATCTGCCATTAGAAGAGAGGACTTCATCTGATTCTTCTGAAATAATTCCATCCTCTGGAAAATATTTGGTTATAGCCTCTATGAGAATTTCTTCAGACTTAAGATCTGCATTTGTTACTAAGTCCACAACTGCATCTTTTGAATCGACAGTAAAATCATTTCTCATGTCTTTTATGGTTTTGGACGCATCCAGGACAGCATTATTTAATTCATATATATCGTAAGAAGTATTCATATTTATGAAAAAATACTGTGTTGAGAGCCAGAGTTCATGTAATTTTGAGAATATATAGCTGCTTTAGCTACAGATTTTAATTCGAGCCAAGTGTAAGGGTTATTTGATTCACCCTTTACGTAAGTAAGAAATGCCTGTATTGATTCCTTATGTCCTTTACCCTTTGAGAAAACCTTACTTTTATCATCTGACTGCTCTAAGTATCGAAGCATTTGGAAGTCTTCCATTATATAAGAATTTCCACCGCCATGTATTTCTATTCGTTCTTTAGCTAATGATTGATTTGTTTCACTGAAGTATTGGATTGCAGCATGGGAGCCATTAGCAAAGTTAATATTGATAAATACCTGGTTATCCAAAGCAACATCATTCTCTTTATCCAAAGGTGATGATGCTGAAATACTTTGTGGAAGTGAATCAAAAAGATATGAAGCTAAATCAATTGCATGAACTGCTTCACCAACTATTCTTCCTCCTCCGATTTCTTTAATGTTC
This sequence comes from Actinomycetota bacterium, assembly GCA_014239265.1. GTDB lineage: Bacteria > Actinomycetota > Acidimicrobiia > Actinomarinales > Actinomarinaceae > Actinomarina. Next base: position 4,184 of record JAAZZH010000018.1, read on the forward strand.
GTCCAGTGATCTTTGTCTAAAGCAGGAACACTAAAACGGAAATTAATGCTGTTAGCTGGGGTGTTGTTTAGTTTTGATTTTACAAACTGAGTAGCTTCAGCAAATCTCCTGTTAAAACCTACAAATATTTTTGCATTTTCTGCATTATATATTGCTTCTTCAATCTCAATTAAAGACTCCACTTCTAAAGCTAAAGGTTTTTCAACATATACAGCTTTACCGGCATTAACAGCTTTAATAACTAGCTCTGCATGATTATGATGCTGAGTTAAAATAAATACTGCATCAATCTCTTCAGAATCAATAATCTCACTCTCAGTGGAATATTTGTTGTCGACCTTAAAATTTCTAGAGAGTACTTCTGCACTTAATCCACCTGAAGAGGCAACGCCAATAACTTCACACTCTCGTTTTAGGTCACGTAGGATTGTGAGAATTGTTGTAGAAGCAAAATTACCTGCTCCTATAATTCCTAATTTAATTTTTCCATTAGACGATGGTGTAGATGTTTCTGTCTTTTCGAAATCAAGCTTTGGTTCATTAGTAAGTTCATACCTAAGAACAATTGATAATGGTTTTTCATCTGATTCAAATTTTTCATATATAGAAGGTGCATCTATAAAATCTATTTCCTCAGTAATCATGTCTGATAATGAAATTTGATTTGTTTGTAAAAGTTGCAAGAAAGCTGAAAAATTCCTGTTTTCTGTCCATCTAACATGTTCTATGGGATAATCATTCCCGAGAACTTCATACTGCTTATCATATCTACCGGGTCCATATGACTTAGAGACAACTAGTTCTAGCTCTTTGTAGTAAAAATCATTTCTTGAGATATTAAGTGGAATATCACCTACGACCACAATTTTTGCTTTATTTCTAGCAATACGTGTTGCTACCTCTATTGGTTCGTTACTCGAAGAGGCTGCTGTGATAATGACAGCATCAACATTTTCTGAATTAATAGATTTATCATTTATTGCATCATCAATAGAGGTATAAAAGTTATTTCTATCAAGAGTTCTTTTTTCATCTGGATCAACTCCAATGACTTCACACCCTTGAGCTTCTGCTAGTCTGCAAACTAACTGTCCAACAATCCCAAGTCCAATAACAACTATTTTAGATCCAAGTGTTGTCTCTGAAAGCCTTAAACCATGTAAGGCAATGCTACCAAGTACTGTAAAGGCAGCTTCCTTTTCAGAAGTATCGTCGGGGATTCGAGAGCATAAATTTTGATTGACTGCGACATATTCTGCATGACTACCATTTGAAACAACTTTATCTCCAACATGAAAGTCTTTCACATTTTTACCTGCTTGAATTACTTCTCCACAAGAGCTGTATCCAAGCTGTAGCGGCAATACATTTTTTGGAAATACAGCCTCAATGACAGCACCTAATCCCTCTTTTTTCAATAGGTCTAAACCTTTACTGATATTTGAAGAATCCTGAAGCTTATCAGTAACAGTTTTATTTGCAGACTCAATTGAAGCTAACTCAGTACCAGAAGATACAACAGAGTAATAATTTTTTATAAGAACTTCATTCGGTCCTGGCTGCGGAATTGGTGTATCCCAAATAACAGGAACCGGATTATTTCTTTCAACGACCAACTGTTTCATTTAATAATCACCTTTAATAATGATACTTACTTCACTTCTGATATTAAGGGTGAGGTCAAATTAATCATCTCACCTGAAATGGTTTCAACAGATAAAGAACCATCAAAATTGACATCCCTTGCCCAGCCTCGACCTTCTGGATACTCTATAAGTTTTCCTAAGGTTGTGAGTTTTTTCTTGTACTCACTTAGGTCAAAACTGTTTTTTTGAATAGTATTTAGAGTTAACTCTCCCCAATGAAGAGCATGATTATTTAAAATCTGACCATTAAGTTTTTCTGTATAAATGCCTGAAGCATTGGGTAATTCTGGATTCTCCCAAAAATAATTTATACCCATTCCAATACATATTTTACTATCTTTCTCCTCAACTAAAATACCGCCAACTTTCGCATCATTGAATAAGATATCATTTGGCCATTTCAGATGTAGATCGATATTGCTTACTGTCTCCAGATATGAATAACCCGAAATAAGGGGAATTAATGTTTTTATAAAATCTTGAGG
>JAAZZH010000019.1 GCA_014239265.1 Actinomycetota bacterium
GTTCTTTGCAAACTCCATCAAGAAACCCTGTAACCAATGGACTTTTTTAGAGTCTAAATAATGTAAACAAAAGAGACAGTATTGTCTTTTTACTCAATCATCATAATTTGAAAATACTTTGTATGAATCATTGAGCTCAAAATTACACAAAATTAACAATGTATATTTAGGAGGCTAATGAGTTTATTAATAAACAATTATAAAAAAGGGTATGAAAAAGGACTAGCTGCTTTTACTACAATTCTCAAAGAAAGTACTATCAAGAAATTAGATCGAAATAAACAACTTATTGAACTTTTATGTTCTGACTGTACGCATTTGATGAATAGTCGTTGTTCTAACTGTACAAGAAGTATTTCTTCATCTGATAAAACAAAACTATGTTCTGAATGCTTTATGGATATTTTTGAACTATAACAAATAAGTTATAACTATTTACAAAATTTACTCACAAAGTTTAAGAAAGCAGGTTTATGGAGAAAATACTACATCTAATACCATTAATAATATTTTTTATGTTTCTACAGGGGGTTTTAAGATTTGAGAAAACAATCAGAGTGCTTCAAGATGAAAATGAAAGCTTAAAAGTAGAAATTATGAATTGGAAAAGAGAGATTTATCAAAGGAGAAGAAAAGAAAAACAATTTGGAATTATAAATGAAGAACTTTTATGGTCAGCAGACAGTTCTCAACTTATTAAAGAGCTTGTGAAAAGAACAGATGACAACGGAGAATCGTTAATAGTTCCTCATTTTAGTGTTGATCTATATGGCCGAAAGCAACTTTTAGCATTGCTACCAACGGCTACTTTTTTTGCGAATTAATAACACACAAAAGAAATCCGTAAACAAATAAAAAAGGAGTTAGTACTGCATGCATGATGAACTATTAGATATAGCTATTAAAAAATCTCCCATGTGGGAGATTAATAACCCAAGGGTGAATGCTTTGATAAGAGCAACGATGGATATTGTCTACCTGTCGAAAGAAATGAAACCAGACCATAAAGAGGAAGTCTTTAATGTATTGATTTCCTGTGTGAAGATATACGGTGACCCAGATCTAATTAAAAAGGAGATGCTAAATGATGAGACTTCGTAAAAAGATAAAACGTCAAAGAGAAATCTTAGAAATGATTTGGGAAGATAAGTCGTGGACAAGACGATCTTGGATAAGAGGAGTTTGTAAACAATGCAAAGATGGAATTTTTGGAGAAGAGGAACTAAGAGACTACTTCTACGAACGAACATGTTGGAGATGTAGGAAAAATACGGCAGCTCGAGAAACAGGTTCAATGTATTGTTTGGATTGTTTTGGATATGAGTACGGACTTGATGCCTATGAGTACATTGAAAATGGATTTACAGTAATAAATGAGGTTAGTAAATGACTCTTTCCTTACAAGGAAGAAGTCACAGGTTCAGCTAAACCACCACAAAAAGAGATTAAGAGTAATAAGATGATTAACTTCTTCATAAAGCAATAGTACAAGATTTAATCAGTAAATAAGAACACAACTGGTGTCCCCTGTTTACTTCCATTCTTTCTAATGGTCTTATCAGTAAATCTGTATTGTAAATTACTGAAAAAAAGAGATTAGACCTAAAATATCCCTTTATGAATATAGACAAAATTCTCATTGGTGCAGTTATTGTTTTAATAATTTGCTTTCTTATTTATATTTCTTTTGCATTGATATCAATACCTTTTGTAATACTGTTCTCGCTATTTTAAGTTGTTTATTCTTCAGTAAATAGAAAAGCTAGGGATACACCCATATATATGACGCCCCTTCCTTACAAGGAAGAAGTCACAGGTTCAAATCCTGTAGCCGACATAAATTATTTGCTAAGTGCTTGGTCAGAAAATAATACTTTTCCATTCACAACTTCAGCATCATACCAATACTGTCTTGCGATGGTCATCATTTCAGAACTAAAGTAGTCTCCATTACAAGTACTAAAAATAGTTGCGTTTAATAAAAGCTCTTCATCAAGGTCGCCTCTTTGAACTAATAAATATAGACCTATCGCTGCTTTTTCAGCGATAGCGGGATCTTTAAATTCTGTTGTACTCTCTCCAACAGCAATAATATGTTTTATAAACGTTAACCATTCTCCCATTAATTGTTCTTTTGGTATGTTTTGCAAAGTTGCTGTGGTCACCCAGGCAAAATAATTTGCACCTCCTTCGACTAAAGCAAAGCTATCTTCTGGAGAATCTGAAAGAAGACAGTCATCTAAATAGGGTAGATGAATTTGTAATGCATGAAAAATTTCATGAAAAAATACAAACTGTAATTCTATAGGAATTTTCTTTCTCTCAGGATCTATGGTTATTATGACAGTTTTTTTGTTGGATAGTTCCGGGCATAATGCAGCCTGGACTTGCTGCCCTCCACCTATCTCAGCATAACGAGCAATCCCATAAGCTTGTTGTTCTACATTACACTCAGGACCATAAAATTCTAAAACTCTTTCATATATAGTTGAAACTTCATTCTCATTAAGGACGGGTTCAAAACCAGCTCCTCTGTAAGGAGTATCATTATTTTGAAGTTCACCAACATAATCCCCAACAGGATAAATTATGAGAAGTGTTTCAATCTCTGTAGGTATAGTTTTGGATAATGCATAGTTGTAACATTGAATTAGATTCTCATCTGGTATGGATGAGAGATTAACTAGGAATAATTCTTCTTTTGGTGGAGGTGCGTCAGGACATTCAAATGAAGAATATCTCCCTTCAAAAGGAACTAGAGGTGCAATAGATTCTTCCTCAAGAAGAGGATTCTGAACTACATATTTAGTTGTTGTAGTAGTAGAAGTAGCTTGCTCTACTGCTTGCTCAATTTGTTCTTGTATTTCTGATTCCGTTGGTCCACAAGATACAAAGATAAGTAAAAGTACAAAGAATTTCGTTTTCATATTCTAATCCTAATGATTCAAGCAAGAACTAACAGGTTTTGCCTATATAGCAGTACGTTTCTTCGGTAAGGTCTTAGCATCAGGTTCAGGAAAAGATATTTACTCTCAGTTAGAGGAAAAAGAAGAGGACGAGGAAAGCTAAAATTTCAATAAGAGTGAAAGATATCGATTTAAATATTAACTGGGAACGAGTTGACTACCTTTTTATTGAAGTTGCGACTCATTTTTTTTCACAAGAATAGCAAGGATACCCCAATTAATTATTGCAAGAATACCTGTAATAAAGCAGAACATTTCTGTACTATATGTTGCTTCGCCTCCAACAAATATCTCTAATGAAAAATCGTATATTGTTGAGTAGAGAACTGTTCCAGCAAAAGCAAATATTACATGGAGGGTTTCAATCATGGATGAACCCGTCCCTCTGTTCTCTAGATTGAACTTAGACATTATCTCAGCATCGGTTGCAACAGAAGATACCACTGGGGCAATACCAAAAATTCCATTAAGCAGGATATAAGGAATATTAAGAAAATAAGGAGTTGTTAACCAGATTATCCCAGCAATAATATTTCCATAAGCTCCAATATAGAGAGAAGTTCTCAGTCCTTTTTTGTCATAAATTCTTCCAGCAACAATCGCCATTGGTACAAGAATTAAACCAAACCCTGTTCCAATGAGTCCATACTCAAAAGAGTTTAAACCTAAACCCTGTGTGAAAAAATATGGGGAGAGAATCGACCATCCACCAATAGAGATGAAGTAGATAACAATTGTGAAAAGAGAAATTTGAAATCGTTTATCTGAAAACACTCCTCGTGGAAAGATAGGGTTAGCAACAGATTTCTGTCTTTTGTAGAACAACCAAATAAAATAAGGACATAAAAAGAGAAGAAGAAAGCTAATAGTATTTGTAATATTTTCAACTCTAAAAAATGTAAGTGCTGATGAGAAACTAGAAAGTATTAATGTAATAAACACTAAAGACTTAACATCTACTTTATCAATTGTTACAGTCTCTGTGCCAAGATTTACTCGAAGCAAAATATATGCACTAATAAAAGACAACGCTACCGGTAAGAAGAAAAATAGCCTCCAGTTGTTGTATTCAGCTAAGTAGCCAATAGTTAATGGGATAAACAGTACAGAGACAGAGCCAATTGAGGCAATTAATCCAACTGCAGATCCTCTATTCTCATCACCAAACATAGTTGTCATAAGACCAACACTAAGACCCATGACACATTGTGCCCCTAATGCTTGGAGCCCTCTAGCAACAAGTAAAAGTTCAAAAGAATTTACAGCAACAAGAAGAGATGTTGAAAGACCATAAATTAAAAGTCCGTAAATAAACATTCTTTTTCTTCCAATTAAATCAGCAAATCTGCCGATTAATAGAGTTGAGACAGCAGCCATTAATAAGTAGGAGAGATTCACCCATTGCAAGATAGAAATTGGTTTTTCGAAATCTCTATCCCAAAGCGTGAGTTGGATTGTTTGGGAGTTAATAGTGGTGACAACTGCAAAAATACCTAATGAGATAGACAGTGCACCAAGTTTGTTTTTAATCATCGAGAGAAAATTCATAACTAGTAGATATTATCGAGTATTTATTTATAATATTGGGTTACAAAAAATTGTTAGCACATGTAATTACAGTAGTTGAAAATCCAAGTCTTTCGGTCTTAGGGTTTTTGGTCACAAATTCAGCTATTGAAGATTGTAAAGAAGTCACAGGTTCAAAGTAACTACTCCTCTTCCATTCTTCTTATATAATTAGTAAACGATAAACGCTTTTGGTTTTCATAATCAAACTGTTCGATAATATATGCAATCACAGAATGTTGATTAACAAGTTCTTTAGTTTTGTCATAGCCAATGCCACCCAAGAACTCCCTTCTTCCTTTGCTTTCTCTTCTATTCCAGTGAATATCAAAAGTTGGTTCACTAAATATAAGCTTTCCTGTCTCCTCAAAATAATCCTCGTCATAACGAATGTTGTAACCTTGCGCAATAAAGGGATAAACTCCTTCAACGTCTGAGAATGCAGGAATAAATCCTTTTGCAGTCCCAAATGTCGTCTTATCAAGAGTGAATATAAATTGATGGACTGTGCTTTCATCCCTGTATGCTTCAAGAGTTATGAATTTGTCATATTTCTCATCAACAGTTGTCCAAGTTTTATCTATAAACTTCTCGTCAAAGAATTGATATTTTTCATTTTTGAAGACCCCTCTAACTAAATAGATAGCTTCAAAATAAGAGAGCATAGTTAGCCTCCCAAAATCTTGACCGAAAAGATTATCACGCCTATTTCGTGGCTGCAATTCTTCTTTTGCGAACAGTGCTTGTTTGTGAAAAGTCATATTCAGATTATAAGTTTAGTCGTTAGAAACCCTTCTATTAGGCTCTCATAACAACAGCATGTAAAGAGAGTGTGACGTAAATGTTGAAAAGGGAACCGGCGAGATTCCCTTTTCGTGACAAAGTACTAGTGAGGTTTACCTAAACCTATATAGAAACTTTGACGCTTGAAGTTTAACAGGGTATTTCTTAGAGATACTTAATATATAATGATCCATCCCTCTACAAGGTAGAAGTCACAAGTTCAAATCCTGTAGCGCCCACAAGGGTTTTTCAGATATTGCCCTACATATATAAGCAAAAGACACGATATTTGTAGGATTTCGTATAGATTCTTACTACCCCAAGACTATTTCTTTTATCTTCTGAGAGGCAAAATATCCACAACTGAGGGGTTCAGTTTTATTCTACTAAGAATTACCTTTATAGTTTCCATCTGGAATCACTGTAGGAATTTTAAAACCATAATTATTTAGCAAATCATAGGCCAAAACATCTTTTTGTTTCAGCTCTTCTTTATTACAGCCACCTCTCCACTCAGCATAGATATTCTCACAATACGTTGTAATTGATGGATCAAGAGCATTAAAGTTCGCCATTAAAATCCAATACATATACTCATGAGCTTGCCCTACATAAGGAATATCATATGTGTACCAAGCCCCTTCGGGATATTTTGAAGGTGCCTCAAAAAATCTTCCTCCTCTAGCAGCATCAAGAGCATCCGTTAATTTACTATATTCTCCTGTGCAACTTTCACAATCACGTCCATCAGCAAAATATTCCGGATA
>JAAZZH010000001.1:0-347 GCA_014239265.1 Actinomycetota bacterium
CAGTGGTAGAAGATATTACACATAAAAAAGATTGTGAAGATGGTGGAAAGCTCTGGCATGGAGATACGGGAACACTATGGAATGCTGAGTTAAATTTTATAATTTATTCAAATTGTGATGAGTTTACAGTTGCAAAAAATACAGGATATGACTTTACTGTAAAGCCTACTCCAGGAGTAACCCCTGGGGTTGGCGGTGGAAATAGTGAGCCACCTAGTAGCGGGTTAGTGATTAACAATTTATCTGGTGCAGTTTCGATTAACGAAAACCAGAAAGCTGTGGTTAATATTTCTGCAAGTGGAGTTGGAAGTTTAACTTATTCTCTTTCTGGAACTGATGCATCTCTT
>JAAZZH010000001.1:357-213850 GCA_014239265.1 Actinomycetota bacterium
GCCGCTGGAGATTCTGTATTTTATGTAAACTGCGATGAACACAAAATCGCTAAAAATACAGGATATGACTTCACTGAAAAACCGATACCTGGAGTCACCCCTGGAGTTGGTTTAGGTAGTAGTGATCCAAGTAGTAGTGATCCAAGTAGTAGTGGCTTAACAATTAATAATTTATCAGGAACAATTTCTATCAATGAGAATCAATCCTCAATTGTTACAATATCTGCAAGTGGAGTTGGAAGTTTAACTTATTCTCTTTCTGGAACTGATGCATCTCTTATGAATGTTGATTCAAATGGAGCAGTTACTCTTAACTCGAATGCTGATTATGAGCAAAAAACTAGCTATACAGCTATAGCTACTGTTGCTGACAGTGTTAGCTCAACTTCTAAAACACTTTCTGTTAGCGTTGCTGACATAACTGAATATGCAACTGTAAAGGTTGTCACTTGGTATGACGACAATACCTTATCAAATTGTATAGATTACATATCCGTAAATGGTAGCTTAGAATGCGGGGTGAATACTGCATCTAAATTAGCAACTCAATGGGAAGATACAGAGGTTTGGCAAAATAAATGGTTTAGCAATAGTGTGGTCAACCTAAGGGTGGATACAGTTACTCCTCAAGAGTGGACATCCCTTACTTCAGGTCAAGCTAATGCGATTGCTCTTAATTCGTATAATCCTTTATATGTTTTTGCATCAAATGAACAAGTTAACAAGTATTCAATAAGAAATGGGATACACCATAGCCATCTTCTCAATACCTGGGCTTCGGCAAATGGAGGTCAATGCAGTGCTTTAACTCAACGACCTTCAGATAGAAATATGATGCGTCATTTAATATCTAAAGGCATAATAAAAGCTTTTAATTGCTTTTCTCATGAACTAGGTCATTCACTTGGGCTTCTACACGCAGTAAATCAGGTATCTAGTCCCGCCTCGTATGAATCTGGTACATATAATTACGGATATTACGATGCAACAAACAACATAGGCACAACACTTTCATACAGCGGACTTTTTTGTATGATGTATTCTAATCCAGATTTAAAATGTCCGACCCAAGCAGAGAGAGATGCTGCTGTATCAGCCGGAACGTACGACACATCTAATATTGTTATAGACAAAGTAATTGATGGTACCTGGGGTTCAATTCCAGCAGGTAAAGAGAACGAAGCTGATGCTGCCAGGTTTATGAATGAATATCTTCGAGACTACGAAAGAAGCTATCCGTCAACTAATTATGGTGTGAATGTAGGCTCAGACTACGTCAGTACTTTATCATTATTTCCCCAGTTTGATGGTGCTAGCGCGTCTTATAGTTATACAGAAGGATTAACGAATTTTACTTCTAACGATACTCTTACAATGCATTCTGAACTCGGAACAAATCAAACAGAGAACTCTGTTACCTATTCAAATTTAACATGGTGCGATGTTCAAAATTGTGACATTGAGTATAGAAGCCCCTCAACGCCCTGGTCACAAAAAACAGGATATAGTGCCGAACTGGGTTTTCAATTTTACTTCAATCAAGGAAAACTTTACACCAAGAGAGCTAAACCAATTTCTCAATTTTTAACCAATCCAGAGGCAAGTCACATTTCATATCCGACCCCGTGCCTTCAGTTGAATAAATATATGAGAGTCGGCGAATATCTAGAAACTGACTGTATTTCAAATAGGGAGGATACTTTCGGTTCAAAAACAAATTTCGATGCTTGGAATTTTTCAAATATTGTAGAAAAGGAACTCGTAGTTACCCCATATGGAGATTTTGACGCATATAAAATTATTACATCCCATGCAAGATGGGATGATGACGATGGTGACTACGAAAATATAGATTTTGATTATCAAACTCTTATTTTCTGGGTAGCACCTGATGTGGGTTTAGTAATGTTCCAAGATGAGGAGTATAGAAGATGGAAACTTACTGCAATGGATACAGATGGCGATGGTACAGATAACAAAACAGATACAGATGATGATAATGATGGTGTGCTAGATACAGCTGATGCACTTCCTCTAGATCCAAACTCCAGTACAGATAATAATAATGACGGTAGAGCTGACGAAGATGAGTAATAAATTTCTTGTTGTTTCAAAATAAATAACATTTATCCTTACTAAATATGGAAAATAATAGTTATGCAGTCGCAGTGTTGGGCGCAGGAAATATTGGTTCTGCAGTTATTTCTCGTTTGCAGGATTTAGATAATGATATTGTTCAACTTTTCATAAAAAAAGTTTTAGTAACAGATCTCTCCAAAGATAGAGAAATAGATAAGGAGCTTCTTACTGATAATTTTGATGAAATTTTAAATGATGATTCTATAGATTTGGTGATAGAAGTTCTTGGAGGTATTGACCCAGGTAGAGAATATATCAAAGCTTTATTAAGCAGTGGAAAGTCTGTAATAACAGCTAACAAAGATATTATTGCCGATTGTGGCGAAGAGCTAGTTTCTCTAGCTATAGAAAATAATGCATGCTTGTATTTTGAAGCCGCGGTTGCTGCTGGAATTCCTGTATTAAAGCCGCTTATTGAGAGTCTTAGAGGAGAAGCCCTTACAAGAGTATCTGGAATTATTAATGGAACAAGTAATTACATGCTAACTTCCATGGAGGAGGGCAGTAGTTATGAAGATGCTCTATCAACGGCACAAGAATTAGGATATGCTGAACCGGATCCAACAAATGATGTTGAAGGAATAGATGCAAAATATAAAGCAATGATTCTCTCTCTCTTGTGTTTTGGAGTATCTCCTGAAATTGAAGAGGTATTCACGGAAGGAATTTCAAAGATAACAAAAGATGATTTTGATTGGGCTTCAAGACTTGATAAAACAATAAAACTAGTAGCTCAAATTGATAATAATAATAATGGTTTCAATGCTAGAGTTTACCCAGTTCTCATTAATCAAAAGCATCCGCTTGCATCCATCAGAGGTGCACTAAATGCAGTAGTTGTAGAAGGTGAAAATGTAAATCAATTAGTATTTTCAGGACCAGGTGCTGGAGCAGACCCAACAGCAAGCGCAGTCATTGGAGATGTCTTGAGTGCTTGTCACCAATTAGGTAGTAACCAATCAAATTGGTATCCGCTTAGAAAAAATAAGGGAGAAAATCGTAATTTTGAAAATGTACAATCAAGTTGGTTCATCAGGCTTTCAGTAAATGACGAGCCGGGAGTTCTAGCCTCTATTGCTGGAACATTTGGTGAAAACAATGTCAGCATTGAAAGCGTTATCCAAGAAGGAAGAGGAGATCAAGCAGAACTCGTACTTGTAACTCACGAAGCACCAGAGAAAGATTTGAATAATTCAATTGAGCAGATTACATCTTTAAGTGCAGTTACAACAGTAACTTCTGTATTACGCGTTTATATCTAAGTGGTAAACTATCAGTCAACACGGGGTTGGAGTGAAAACTTATCTTTTGAAGATACAGTAATTTCTGGATTAGCTCCAGATAAAGGCTTGTACTTACCTGATTCAACAACCTTAGAAAATTTATCTTTACTAACCCAAGAAGATTTAAGTTATGAAGATTTTGTAAAAACTATCTTTATTGCACTCGATAAAAATTCAGCATCTCTTATAGAAGATATCTCTTTATACCCCGGCTTTGAAGTTGATCCTACACCTGTATTGAAAGAGTTATCAGATTCTGCAGTTGTTATGGAATTATTCAATGGTCCTACAAAATCTTTTAAGGATTATGCACTCCAACCACTTGGTGCAATTGCTAATAAAAGACTATCTGAAATAGGTGAGCGAGGATTAGTTGTTGTTGCCACTAGTGGTGATACGGGAAGTGCTGCTATCCAAGCAGTAAAAGAATCAGAGAATATTGATATCGTCGTTCTCCACCCAGCAAACAAAATTAGTGAGTACCAACGAAAACAGATGACAAGTGTCATCCAAGACAATGTTTTCAACATTGCAGTTGAAGGTTCCTATGATGATTGTCAGAGAATTGCTAAAGAACTCTTACAAGAGAATCCCTTTAAGAGACGAATTATTTCTCTGAACTCTATTAACTGGTTACGAGTCATGGGACAGGTATCGTACTATGTCTGGTTAACAACTCAATTTAGTTCACCAATCAATGTTGCTATTCCTTCAGGTAACTTTGGGAATGCTTATTCAGCATGGTTTGGAAGACAACATGGGTTATCAATTAAAAATATTCTCTGCAGTACAAATGTAAATGATGTATTAAGACGCTTTATAGAAAGTGGAACTCTTGAGCCAAAAGAGACACATCCAAGTATTGCTCCAAGTATGGATATACAGATTCCATCAAGCTTGGAGAGGTTAATCTTTGACCTTTCGGGGAGTGCTGAACATTTCTACAATACATTTAGTACCACAGGCGAGGCAACATTAGGAGATGATGGTTTCCAAACATTAAAAATGATTTTCTCTTCTGAAACATTTAATGATAAAGATATAAAACATAAAATAGGGGAGTTGTACAAAGAATTTGATTACATATTTGATCCACATACTGCAACATCAGTAGCAATGTCGCTAAATAATGAAAACAATATTCCAACTGTAGCTATAGCAACAGCCTCTCCAGAAAAGTTTGGAACTGTTATTAGTGAGGTAATTGACGGATATTCTATAGTTTCTCTTGATGAAAAAGAGGAATTTGTTCAATTACCGGTTGATAATGTTTTAATTACTAATCAAATTAAGAATTTCTTTAAATAACCCAACGCTAAATTAAACATTTTTAATATTTAATATTGTCTTAGAATATATTCTACTCTAAAATAGTCTTAATAAATAAAAATATGATAAATCAAGTTATTGGTGTGCTTTTGTTTGCTCCTAAAGTATTTAGGAGTATTTTTCGTATATCTACTTTGAAAAAATTACTGTCTGTAACCTTATCTTTTATCATGCTTGTATCTATTGCCTATACATTTATTGAGACAGTAGATCCTGAACCGGCTTTTGCATCGGGAGAGTTTAATTGTGTTGATAGTGACGGACGAACCTATATATATCAAAGTACCTGGTCTAGCGGAACTCTAACAATCAATAGAGGAGTTAATAACGATGCAGGTAGTTTCAGCACTTCTGTTATAGAAACTTTTAGTTCATGGGATCTTGGAAACATTGACGAAGTTAATTCACTTAGCATTACCAGTGATGGTGAAATGTTTGCAATATTAAAAAGAACAAATACAACTCAAGCATACTTATATAAATTAAATTATAACGCTTCCGGAAATGGAACAACTACACGCATATCATCCATAGATATTGGTACTGGTGATAACAATGCAGCTTCAAATTATGAAGTTACTACAGGTGGAACAACTTATAAATATATTTTCACTTCAAAAGGTTTCTTTAATGGAAATCAAAAAGTAATTCGAATTAATGGTGATGGCTCCTACAAAGTAATCACTCCAACAATTACAAATGGAGGCAATGGATCCAATAAATCAAAAGACTTTGCTTGGGTTTCAAATCATCCATCTGGTAATGACTTTGTTGGATATGATTCAAATAATAATGATTTACTTGGAGCTGAGATAACAGCTCATACCAACCATGGAGCTAGCAACGAAGCCATAACAATTGATTTGAGTGTAATTAATGGAAATATTGGAAGTGGCATAGGTTCAAACTCAGGTGCAGCAATGTCACTTGGCAATGGTGATGTATATTTCTTAGAAAACTCAACTGGAGATCTCTGGTTATATGATCAGTCTGCAGGCTCATTAACAGAAACTAATGATGACTTTAGTAGTTCCAGTAATACTGATGGTGCAGGTTGCGGTATTGGTCTTTCAGGAAACGATGAATGGGTTCCTGCATTTTCTGTTGCACAAGGTTCATGTAGTGGTAGTAATAAAACTGTAGCTGTAACACTTAATAACTCTGGTAGTGATGAAGCGGCGAATTATGTTGTGACGTATACTATCGCTTCAAGTACATCCACCCTTACATCAGGTACAAGTGTAAATGGAGGTGCGAGCAATACCTCGCTCTCTGTACCGGCACAGGCTAATGGAACATCAGTACAATTAAATTGGTATGCAGAAAATAGCACGTATGGACTCCGGTCGCCCTCGTCAGGTACGACTAGTGTCACAATATCTGTAGATGCATCTAGTTGTTCTTCAGATGTGACATGGAGTATCTCGACTACAGTCAATACTTGTTGGCTTGGACGAGCAAATGTATCAATAGCATTTGCCGCCAGTGCTAGTGGTAACACACAGTACTTTGATGTGGAATGGTCTACAGACCAATCAAACTGGACTAGCTTAGTCGATGGAGGTGCATTAGCAGCAGGTGATACAGATACTTATACAACAACAGCTGTTAACGATGGAGGAACAGTCTACTTTCATTACAGATACGGTGACTCCAATCCATCTTCAGGGTCTTGGTTAACTACAAATGTAACAAATAGAACTATTGATTGTGACCTAATGATAACTGTATCTACTTCATTAGGCTCTTGTTCTAATGGCTCAGCTACAACAACTGTTTCTTTTGTGGCAAGTGATAACGGTAACACACAGTATTATGATCTTCAGAGACGTGTTGATAGTGGTTCATGGGTTACCATTTTAGATGGGGAGTCAATAGCTGGGGGAGAGACCAATAATCATACCGCCACTTTAGGTAGCGGAGCATATGAATGGCAGTATAGAATTGGTGATTCCAATCCATCATCGGGCAGTTATACATCTAATGGTATTAGTGGATCTACATTAACTTCGAGGACTGTAGATTGTGATGTTACATTTACAATTTCAACTTCAATTAATTCTTGTTCCAGTGGAGCAGCAACAGTTTCAATTGCATTCGCAGCAAGTGCTGCTGGAAATACGCAGTACTTTGATGTTCAATGGTCAACAGACCAATCAAACTGGACTAACTTAGTCGATGGAGGTGGTCTTACTTCAGGTGATACGGACACCTACACAACATCAGCTGTTGCTGATGGAGCAACCGTCTATTTCCAATATAGATATGGTGACTCCAATCCATCTTCAGGATCTTTTGTGAATACAAATGTTACAAACAGGACCATAGATTGTGATTATATTGATCTCTCTTTCTCTGAAAGTTTTTCAAGCTGTTCAAGCGGGGCTAAGACAGCTACATTTGCAATTACAAATAGTAGCTCAGCTACTACACATGCCTTTTTGCTCGTAGAGTATTCCACAGATGGTGGTTCTAGTTGGACACAAAAAGTTGCTAATCAAGAAGTAGAAGAAAATGAGACAATAAATCTCACACAATCAGTTGCACACGGCCAAACTATCCAGTGGAGATATAAAACCTCTATATCTTCAGGATCTTTTACTGGTAGTTACACTGAGCGAACTGAAAGTTCAACTGTTAGCTGTCCCGTCATTGACTCATCAGTAAGTCAAGCATTAGGAAATTGTTCTAGTGGGGCTAAGGTCTCAACATTTACAATGAACAACTCTGATTCTGCAAATACAGCAGCATACTTTAATGTTCAATATAAAATTGACAACGGCTCATATCAAAATGCTAGCAATACAAATGTTTCAGTTAGCGCAAACGGATCAGCAACATTAACTCAAAGTGTTCCTCATGGTTCAACAATTACCTGGCAGTATAGAACCTCAACCACCTCAGGATCATTTAGTGGCAGCTACACTGCTATTTCTGCAAGCTCAGAGGTTGATTGCCCAGTTATTGACACTACTGTTTCCGATAGTTTAGGAAGTTGTTCAAGTGGATCTGCAACATCTACATTTACAATGAATAATAGTAATTCGGCAACTACGACTGCATATTTTGAGGTTCAATACCAAGTGACTGATGCAGATGGTAATACGGGAGCATGGCAGTCGAAACTTTCTAATCAATCAGTTGCTAAGAACGATTCCGAAACAACAACTCAATCTATAAATGTGGGTGAGAAGATTAAATGGAAATATAGGACATCTACATCAAGTGGATCTTTCAGTGGCAGCTATACAGAAGAGGACTTAAGTTCTGCTGTCTCCTGCTCAATAGATATAGGAGCTTCTCAGTCTCTTGGCTCCTGTTCAGGTGCATCTAAAACTTCAACACTTACTATGACAAATAGCAACTCCGCAACAACTACAGCATATTTTAATGTTCAGTACAAAATTGATAATGGTTCGTATCAAACTCATTCAAGCGGGGCCAGTGTTTCAGTTTCCAAAAATGGCTCATCAGCCCTTACACAATCTGTACCAAATGGATCAACAATCACCTGGCAGTACAGAACATCACAGTTTAATGGTACGTTTTCAGGAAGTTATACAGCTATAAGTGCAAGTAGTACCGTAAGTTGTACAACACCTGCAGCCTCAGCTTCTGCCGCAAGTTGCTCTAGTGGTTCTGGAAACATAACCATGACACTTGATAACTCAGATCAAGGTGCAGCTAATTACTTTAAAGTTCAATACACAACAGACAGTCCACTCGGTTCGCAAACTTGGTCTAATGGTATCGGAGGTTCTCATGTTCAGGTGGGTGCAGATGCAACTTCAGATGTCACCTTAGCAAGTTCAGCTATTAGTCACGGCACTACGGTGTATTTAAGATATCAGACCTCGAGTTCCACAGATTTTTCTTCAGCATCTACAACAACTTTAAGTAGTATCACAATTGACTGCCCAGTATTAAGTGGAACTGCTTCAGCTTCCGCAGCTAGCTGTTCAAGTGGTAGTGCTGCGGTTCCAATAACACTTAATAATTCAGGATCAAACATTGCAGGAGTCTTTACAGTTAGGTATTCAACTAATGGTGGCTCGAGTTATACAACGCTTACTGCTACATCTGTTGCTGCAGGGCAGACAGATACCTCATCACTCTCTATCTCGGCACAATCACATACAACTGCGGTAATAATTAAGTACAGTGTTGCAAACTCATCTGAAGGATTAAGTCAGTCAGAGGCAACATTATCAACCATAACTATTGACTGCGAGGTAATAAGTTTGACAGCTACAAAAGCAGCCGATGGTTGCAGTAATAATGGAACTGGTCAAGGTGGGGTATTTGGTAAAACAAAAATCAATATAGACAACAGTGGAAGCAATGTTGCTGTGAATGTACGGCTTCAGAAACAAACTACTAACGCGGTTAGTGGGGATGTAACTACATGGGCATATTTTGCCAGTGGAACAACTGGTGGAAGTAGTGGTACTTCCATTAATGCTGGTGTTACGGATACTCAGTTTAGTTTTGATAGTCACGCACATGGAACAGGAATACAATATCGTTACTCAACTAATGATGGGTCAACCTGGACAGAGATTGGATCAAAAATTACTATGTCATGTGCAGGTGTTTCTACTGCAGTTGGAACATGCTCAGTTTCTAGTACTCAAACAACAACAATAACTCTTAATAGTGGCTCCCAAGCAACAGTATCAGTTTTTTACAGGGTAGAATATTCAACTAACAGTGGTTCTTCATGGACTGAATTAAAAAATGATGAGGAGGTTACGGCTAATTCATCTGAAACTTATAACGGACCAGTGTTAGCTAATGGTGAAACTGTTCAATGGAGATATAGTTCCAGAAAATCTGGAACATCACATGATAGTTCCTCATGGGTAACGGATGAGACAGATATACCTGGTGTAGATCCGACCCTTTCTTATACTGCTAATTGTCCAATTCAGAACCCTACAACCACAACCACAACCACAACAACAACAACTACTACAACTACAACAACGCTACCTCCAACAACAACTACTACATTGAAACAGGAAATCTTTAAGCCATCTTTGTACGTAAATAGGTCTTGCTCAGAAGGTGGAGGAGCCTCATTTGGCATTACCGCGTTAAATGCAAGTTCTACAGTAGGGGCAAGTATCAGAGTAAAAGTCTGGGTAGACAGTAAGAGAGTATTCTTTCAAACTTATACAGTTGGTGCAAACAATGATATATTTATTACATCTATTGGCGGAGTACCTGAAGATGCATATTTTAGAATAAAAATTGTTTTTAGAGATGATTTAGGAGCTCATAGAACGGTCGGACGATTTAGTAAATTAACTAACTGTGATGAAGAAATAACGCCAACAACTACATCAACAATTCCAGTTATTACAACAACAACACTGCCAATGCTTGAACCGACAGATCCAACTATTGAAACAGGTGTTACAACAACAACACTGCCAATACTTGAACCGACAGATCCAGTGGATGAAGAATTAGAAGAATTTGAAGACCCTCTTACAGGTGAAGAAGGTAATGACTTCTTTGTTTGGGATGATTTTGATGAAGACCTCTACTTTACAGATGGAAGTTACAAAATTCAATACTACTACCAAGAAGATAGCCTGAAGTTAGCGGAAACAGGTATAGATCTGGATTATATTCTAATAAGCGGTTCACTTGTACTATTTGCAGGTTTGGCATTGTTTAGTTCATCTAGAAAAAAGAAATTATTAGCCGAACCGGGCTCTATTACAATCGAAAATGTTTATAAAAATTCATTTAAGTTAAAAACAAAACTAGAAAAAATTCTTAAAGAAAAAGTACTTATCAAAATTCCACTTGATGAAATGAACCCATACGGGGTTGGAGTTGGTAGATATAATGAAAAACTCATCTCTCTAAATGCTGAACTGGAGTACACGCTAGTTGCTGTTAGAAATCTTGAAGAAAAATATCTAAAGCTAGATGAAGAGATTACCAAGGACAAATTAAATGAAGTATTTAATTTAATATCAAATAATTTTGATATCGAGTTTACAGATGCAGAACCCGTTAAGGAGAGCTTCGTTTCGGAAGATAAGGGAGCTAAAAAAAGATTTTTCAAGATTAGATCAGAAAATAAATCAAAAAAAACTTCTCCAAGGAGAGGCGGTCTCGCCTTTGCTTCGTTATTAATTTTTGCTGGATTGGGATTAGGTATCTATGCAACTCAGCAAATGTATTTAACAAATTTTCAGCAACAAAATGCCCAGGAGTATTTGGAAAAAATTTATTCAGGTGATACTGAAGCTATTACAGAAATTGAAAAATTAGAAGTTCTAGAAAACAATGTATTTCAAAGAGATATTCCAGTATTTGAAAATCTAAGAGATATTCCAGGCTTGACACGAAATAATAATATTGAGGAATATATACCGACTGTCTTTGGTTACCTAGAGATACCATCTATAAACCTTAAACAATATGTTGTCTCTGGAACGGATGAATTGACTTTACAATTTGGCCCTGGACATTACCTTCAAACAAATTTACCGGGCTCAGGAGGAAATGTTGGCATTGCAGGACATCGTACTACATATGGAGCCCCATTTAGTAGGTTAGATTTACTTGAAGTAGGAGATCAAATATTCCTCAACTCTGGTGGAAATAAATACCATTATGAGATAGATGAAAAATTGATTGTCGATGCAAATGAAGGTGAGTATGTTCTTTACAACAGGGGCGATGATAGATTAACTCTCACAACATGTCATCCAAAATACTCTGCAAGGCAGAGATTAGTTATCTCTGGAAAACTTTTTAAAATTGAAAGCGGGAACTAAGATATGGATATGCAACCCGAGAAAAAAATTGATGGAAGAAGCCTTAGAGCACAAAGGACATATGATGAGGTACATACAAAGTTAGTTTCAACAGCTACAGAAATGTATAACAATCCTTTAATTGAAAATAATAAAATTACTGTATCGTTGATAGCTAAAAATGCCGGAGTATCTGTTGCAACAGCCTACAATCATTTTCCAGATAATAAGTTAGACATATTAGGTTCAATCTTTAAATCAGGATTTGAAGAAGTAACCATAGACTTCGTAACTTTTATTGAGAAAAATCACGATCCATTAGATCAACTTAATGAATTTTTAACACTTATTGCAGATAAAATTATCGAATTAGGCGATGCTGTGAGATATGCATTCTTTAATATAAATGAAATACTTGAAAGTGGGAAGTGGATACAGGGCGAGCCATATGACGTATGTTTAAATATTTCAATAAAATTAGCTGAACAAACACCGAATATAGATCCTTATAAACTTGCGGAGGAAATATTTGCAAATTTAAATGGTCGAACATTTCTTTGGATGCGTTTCAACCCTAAATTTGATTTGTGGTCTAAATTTACTGATGAATGGTATCGTCAAGAAATTAGACTTATAGTTGAGAAGGCTTTGAAACTTCAAAAATAATATATGAAGAAGTTATTAATATTTTTTTCTTTCTTTTTATTTTTTAATGCATCATTAGATGAAAGTAATATAGACATTAAATTAATTACAATAGATAGTCAAACATTTGAGATTTCATGGTCAGTAAATATCAAAGACTACGATGAAATAATACTTGAGATAAATCACTATGACACAATAGAACGCTATCAACTCCTTACTCCTGATGGAAGTATTGAGATGTGTTGTTATGCTGATGAAGTAGAGGTAACAATTCTTGTACTAGTGACCACATCTATTGAGCAAGATTCAGAAGAGTGTCCGGCTGTTAACTGTTATGAATTCATAAAAGAAACATACTTTAATAATAAGTTACTATCTCTTCCAACAACAACGACAACTTCTACAACAACAACTACTTTACCCACTACAACAACTACAAATATTCCTCAGGTAGTAATTGAAGAAAAAGTAGATTTTTTGAATATAGAAATAACTAATGCATTGATAACATCGATTCCTTTATTTGACGATATCGACTTAACTGACCAGGAAAAAAATAGTATGGCAGTTGTAGTATCTACATCCATTATTGTGCTTTTTTATATTGTCTTATTACTTCAAGAATGGTTCAACAAGATATTATCAGACAATAACATTAGGTGGTTTCAATCCGATAAGGAATTTATAAAGAATAGCAAATTTAAAAATACACTAAAAATCTCGTTCGTCTTGATTCTTACCTCGTTTCTTGTTGGCTACGTTGAGGAAGGAGCTAGTTTCTCTATTGACTTAGAGAATATCGCAATATTTATTGCCGCTTTTGTTGGCTTAGCATCAGTGACACTATTTTCAGAAGGAACGGAGGGATTTATTGAAAGTAAGTATTTAAAACAAAAAGTAAAAATTAAATGGGCTCCACAAGCTATATTCTTCGCAATGGTTTCAACTGTATCATTCATATATTTCAATATGCCTATAGGTTTTATTTTTGGGTTTGTAGCTAGTAGTTACATAATTTCACAACGTTCTCCTGCGAAAATTTCTCCAAAATTTTTCTCATCAATTTCACTGAGTCTTGCAGGTTTCGGTTTCTTTTACTTAACCTCAACAGAATTTGTTCTCAACTCAACAGTTATCACCGCAATAGCATCTTTATCTTATTTGATGTGCCTGGAAGGTGTCTTATTCAAATCTCTCCCAGGGGGAGGAAATGAATTATTTGAATCATTAAATGACTCACAAGGAGCTTATAAAATATTACCATTAGTGTCGTTCATAATTGGAGTATGGCTTTTTATAAGAATTTTAATCATATCACCTGACAGCGAGTTTGCTAATTTCCAACAAGATATACTTGGTATGGGATCATTTTCAATAACATTTGCGATAATGCTAATGATTTACATCCTCGGTATTCTTATTCTTGGTATCGGAGTAAAGGTTTTCTCAGACAATGAATAACAAATATACATTTTCCTTTTTGTTTTTAGTAATTCTTACTGCATTTTCTTTATTATTGTTCAATAGTCAAACTTCAGATTTAACAACAGTTCCAGATACCACCACAACCACAACAGTTCCAGATACCACCACAACCACAACAGTTCCAGTAAATATCTCCGAAGACAAAGAATCTGTTCAGATAATAGAGGAAGAGGAGGTTGATGAACAGTTGTTATACGATGGGCCATATTCATCATTTGCGGGATTTGAAGGCTTAAATCAAGTATTACTCGATGAGCTAGTAGAGGCTTTACCAGCAGAGTTAAAAGGAGTAATTAAAAATAACATACTATTCATTAACGGTTGTCATCAATATGCTCTCACTGTTGTCTCTAGGTGTCCTTATGGTGTATGGGATTCATCAGGAACTTATCCTGATGGAACCAAAGGCTCAGAGTGGAGTCTTTCGATATGGATTTCAAATAGAGCATTTACAGCTGGAGAGCAAAAGGATGTATTGATTCATGAATCAGCCCATGCTTTTTCATATTTAACTAGAAATTGTAATACTGAAAATAATACAAGTTTCAGAAAAGATGCATGGGATTATTTTGGAAGTGAAGAACAATTTGCAGATGCGCTGGTTCTTTATTTTGGAGGTTCTTACAACCATTACAGGGAATCAGGAGATCTTATTAACGAGGAAACGAATTATATTTCAAATTACATAGGCACTTGTAGCGAGGATTAAATCTCTGTATATTGTCTACATGGCTGAAATTGTAGATAGTGCTATCTCTTTTAAAATAATTCCTTTATTCATACCTATACTTTTTTATTTTTTAGGTATAAACACTGAAACAACAGAACTAAAAAAATTAATTACTGAAAAGAAGAGTTTGGTGTACGGCTTAACTCTTCAAATAATATTTTTACCTTTAGTTGGCATTGCAATCTCAACGATTTTTAAAACATCTATTTTTTCTACTGCCGTAGTTTTAGCCTTACTTGTTCCAGGAGGTCATGTATCAGGACTACTGACTCATATTAAAAAAGGAAATATTGCACTTAGCGTAGGATTAACATCAATAGCATCACTGCTATCTCCTTTTACAATCGTGCTGTGGTTAAATATTGTGATTAGCGATAGCCAAGAACTAAATATCAATTTCTTACAGACCTTTTTACAGTTATCTTTATTAGTTTTAATCCCGTTTTTAGCTGGAATTTTTACTTTAATTAAAAAACCAGAGTTCGCAGAAAAGTTTTCTGGTAGATTAGATCAGTTTCTTAAAGTTGTAGTATTAGTTTTAACTTTTAGCGGACCAATAGAAATTAGAGAACTTTTAGCCGATAATTTTTTTGAAGGATCCAAACTTGCTTTACTGGCTTTGATATCTATTTACGCGTTAAACCTACTTGTAT
This sequence comes from Actinomycetota bacterium, assembly GCA_014239265.1. Taxonomy (GTDB): domain Bacteria; phylum Actinomycetota; class Acidimicrobiia; order Actinomarinales; family Actinomarinaceae; genus Actinomarina. Next base: position 15,404 of record JAAZZH010000001.1, read on the forward strand.
CTAAAGCACTAAATCTTAGTAGTCAAAGTATGCGCACAATAACAATTGAAGGGGTGTGCCAAAATTTTCCAATACTCCTTGTACTTTCAGTATCCCTTAATATGCCAGAAGTAATTGTTTATGGAGTTATTTACTATTTAGTCAGCATGGTCTTCGCTGTATCTTATGCATTTCTTAAAAATAATTAAATCTTGTTGATTTAAGTTTTTTATGTATATAATGATATTGTCTTTCAGACAAAACAAAATCACTATCATTCCAAATCGAATGTTTTGAATTAGGAGAAAAATGTCCGCTAGAACACAATTACAATCAAAATCAGTTGCTGACTTGAGAGCAATAGCAGAAGGATTAGGCCTTGAACACAAAGGTCTACAAAAAGCTAAACTAATTGACCTGCTACTTGAACAAGGTGATGCAGTTGTTGAGGCTGAAGAACCTGTTGTTGCAGAGGTTATAAGTAAAGATGATGATTCAGACCTTCCATCAGTTGTTAATTCTGGAGATAGCCAAGTAAAAGCCGGGGAATCTAGAGAAGGAATTTTAGATATTCTTCCTGAGGGTTATGGGTTTTTGAGGTGTAATGGTTATAAACCTGGGGACAATGATGTGTATGTTCCTGCAGGAAGTATTAAGAAGTTCAGAATGCGCAAAGGTGATTTAGTTGAAGGTCCCATTAGGGCGCCAAGGCAGAAAGAAAAATATCCAGCTTTAATTGAACCTAAAACAGTTAATGGTGCCGATCCCGAACTTTTAGCAAGAAGAGTAGATTTTAATAAATTAACACCACTTTTTCCTGATGAGCGCTTAAAACTAGAAGTCCTAGGAAAGCCTGAAAAAATTGTTGGAAGAATTATAGATTTAATTGCCCCTATAGGTAAAGGTCAAAGAGGGTTAATCGTATCACCTCCTAAGGCTGGTAAAACAACAATTCTTAAAGAAATTGCCAATTCGATTACTGAAAATAATCCTGAAGTACACCTAATGGTTGTTCTTGTAGACGAGAGACCCGAAGAAGTTACTGACATGCAGCGATCAGTTAATGGTGAAGTAATCTTTTCAACCTTTGATAGACCCCCAGAAGAACATACTCAAGTTTCAAGACTTGCGATTGAAAGAGCAAAAAGGCTTACAGAAGAAGGTAAGGACGTTGTCATACTGCTTGATTCTATTACTCGTTTGGCAAGAGCCCACAACTTAGCATCTCCAGCTAGTGGCCGAATACTCTCTGGTGGTTTAGATTCAACTGCTATTACGCCAGTAAAACAATTTTTTGGAGCAGCTAGAAATATTGAGGGTGGCGGCAGCTTAACTATCCTCGGTACCGCTCTTGTTGAAACTGGATCTAAAATGGATGAAGTAATATTTGAAGAGTTTAAAGGTACAGGAAATATGGAACTTAAACTAGACAGAGGTCTTGCTGACAAACGTGTATTCCCTGCAATTGATGTTACACCTTCCGGCACTAGAGAAGAACAAAGACTTGTTTCTCCAGAGGAATTGCAGTCCTTATGGGCTCTAAGAAGGGTACTCGTGGGGCTAGAAAGCGGTGCCACTGAGCTTCTAATTGATAGGTTCAAAACTGTTAAAACCAATGAAGCCTTCTTAAAAGATGTCGCAAAAAACAACAAGTAAGTTAGAGTGTAGATATGAAACAAGGCATACATCCAGACTATAGAGAAGTAGTTTTCCAAGATGAAGACGCAGGTTTTGCATTTCTCACTCGTTCTACAATTAAAACAAGTGAGACAATTTCTTGGGAAGATGGAAATGACTATCCGCTAGTTAAACTTGAAATATCTAGTGCAAGTCACCCATTTTTTACTGGTAAACAAAAACTTGTCGACTCCACAGGACGTGTAGAGAGATTTAAACAAAGGTACGGTTCTACAAGTACCCGTCAAGCACCACAAGAAGCTTCTTCTCAAGAAGAAGAATAACTTAATTTAATACACCCAAAATGTCTAAAGACAATATTGCCTATGGAGGACAAGCTGTAATTGGTGGCGTCCTGATACAGAGTCCAAAGGGTTGGTCTCTCGCTGTAAGGGATCAAAAAAATCAAATTCATAATTACTTTGAAAAAAGAACTCCATTAACACAAAGAGAGGGTATTTGGAAAATACCTTTCGTAAGAGGAGTGGGAGCGTTAATTGATTCTTTATATGTGGGCTATAAAGGCATATCACTTTCAGATACTTTATATTACGGAGAACAAGAAGAAGAGACACTTTTTACCAAAATTACTAATACTTTACTTATAGTGTCAATTTTGAGTCTTCTTATAGTCGGGCCAAGATTATTGATAGACCTCTTAAATCTTACCCAAACTGTGAAGGGATTTACTGAAGGCATTCTAAGAGGATTAATTGTTATTACATATATCTACTTAGTTGGTAAAACAAAGGATGCTCAAGAGTTGTTTGAGTATCATGGCGCAGAACATATGACTATAGCATCATTCGAAGCTGAACATTCACTTGAAATAGATGATGTTAAAAAATTTCCAAAAGAGCATATTCGATGTGGTACTTCTTTTATATTTTTAATAGTTTTTGTCAGCCTGTTGACTCTTCCGTTTATTCCAACTCTTAATTTATTTTTTACTCTTATCACACGATTATTACATGTTTTTGTTGTCGCAATGATTTCGTACGAAATACTAAAATTTAATTTTAAAAATAGTGATTCTTTAATCTCCAAAATTTTTGCAACTCCTGGAATTTGGACTCAAAAAATAACTACAAAAATACCTAGTGATGAACAGATTCAAGTTGCAATAATGTCCATGGCTAATTGTATTAAATATAGTGAAGATAATGCCCAATTTGATGAACTACTATCTACATCAAAGGAGTTTAAAAATGGATGAAGCATTAGTTGAGAAACTTACAGCCCTAGAAAGCTCTTTAGAAGAGATAGAAGCAGAACTCCAAAAGATGGATATATCATCAGATCCAAAAGCATATGCTGAATTAGCAAAAAGACATAGTGATGTTACTGCAATTGTTGTTCTTTTTAATGAATGGAGAACGCTTAACAGTGATATAGCTGATGCAGAAGAAATGTTAAAATCTGAAGAGGATGCTGATATGAAAACAGAGCTTGAGGCATTAGTGAGTGACTCAAAATCTTCAATTATTGACCTTACCGAAGATATAAAAATTGCACTTTTACCAAAAGATCCTCTTGATGAAAAAGATGTTTTAGTAGAGATACGTCCTGGTGCGGGTGGTGAAGAGGCAGCTATATGGGTTGGGGATTTATATAAAATGTACACTCGTTTTGCAGAGAGAAATACCTGGAACGTAGAGCCTATAGAACTTACAGCTTCAGATCAAGGAGGCTATAACAAAATTATTTTCTCAATTAAATCCAAAGGTGTATATTCAAAACTTAAGTTTGAGGCAGGAGCTCACAGAGTTCAAAGAATTCCTAAAACGGAGTCACAAGGTAGAGTACATACCTCAATAGCTACTGTTGCAGTTCTTCCAGAAGCAGAAGAGGTTGACTTAAGTATTGCAGCAAATGATTTAAAAATTGATGTATATAGGTCTAGTGGACCTGGTGGTCAGAGTGTTAATACAACTGATTCCGCAGTAAGAATTACCTATATTCCCACAGGCTTAGTTGTGACCAGTCAAGATGAAAAATCACAATTAAAAAATAAAAATCAAGCAATGAGAATCTTACGAGCACGCCTACTAAAAGCACGACAAGATGAAGCTGCTGCCGAAAGAGCTAAAGACAGAAAAGAACAAGTAGGTTCCGGTGAGCGCTCAGATAAAATAAGAACTTATAACTATAAAGACAACAGAGTTTCAGATCATCGTATCAATTTAACAATTAAACGACTAGATCAAGTTTTAGACGGGGACTTAGAAGATTTTGTCACGGCTTTGATTGCTGATCATGAAACTACACGTTTGGCTAACTTGGAAGAATAAAGTGAACATTAGAAATATACCAGAATATGAATTAGCTCGATTGAGAGAAAAAGCAAAAGAGATAAATGGTTCACCTACAGACTATGAAAATGAGTATTCGACCCTATTAACAAGAAGACTTAACCACGAACCCTTGCAGTACATAGAAGAGTTTGTACCTTTTTACACCATTCAATTGAAAGTTGATCAGCGTTGTTTAATACCTAGACCTGAAACAGAGTATCTTATTGAGCTAATCAAAGAAAATACTGAACCCTCCAAAGGCATTTTAGATATTGGAACTGGTTCAGGGTGTATTGCTTTAATGATGAAAGTTTTATTTCCTGATGTTGAAGTTTCCGGTATAGATATTTCCCAAGAAGCATTAAGCATTGCAATTGAAAATGCACAACTGAACTCAATACCTGTAAATTTTTATCAATCCGATCTGTTAGAAAATGTTAAAACTAAAAGTGTTGATTTAATAATTGCAAATCTTCCGTATATACCTCAGGATAATTTAGATGACCTTGATAAAGAGGTTATTGATTATGAACCTCTAATTGCATTAAACGGGGGAGTAGATGGTTTAGAAATAATATCAAGATTAATACAACAAATTGAAAGTAATGACCTCACCAACTTAACACTTTGTCTTGAGATTGACTCAACAAAGTCAAAACAAACTTTAGATTTATTGGCAGACTGGAAAGATGTCAAATTACTAAAAGATTTAGCTGAAAGGGATCGCTATGTTTTTGCAACTAGATAATTTAGATGAAGCTGTAAATAAAATTAAAGAGAATCAAATTGTAGGTATTCCCACTGAAACTGTCTACGGGATTGGTGTTAATCCAAATTCTGAGGAAGCAGTAGATAATCTCTTTAAAATCAAAAAAAGAGATGATGGCAAACCGGTCTCATTGCTCGTACATTCTTTTGCTGAATTAAGAAACCTTAATATAAAAACAGAAATACCTGAAGTGGTTGAGTTATATTGGCCTGGTCCATTGACAGTAGTTGTTGAGGTAGAGGAGGCATTCCCACTCGGCGTAGGAACCATCAATCCTAATTCAGTTGGAATTAGAGTACCTGAAAATGAATTAGCACTTGAACTATTAAAACAAACTGGACCTTTAGCAGTTACTAGTGCAAATATTTCAGGGAGTAATGAGGCAAATAATCACATTGAAGCTGAAAATATATTTGGTAATTCCGTTTCAGCCTATTTGGAAGGTTATGCAACTCACGGGGATGGTTCAACAGTTGTAGACCTGAGAATCGAGGGAGGAAAAATCTTAAGGCAAGGTCCATTAAAGTGGCCACCAAGTTACTGTTAAGATATGAATATGGATATTAATGGTGCTTCACAAAAGAACTTATCAGATGTCGATGTCGAAATTTCAAATTTAATAGATGAAGATTTAAGTAGACAGAATTCTCATATTCACTTGATTGCATCTGAAAACTTTGCATCTAAAGCAGTAATGGAGGCATCAGGATCAATTCTCACAAACAAATATTCTGAAGGCTTTCCTGGTAGAAGATACTATGAAGGATGTGAGACTGTTGATGAAATAGAACAACTAGCTATAGATAGAGCTTGCGAACTTTTTGATGCTGATCACGCAAATGTTCAACCTCACTCTGGATCCTCAGCAAATATGGCTGTTTATCTTCAATTATTAAATGCTGGAGATACTGTAATGGGGATGAATCTTGATCAAGGGGGTCACCTGACACACGGTTCCCATGTAAATTTTTCTGGCCGGATGTATAATTTTGTCGGTTATGGCTTAAATAAGGACACTGAATTAATTGATATGGAGGAGGTTGAGAAACTTGCCCACCAACATAAACCAAAATTATTGATAGCCGGTTACTCCTCTTATTCACAAAATTTAGACTTCAAAGCCTTTAGGGAAATAGCTGATTCAATAAATGCAAATTTTATGGTTGATGCAGCGCATTTTATTGGATTGGTAGCTGGTAAGGTTGTCGATAATCCGATGGAGTACGCAGATATTGTTACTGCGACGACCCATAAAGCTCTTAGAGGGCCGAGGGGTGGACTCATACTTTCTAAAGAAGAATTTGCAAAAGATGTAGATAAAAATATTTTTCCTGGCGCACAGGGTGGAGCAATAAACAATCAAATAGCTGCAAAAGCAGTTTGTTTCAAGGAAGCGTTATCAGACGATTTTAAAACGTACGCACAACAGATTTTAAAGAATGCCAAAGCACTAGCAGACTCATTCTCAAACGAGGGACTAAGGGTTGTTAGTGGAGGAACCGTCAACCATATTGTCTTAGTTGATACTCAGAGTGTGGATGAAGAACTCACAGGAAAAGAAGCTGGTATTTTATTGAACGAAATGGGTATAACTCTCAATAGAAACGCAATACCATTTGATACAAGATCTCCCTTTGTAACATCAGGTATACGCATGGGAACACCAGCAGTTACAACCTGCGGTATGAAAGAAGAGCAGTTAACTACAGTTGGTTTATTAATCTCTGATATTCTTAAAAATAGGAATGATGAAAAACAATTATCAAATTTAAAAGCCCAGGTAAGAGATCTGGCAATAACACATCAACCGTATGCCTAAAAAAAATAATCTTAACCTTCAAGACTTTGGTCCAGTAACTTCCTTTTCAACATCGATCATTAGCGGACTACTTATTGGGCTCTTAATTCAATACTTTATTGGCTATGAACCAGTTCCAGTAATTATATTTGTTTTAATAGGTATCTATGATGGCTCAAGAAGAATGTGGCAAATCTCCAAAAAGTTAGAGAATAACTTATGAATGTGGAGTTAATACTTGCTACTCGTATGCTTAAACGATCTTTTCCAATTTATACACTTGTCCCGTTATTGTTCTTAATTAAGTCAACAGAATCTATGATCACATCTCTCGTTTCTGGTTTGATTGTTGCATCAGGTTTTTATTTGGGAGCTTTTCTAATGTCTTTTGCTGCAAATATCTCACTTAACTTTTATTATTTCTCAGCTTTATTTGGCTACGTAGCAAGATTAATTTACATATTTGGATTTCTCTTATTATTTAGAAACCTATATCCTATTGATGAAATGGCAATGTCACTGACAGTGCCTATTGTTTTTTTGAGCATGTTATTTTTAGAAATGGCTATGGTTATAAAGAGAAAAGACACAGATTTAGATTGGGCAAATGATAACAGCAGCTGAAACTTGTGATTTTATAAATGAAGTAGTTTGCAAACCTGCAAATGTCAAAGAGCTATTCGAGTTTGCTAATTTCGGTTCCTCTCAAATATCAAGAACAGAAGTTTTGATACTTCTCGCTGGATTAATACCTGTAGCATTGATGTATTTTGGTCTTCGAAAAAAATCCACAGTACCAGGAAAACTTCAATCTGTAGTTGAGTCAATATTTTCATTCGTAAAAGACGAGATTGCCGTTGGAGTAATCGGTAGAGGTGGAGAGAAGTTTACACCTTATTTAATTTCAATATTTATGTTTGTATTAGTAGGAAACCTTTTTGAAGTAACACCCCTTGTAAACTTTCCTGTAACATCTCGTATGGCGCTACCTTTATTTCTAAGTTTGCTGACATATGTAATTTTCCTAGTAGTCGGAGTCCAAAAACAAGGAATTGGGTATTTCACTCATTTAATATGGCCACCAGGTGTACCAGTGGCTCTTAAACCTTTAGTTGGGATCATAGAGCTAGTATCTGTACTTTTAGTGAGACCGTTTAGTCTTGCGGTTCGACTTTTTGCAAACTTAGTTGCAGGTCACGTAATGTTGAGTCTTCTTTTGGCCTCAGCTTATTTCTTCATTGTTCAACCAGGTGGAGTTGAGTATTTGATCGCTAGAGCCCCAATAGGTGCCGCATGGTTCACATTAGGTCTAGCTATTTATGGTTTTGAATTAATAGTTTCAATTTTGCAGGCATACATATTTACTTTGTTGTCTGCAGTGTATATACAAACGTCTCTGCACCCAGAGCATTAATAATAATAAGGAGGAAAATGGAAGCTGCATACGCGTTAATAGGATACGGACTAGCCGCAATTGGTCCCGGTATTGGAATCGGGTTAATTGCTGGTAATGCTGTACAAGCGATGGCTAGACAACCAGAAGCTGCAGGTATGGTAAGAACAACAATGTTCTTAGGTATCGCCTTTACAGAGGCATTAGCACTTATTGGGTTCGTTCTATTCTTCTTAGTATAGGATTAACAAATGACTTTAAATTTAAACGTATTTTACGCAGAAGCTGAAGAAGCTGGCTCAGGAGTAGATTTACTACTCCCGGCAACATCAGAATTAGTAGCTGGTGTGGCTGCATTTGCCATTGTCTTTTTCTTTGTATGGAAGTGGGCACTACCAGCCTTAAATACAACTCTTGAAGAAAGAGCTGCGTCAATTGAAGGACAAATTGAAGCTGCTGAAGCAACAAAAGCGGAAGCAGAAGCAACAAAAGCTGAATATGCAAAGTTAGTTTCAGATGCTAATTCAGAAGTTCAAAAAATAATTGATGAAGGTAAAGCTGCTGCAGAAAAAGTAAAAGAAGAAATTATCGATCAAGCTAGACAAGATGCTGAAGCAATTGTTGAAAAAGCTAAGTCCGACTCTGAAGCTGAGAAAGAAAGATTATCATCAGAGATAAGTTCTCAGGTAGCAGATCTGTCATTAGCAATTTCACAAAAAGTAGCTGCATCAATGTCTGAAAAAGATCAACAAAATTTAATTGATAAATTCATTAAAGACATGGAGACATCAAGCTAAATGGGTACAGAATCTTTTTCTAAAGGGTTAGTAGAAATTATTTCATCTTCTGACGACAGTGTGAAAATTGAAGAGGAATTCCTCCAAGTTCTTCAAGTGCTAAACAGCAATACTGAAGCGTTAGATGTATTTAGAAATTTTGGTATACCTGCAGATAAGAAAATTGAAGCGATAAGTAGTATATTTTCAAAAAGGGTTACTTCAATGACTCTTGATTTAATAACACTTACTATCTCTCAAGGCTATGCGGATAACTTGTCAGATATTGAACAGCAAGTTTCTAACTATATTGCTGAAAAAAGAGGTGCAGCATTAGCAAAGGTTATTTCAGCTGTTGAATTAAATGACTCAACTCAGAATGATCTCAAAGCTGCTCTAAAAAGCAAGTTAGGCAGAGATATAGAGTTAAGTCTTAAAGTTGACTCCTCTGTAATAGGAGGAATAAAAGTAAGTATTGGAGAAAGAACCTTTGATGGATTGCTTTCATCAAAATTTTCAGATATACAAACAGTATTAGAAGGAAGGTAATGTGAGCGATTTAAATATAGATCCAAAACAAATTTCAGAATCTCTAAAAGAAACTTTAGGGAATTGGTCAGACGAAGTAAAAGATGATTTAGTTGGTTATGTAGCTTCCATAGCTGATGGCGTCGCAAGGGTTAAAGGATTAGAGAATGCAATGTCTTCAGAACTTCTGGAATTTCCTGGGGGACTTTTAGGTGTTGCTCTCAACTTAGATGAAGACTCTATTGGTGTTGTATTGATGGGTGACTCAGATCATATTCAAGAAGGTATGCCAGTAAAACAAACTGGTGAAGTTTTATCTATAGGTGTTGGCGATGGTTTTCTTGGAAGAGTTATTGATACTCTTGGAAACCCAATAGACGGTAAGGGACCAATCGAATTTACAGAGAGAAGATTAATGGAAACTCAAGCACCAACGGTCGTTGAAAGACAGCCTGTTGGTGAGCCACTTCAAACTGGTATAAAAGCTATTGACTCTATGATTCCAATTGGAAGAGGTCAAAGAGAATTAATAATTGGTGATAGAGGTATTGGTAAAACTGCAGTAGCAATTGACACAATTATTAATCAAAAAGACACAGATGTTAAGTGCATCTATGTTGCTATAGGTCAAAAATCTTCTACAGTTGCTGAAGTAGTAGCCAGACTTGAAAGTGAAGGTGTTTTAGATAAAACAGTAATTGTTAATGCTCCGGCTTCTGCCGCTGCAGCACTACAAATGTATGCCCCTTATGCCGGATCAGCAATTGGACAACATTGGATGTACAATGGCGAACACGCTTTAATTGTTTTTGACGATCTTTCAAAACAAGCTATCGCTTACAGGCAAATATCATTATTACTCAGAAGACCTCCAGGAAGAGAAGCTTATCCAGGTGACGTGTTTTATTTGCATTCACGACTTCTAGAACGTTGTGCAAAGGTGTCTGAAGACTTAGGCGGAGGATCTATGACTGGCTTACCTATCATAGAAACAAAAGCTGGTGATGTATCTGCTTTTATTCCTACTAATGTAATTTCGATTACTGATGGACAAATATACCTAGAAAGTGAATTATTTTACTCTGGTGTTAGGCCCGCAGTAAACCCTGGTACTTCAGTTTCACGTGTTGGTGGTGCAGCTCAAACAAAAGCTATGAAAAAAGTTTCTGGACCATTAAGAATCAATCTAGCTCAGTTTAGGGAGCTCGAAGCTTTCGCAGAGTTTGGATCAGATTTAGACGCAGCATCACAGTCACAGTTGGACAGAGGTATTCGAGTTGTTGAAATGTTAAAACAACCTCAATACGAACCAGTAGCAACAGAAGATCAAGTTATTGCACTTTACGCTGTTACAGAAGGTTATTTTGATAAAGTACCAGTTGATGGAATATATGAAGCAGAAAAGAATTTACTTGAATTCGTGAAAACACGATATTCAGACATGGTTAATACTATAAAAGAAACAGGAGAGCTTCCGGGAGATGAATTAAAAGATGCCGTTATAGCTTTCGTTGCAACCTTGGAAACACCAGAAGAGGACTAAAAGTGGCAAGTGCTGAACTACGTATAATTAATAGAAGAATAAAGAGCGTTCGCTCGACTAAAAAAATTACACGTGCAATGGAGCTTATTGCTTCATCTAGGATTGTTAAAGCACAAAATAGAATGAAATCTTCTGAATCATATTTTGGACTTCTTAGTGAAATAGTTCAGGACTTAATAAATAATGGCGCAGTACCAAAAATTGATGCCAAGGATGGAAAAGAAAAAGTCCTCTTAATTGTATTAACATCTGATCGAGGATTAGCTGGAGCATACAATACAAATATATTAAAAATTGCTGACAATAGAAGAAAAGAAATTGAACAATCAGGTAAAGACGTTGAAATTGTAACTGTTGGCAAAAAAGCAACTAGGTATTTTACATACAGGAAAATTAATGTTTCTTCAGGTTATGAAGGTATTACAGACAGTCCAGAGTTTGATAATGCCCTAGAGGTTATGACCCCTATTACAGATAAGTATTACAAAGGTGATGTATCCTCTATAGAAATTGTTTATACAAGTTATAAGTCAGCCTTAACTCAAGATGCTGTTATCAAAAAAATACTTCCTCTAGACCCCCAAGAAGTTGAAAGTAAATCTTCTGTAACTTTTGAACCCAGTGGAGAAGAAGTTCTAAATAGCATTCTTCCAAAGTATGCAAATGCCTCATTTTTTATTTTTTTTCTAAATGGTTCAACATCCGAACATGCTGCAAGAATGAGAGCCATGAAAGCCGCAACTGACAATGCAGAAGAATTAATTAAAGTATTAGCAATGAAAAGTAATCAAGCAAGACAAGCAGAAATTACGACAGAGATTTCAGAAATTGTTGGTGGGTCTGAAGCACTTTCAGATGCCAGTTAGAAAGGAAAAGAATGAGTGAAGAGATAGGTAGAGTAGTAAAGGTTGCAGGTCCAGTTGTTGACGTGGCATTTCCACAAGACAATCTTCCTGAACTCAACTTCGCATTAGAGGTAGATATAACTATTGGAGATTCAAAAAATACAATTACCCTTGAAGTAGCACAACATATTGGAGAAAATAAAGTTCGTGCAGTCTCAATGCAAGCTACAGATGGTTTGAGGAGGGGAACAGAAGTAAGAAATACAAATGCGCCAATTTCTGTACCTGTAGGACAAGAAACTCTCGGACATATTTTTAACGTTGCTGGTGAGACCCTAGACGTTCCTATTGAGTCAATTAACGTTAAAGAACGTTGGCCAATACATAGAACTCCACCAGCGTATGAAGACGTAACATCACAAAGCGAAATGTTTGAAACTGGAATTAAAGTTGTTGATCTATTAGCACCATATGTAGAAGGTGGAAAAATTGGTCTCTTCGGAGGTGCAGGTGTAGGAAAAACTGTTTTGATTCAGGAAATGATTAATCGTGTTGCAACTCAGCACGGAGGTGTTTCTGTTTTTGCTGGCGTTGGTGAAAGAACAAGAGAAGGTAATGACTTGTTCGGAGAAATGCAGGAATCTGGAGTTATTGATAAGACAGCTCTAGTATTCGGTCAAATGGATGAACCACCTGGAGTGAGGTTAAGAGTCGCACTTTCAGCACTCACAATGGCAGAGTATTTTAGAGATGTAGAAAAACAGGATGTTCTTTTGTTCATTGATAATATTTTTAGATTTAGCCAGGCAGGATCTGAGGTATCAACATTACTAGGACGTATGCCTTCAGCTGTGGGTTATCAGCCAACATTAGCTGATGAAATGGGATTCCTTCAAGAGAGGATTACTTCACTTAAAGGAAGATCTATTACATCACTTCAGGCAGTATATGTTCCAGCTGATGACATTACTGACCCTGCACCACACACTGCTTTTGCTCACTTAGATGCTAGAACAGTTCTTGATAGGAAAGTTGCAGACTTAGGTATTTATCCAGCTGTTGACCCTCTTGACTCTTCAAGTAGAATATTGGATCCAAAAATTGTTGGAGATGATCACTATTCAACTGCTCGAGAAGTACAACGAGTTCTTCAGAGATACAATGACTTACAAGACATTATTGCAATTCTTGGACTTGATGAGCTTTCTGAAGAAGACAAGTTGTTGGTAGGTAGAGCAAGAAGAATTCAAAGATTCCTTTCTCAACCGATGTATGTTGCTGAGCAGTTTACAGGTATTGAAGGTAAATTCGTATCCATCAAGGACAGTGTTGAGGCATTTAAGACTATTTTAAGTGGAGAGCTAGATGCAACTCCTGAACAGGCCTTCTATATGGTTGGTGGCATTGATGAAGTACTTGAAAAAGCAAAAGAGATTGAGGCATCTGCCTAGCCATGATTGTTAATGTAGTTAGTCCAGAGGAAGAATACTTTAGTGGCGAGTCAACAATGGTCGTTACGAGAACTCCAAATGGCGAAATTGGAATCTATAGTGGCCACGAAGCTACTGTAGCAACAATATTGCCTGGTGGATTAACAATTGAACACTCTGGAGGTAAGGACAGCTACGCAGTATCTGGAGGCCTTCTTCAAATTACACCAGAAAAAGTAACTGTACTTGGTGAAATCATTGAAAAGATTGATGGAGACCACGAGGCAGCAATTTTACGTGGCAAAGAATTAGTAGAAGACTTAACAGAACAAGATAGTTAATAATGAAAAGCATACTCGCTTTTCATGCACACCCAGACGATGAATCAGTATCAACAGGTGTCACTTTAGCAAAATATGCAGCTGAAGGGCATAGAGTAGTTGTTGCCACCGCAACAGATGGCTCTGCTGGAGAGATTCATAACTACGATAATCCAGAAGAACTTTTTCCTAAACTCGCTGAAATGAGAAGAAAAGAGTTAGAGGCAAGCCTTGAAGCACTTGATGTTAAAGAGTATGAATGGATGGGGTTTAAAGATTCTGGAATGATGGGTACTAGTGAAAATGATGATCCAGATTGTTTCTGGAGACAAAACTATTTTGATCCTGTTGGAAAACTTGTCGACATAATTAGAAAATATAAACCTGATGCTTTAATCACATACGATCCTTTTGGAGGCTATGGTCATCCAGATCATATTCAGACACATAGAATCGGAACCGCAGCCTACTTTGCTGCCAGTGATTTAGACAAATTTCCTCTAAAAGAGGGTCAAGAAGTCTGGATACCAGAGCGTCTGTATTACAGTGCCTGGTCTAAGACAAGAATGCAATCAAGAAGGCAACAAATGTTTGATGCTGGAATTATTTCAGAAGAAGAGTTCAATAGATTTAACCCAATTGGCAGTGAACATGATGATATAGATGTTGAAGTTGATGGCACAAAGTATGTTGAGCATAAAATTAATTCTATGAAAGCTCATCGAACTCAGTTTAAAGATGATTGGTGGGGTTTTAATATCCCAGATGAATTTAAAGAGGACTTTTTAGGATATGAAAATTATATTTTAGCCTTTAATCGAGGTGAATGGTCCTCTCCGTCTGAACTAATTTAGTTAATGTCAGTTAAAGTTTTACTCGTAGAAGATGAAAAAAGTATCGCAGATGGAATTATTTATAACCTTAAAAATGAAGGTTTAAAAGTTACCCATGTTGATGATGGAAAAATTGCTCTTGATATTTTTGATGAAGAACATTTTGATCTAATCATATTAGATATTATGCTTCCGGAAGTTTCTGGTCTTGAAATTTGCAAAGCAATAAGAAAATCTTCAAACATACCAATAATTATGTTGACTGCCAAAGATGACGAAAACGATAAAATCAACGGCTTAGAAATGGGTGCAGATGACTATATAACTAAACCATTTTCAGTTAAAGAGCTAATAAGTAGAGTAAAAGCTGTTTTGAGAAGGACAAAAAAAACAGAATTAATGCACGGGGTAGAAGAAGACTTAAATTTTGCCAAAGAAATAACTATAGGAAATATTGCCATGAATCCTTTAAGGTATGAAACAAAAATAGATAATGAAATAATTGAATTGAGACCTAGGGAATTTGAATTACTTTATTATCTTTGTGAAAATGCCGGAAATATAGTTTCTAGAGACAAACTCTTTAGTAAAGTTTGGGGATACAGTTTTGCTGGAAATTCTAAAACTCTTGATGTACACATCCAAAGAATACGTGAAAGAATAGAAGTAAATCCAAAGTCGCCAAAAAGATTGGTAACCATAAGAGGTGTAGGATATAAATTAAATGACTGAAAACAATAAAGATGAATTTATAGAAATTGCAAGAATTAAAGAAGAGTTTATAGCAAACGCCTCTCATGAGTTAAAAACTCCAATTGCATCAGTAAGATTAGCTGCCGAATCTGCACTTACATCTCTTGAGCGTGATGACGGAATGACTAAAACTTTTTTAGAGCAAATTTTAAGAGATTCTGACAGAATGAATGAACTTATTTCAGATTTATTAGATTTATCAGCTATGGAGTCCTCAGATGTATTTATGGAAACATTTGATTTGCATGATGTAGTAGCAAATGAAATTTCTTACTTATCTAAACAAAATAAAAAACGAATTGGTTATAAAAAGAAGAAAGTTGAAATAAATGCAAATTTTGATGATATTTCACTGGCCGTGAAAAATCTAATAAAAAACGCTTTAAAATACTCTCCGCCAGAAGAGAAAATTTTGATTCAAGTAGAAGAAAATGATAATTCAGTGAGATGTTCATTCCAAGACTTTGGTTCTGGAATTTCTAAATCAGATCAAGAAAAAATCTTTGAGAGATTTTATAGAGTTGATAAAGGAAGATCAAGAAAAGTAGGCGGAACAGGATTGGGTCTCGCAATCGTTAAACATGCACTCGATCGAAACAATGCTGTTGTTGAGATTGTTAGTGAATTGGACTGGGGTTCGACTTTTACGATTGTTTTTCAAAAGTAAACTTAAAGTAAACAACAGGCAAATTAGAAAATTATTTAATTAAAAATCTTATATACTTCAAAAGGAATATGAATTTAAAATCTTTTAAAAATTTAAGCTTCGCAATATTTTTCTTATATTTCTTCCTTGTATCAATCAAACTTCTTGAAAAAGGAATTAAAACTTTAGGTGCAGAGTACACAGATGCACTTTTTGAGTCAGTATCCAATCCTTTTGCTGGCTTATTGGTTGGAATTTTATGTACAGTTTTAGTACAGTCATCCTCCGTTACTACCGCAACTATTGTTGGCTTAGTAGGAAGTGGAGTCCTCAGCTTGGAATACGCAATACCCATGGTTATGGGAGCAAATATAGGAACAACAGTAACTAATACCTTAGTTTCTTTTGGTCACGTAAGAAGAGAACAGGAATTTAAAAGAGCTTTTGCAGCCTCAACGATGCATGACTTCTTTAACTTATTAGTGGTGATAATACTTTTTCCTCTTGACCTATATACCGGGTTTATAACAAGGATGGCTGAAAATGGAACAGATTTCGTTCTTGCCACAGGGTTCACGGCAACAAAACCAAATAGCCCAATCAAGGCAGGAATTAAGTGGGGTTCAAATAATATCCTAGACGGACTATCTTCTATTCCATTTATAAACAATCTCAGTGAGAATTCTTACAGAGCCTACGCGGTTCTTTTGATTATTATTGCAATAGCATTTATTTTCTTGAGCCTAAAAAATGTAGTATCGAATATGAAATCTCTTATGCTCAACCAAATTGAATTCGGGCTAGATAAAGCCCTTGCAAAAGGTGGGGGACTTCTCGCAATATTGATCGGAATCTTAATTACCTTTTCAGTACAAAGCTCAAGTATCACAACTTCAATACTCGTGCCGATTGTTGGTTCAGGAATTCTATCTATTGAGAATGCATTTCCAATAACATTAGGGGCAAATATTGGTACAACAATCACAGCTGTTCTAGCTAGCTTTGCTGTAGATGATCCAGCAGGATTAACTATTGCACTACACCATGTATTTTTCAATTTAATTGGTGTGATTATTGTTTATCCAGTAAAAGCAGTAAGAAATATACCAGTTAATTTGGCAAAGAGACTCAGTGTCATAACTGCTAAAAGAAGATACATTGCAATATTGTATGTATTAGTAACATTCTTATTACTTCCACTATTGGGCGTAGTACTATTTAATTAAGGAGAAAAATGAGTAAAGAATCACTAGACAATATAGATGCTAAATTAAGCGAGATGCTCATAAATAGTATGCACATCTATGACATTTCAATGAATTGCCTGCTTGGCGACACTAATCTTGATAGTGTTAGGGATGATTTATATGCTACAGATAAGGCTATTAATGAACTCCATCGTGAAGTTCGCAGAGAAATGATAGTTCATTCTGCAGTAAATTCAAGAAACTTAGATATCCCTTTACTGCTATCTTATATGACTATGTCAAAAGATATTGAGAGAATTGGGGACTATTGTAAGAATCTTTTTGAAATTGCTGAAACAGGTAACACCTTTACTAAAGGTGAAGATTTAGATAGCTATATTGGGTTAAGAAATGATATAGGAAAATTAATTGTTTATTTGCAGTCATGTCTGAACCTTGAGGATGAAACAAAAGTGCATGATCTAATCACCCTTGGTTCTTCTATGTCTACAGATCTAGATAATAAAATCACAGCTCTTCTTGAAAACAAAGAAACAATAGAATACCCAGTTTCCACTACTTTATTTTATAGATACTTGAAGAGAATTGTTTCACACATTGTTAATGCAAGTACAGCACTGATAATGCCTACAGATCAAATAGATTATTTAGACGAGTAAAACTTAATTAGAGTTATTTAACATCCCAAGTTCCAAGGGATCTAACTAATTTATCTAACTCACCATCACCCTTTGAATCTTTTGCAAAATCTATTTGTTTCATAACGTCTTCATTATAAGTTTCTCTTTGAACTTTTCTGAAAACTCCCATCGGGGTCGGGCCATAGGGTCCATGAGATAATCTAGAGAGTGAGAATGCAACTGATGGGTTCTCTCTTGTAATATCGTGTACATAGATTTGTGAATCATCAATATCTGTTCGTTTTACAATTTTAGCTTCCCCATTTTCGATGGTTACTGCAAACTCGTCTTCAGCACCAAAAATAACCTTCTCACCATGTACTAAATTTATTCTGTTTGCTACACGTCCTTCTTTAGAAGTTAGTTGCTCAAATGCTTTGTCATTAAAGACATTACAATTTTGGTAGATCTCGACAAAAGCAGAACCTTTGTGGGTTGATGCTTCTTGTAACACCTGTGTAGTTAAATCTCTGTCCATATCAACTGAACGAGCGACAAAGGATGCTTCAGCACCTAGGGCAACGCTCATTGGATTAAAAGGAAGTTCTACAGAACCAAATGGAGAAGATTTAGTTTTCTTACCCTCTTCGCTAGTAGGAGAGTATTGTCCCTTGGTAAGTCCATAAATCTGGTTATTGAACATAAGAATTTTTATATTTACATTTTTTCTTAGAGCATGTATTAAATGATTTCCACCTATTGAAAGTGAATCTCCATCTCCGGATACAACCCAAACGGATAAGTCAGGATTTGAAAGGGTCACTCCAGTTGCTACAGCAGGTGCACGCCCATGTATTGTATGTAATCCGTATGTGTTCATGTAGTAAGGGAACCTTGCTGCACATCCAATACCTGATACAAAAACCATATTTTCTTTATTTATGCCCAGTTCAGCCATAAAACTTTGCACAGATGCCAAAATTGTGTAATCCCCACAACCGGGACACCATTTAACTTCTTGGTCACTTTGCATATCTGTTCTTTTGTAACTTACTGGAACTTTACTCATTTATCTTTTCCTCTATTTTTTCAACTAATTCTTGTGCAGTGAAAGGTTCTCCTGCAACTTTATTAATTCCTTTTGCGTCAATCAAAAATCGTTCTCTAATGAGTTTTATTAATTGTCCTGTATTTAATTCTGGAATTATAATTCTTTCGAAATTCGATAGGATTTCACCTAAGTTATCTGGAAATGGATTTATAAATGTTAAATGAGCACTTGCTACTTTAACACCCTTTTCATTAAGCCTATTTACTGCTTGTGTTATTCCGCCATAGGTTGAACCCCATCCTAAGACAAGTGTGTCAGCTTTTTCATCTCCATTAAGTTCTAAAGGTTCAATATCATTAGCAATATTAGCAATTTTCCATGCTCTCATGTCTGTCATGTACTGATGATTAGCACTATCATATGAAACATTTCCAGTACCTTCTTCTTTTTCTAGTCCACCAATTCGATGCTCTAAACCTGGAACTCCAGGTACAGCCCAAGGTCGTGCAAAAGTAGTCATATCTCTGTGGAAAGGCAAGAAGCCATCTTTTGAGTTATTTGTTGTTGTTAAGTTGTTAGTAAGAGAAGGTAAGTCAGAAATATCTGGTAGTTTCCATGGCTCGGAACCAGTAGCAACATAGTTATCTGATAAAAGTATTACTGGTGTCATGTATTTCAGGGCTATTCTACTTGCCTCTATAGCAGTATAAAAAGCATGAGAAGGTGAACGTGAAGCTAGTACTGGTAGGGGGGATTCGCCGTGTCTTCCATATAGGGCAAATAACAAATCGGATTGTTCAGGTTTTGTGGGAAGACCAGTTGATGGACCTCCACGTTGTACATTTACAATAACCATAGGGAGCTCAGCAGAAAGTGCTAGTGAAATAGTTTCACTTTTAAGAGCTAATCCTGGCCCACTGGTACCTGTCACGGCAAGCTTTCCAGTAAATGATGCACCTACAGTTGCTGCAGCTGCTGCGATCTCGTCTTCTGCTTGGAAAGTTATTACATTGAAATTTTTATGCTTTGATAATTCATGAAGTATGTCTGATGCTGGAGTGATGGGATAACTTCCATAAAATAATTCAAGATTAGATAGTTTTGCTCCAGCTATAAGGCCCCAACTTAATCCGATATTACCATTTATATTTGTGTATTCTCCAGTCGGAAGTGCTGCTTTCTCGACAACGTATGTATGATGAAATGCTTCCACAGTAATACCAAAGTTGTAACCGGTTTTCAAAGTCTTTATATTTGCATCCGCTACCTCTGGAAGTTTCTCAAATTTCTTACTAATCCAATTTATAGTGTCTTCTAATGGCCTGTTAAATACCCAAGAAATAAGTCCTAAAGCAATCATATTTTTTGACCTAAGAACGGCTCGCCCTTTTATTTCAGAATCTTTTAAAGCTTCTTTCGTCAGTTTTTCCATTGGGACTTCAAATACTCGATATCCATCAAGTTCACCTGATTCTCTTGGATCAACTTTATATCCTGCTTTTGTGATATTTTTTTCTTCAAAGGCATCTTGATTAATAATAAGCATTCCATTAGGTGCTAAGTCATGTAGATGTGCTTTCAAAGCAGCTGGATTCATAGCAACTAAGACTTCGGGATTATCTCCCGGAGTTAGAATATCGAAATCAGCTATTTGAACCTGGAATGAAGACACCCCAGCAATTGTTCCTTGAGGCGCCCTAATTTCAGCAGGGAAAGCAGGAAGTGTAGCTAAATCATTTCCGAATAAAGCAGAAGTGTCTGTAAATCGTGTACCGACCAGTTGCATACCATCTCCGGAGTCACCAGCAAATCTGATTGTGACAGCAGGAATAGATTCAACTGTCTTATTTTCAATTTTTAATTTTGGCTCGTCCATGTTTCTAGTTTAATCTTTCGGGAGATAATGCGATTTCATTTTGTTGAGTTCCTTCACAATTATTAGCATTTTCTCCTGAGCAGCATTCTGCTTGGTTGAGTCCAAACATTGCACATGAGTTGTTTACACAAGCAGCATGTCCATGGAGATACACCATTGTATTTTTACACCAACTACACATTAAGTCACTCATATGTTTTAAATCTGTAATATGGCCAGTAACGCATCTTGAGCTTCCAACATTCTAGATATTTAATAGGTCCTATAGTTCTAGAGTCACTAGAAGACAAAGTACGTTGATCACCTAATACAAATATTTCATCATCCCTTAATTGAACTTTTACAAAGTCATCGACAAAACTTTTAGCCCAAGGATCATTTATTCTCTCGGAGTTTATCAATATAGAACCTTCTTGTGACTCTACTTCCTCACCTGGAAGGCCTATAACTCTTTTAACAACATCAATATTCTTTTCGTTGTTATTGAATATGACGATGTCACCTCTTACGGGTATATCTTTCAATTTTGAAGCAAGTACAAATTCGTTTGGAAGAAGTGCAGGTTTCATACTTTCTTCTTTAATTTCATATGCTCTAATTGATTTATTATCATTGCGAAAAACAATATATAACACAAATGCAAAAAGTGTCTTCAAGTTAACTATCTTTAATATGTTTTTAATCATAAATTCTTATCTTACTAAAATTAATAGTAGTGAATTAAGGAGATTTATGAAATTATTTAAACCAACAAGAGTCGCATATGCGCATTGTGATTTACCTTGTGGAGTATACGATCCAGCGCAGGCACGTATTGAAGCGGAATCAGTATTGAATGCATCAAAGAAGTATCAAGATTCTGACGATGCTAGTTTCAAACAAAGATGTGTCACCATAAAAGAAGAGAGAGCTGAAGAAGTCAAACACCATCTATGGGTATTGTGGACAGACTACTTTAAGCCAGAGCATCTTGAAAGATTTCCAAATCTTCATGATTTATTCTGGAATGCGACTAAAAAAGCTGGAGAAGCTAAAAAAACTGAAGATCCTAAAGTTGGCGAAGAACTGCTTGCTTTAATTGATGAGATAGATTCAATTTTTAAAGAATCAAAGTCCTAGTCAAACTTTTTAAATAGGTGCCCGATTTTAATTAATTCGGCACCTATTTTTATGTCATTTAGACCCCAAAAATTTTCCGTATCCTTTTGTATTGCTGAAGTTACTTTTCTACTAGTTGTTGGCATAAATGGATATAGTAAATTTGCACATGCATCAATTGCCTGAAGAGCTGTATAGAGTATTCTACCTGCACGGTCTTGATCTTCCTTGATAACTTTCCAAGGCTCTGTTTCGTTCAGGTAAACATTAACCTTTGATACATATCTCATGGATTCCTGTAGGGCTGTTTTTAACTCAACGGCCTCTATATACTTTCCTATTTCTACAAATGCTTTATGTGCCTCTTTTAGTAATTCTTCATCAACAGGTTCTAATGAAGAGGGAGTTGTTATAGCATCTTTGTTATTTTGAATCTGAGTAAATACTCTTTGGACTAAGTTACCCCATGTCGCAACCAATTCCTCATTATTCCTTCTAACCATTTCTTCTTCAGTTAATTCTGAATCTGATTGCTCAGGCAGAACTGATGCAAGAGTGTACCTGATTGCATCTGGCTCCCACTCTGAAAGGTAATCAGCCAAGCTCTTGCCAACACCTCTACTAGCTGATGCTTTTTGCCCCTTTACAAGAATATATTGGTTCGCAGGAACATTTGTAGGCATATTTAGTTGACCATACCCAGCTAATATTGCCGGCCAAATTACCGAGTGAAACGGTACATTATCTTTACCAATAAAATAATATGATTCTGCTTCTTCTTTTTGCCACCATTCTTTCCAGGCATCTTCATCACCAGAATTCTTTGCCCACTCAATCGATGCAGATAGGTAACCTATTACGGCTTCAAACCAGACATAGATTTTCTTTTCATCACCCAAATCATCAACAGGAATATCAATACCCCATTCAAGATCTCTTGTAATTGCTCTATCTTTAAGTCCATCTTTCACAAATGATTTTGCCCAATTTATTACATGTGGTCTCCAGTTTTCCTTAGTTTCTAACCATGGAGAAAGTTTCTCTCCAAGCAAGCTTAACTTTAAGAAAAAGTGCTCAGTTTCTTTAAATTCTGCTGGATTGCCAGATAGTTTACTTACCGGATTTATTAATTCCTCAGGATCAAGTGTTGAGCTACAGTTGTCACACTGATCGCCTCTAGCTTCTCCATATTCACACTTCGGACATTGTCCTTCAACATATCTATCAGGCAGAAATTTATTATCTATTGGATCAAAGGCCTGTAAAGTTTTTTGTTTATCAATAAACCCATTGTCCAAGAGCTTGAGAAAAATATCGTGGACCACTTCTTTGTGATTATCTGTCATGGTTGTTGTGTAATTATCCCAAGAAATGGAGAGCTTTTCCCAATAATCTAGAAATTCACTGTGGTATTTATTCACTATATCTATCGGCTCTACGCCTTCTTCATCTGCACGTACAGTAATGGGAGTACCATGAGCGTCGCTTCCCGAAACCATTAATACATTGTTTCCAATCACTCTATGGTATCTTGCAAATACATCAGCTGGTAAATATGCACCACCAATATGACCGAGGTGTCTAGAACCGCTTGCATACGGCCAAGCTACTGCTACTAATATATTTTTTGACATTCTATACCTTAGAATAGCTACTTCTCATTTCTCGTTGTGTTTAATTTAAACCTATCATAGAAAATATGGATATCGTACTTGGTTCAATAGCATCTCTGATAGGAGTTGGTTTTTCTTTAGAATTACTTTTAAAATCATTTCGAAGTAAAAAACCATATATAATTTCCTGGACCGTAGCAGTCATCATGTACACAGTGGCAACAATAGCTTTAGTCTCTGGCCTTATAAATGGTTGGAATTATATTAATTTCGGTATTTTCTACTTTTTTGGGGGGATTACTAATGTTCCTGCATTTGGAATTGGCAGTGCATACTTAATTTTTGATGAAAATAAGGTAAATGTTATATCGGGGTTATATGTTTTATTTGTATTAGGTGCTGTGTTTTCTATTTTTACAAGCGGTATTCCTGATTTTTCAAATATTCAGGGTATTCCTGAGGGAAGCCAATTGTATGAAATTAGCGGTCCCAGAATGTGGGCAATATTAGGCAATTCATTTGGCAGTATTTCTTTGGTTGGTATTGCTGCGTACAGCATATATAAATTTAGAAGAGTAGATGAAGACTTAGTTACAACAAATGTATTAATAGTCGTGGGGTCATTTTCACCAGCACTGTCTGGGGTCCTCCTCGCTTTAGGTGATAGTGCATCTAAGACTCTTTCACTTTTAGTCGGAATGTTTTTAATTTATCTTGGCTATAGAGTATCCCAAAGACCAAAAATATAGCTGATTTACGTAACAAATAAGAAACAATTTAGTAATAATCATTTAACTTCTACAGCACTATTTAAAAAAAACTCTCAACTAAGTTATTTATAAATATTTATTTAAGAGGAGATAAAAATGGAAATTGTAACGTACGTAGACAATCTATGGATATTAATTGCCGGAATTCTAGTTATGTTCATGCAGCCAGGTTTCATGCTTGTAGAAACTGGATTTACACGATCTAAAAACTCAGTCAATATTGTTATGAAGAACTTTATGGACTTTTCAGTCGGGGCTCTCACTTACTGGGCTTTTGGATTTGCATTTGCTTACGGTGGTTCTACTTTGGGAGGATTTATTGCGTATGGTAATTTCTTTCTAGAGGGAGACTCTTCTACTTATTTTTTTCAGGTAGTATTTGCAGCTACTGCAGCGACCATCGTTTCTGGGTCTGTCGCTGAGAGAACTAAATTTAGTTCATATCTACTTTTCCAACCCTTTATATGCGGATTAATATATCCAATAGTTACACACTGGGTATGGAGTGGTCAAGGTTGGTTAACTGACATTGGGTTTGTAGACTTTGCAGGCTCTGGCGTTGTACATATGGTCGGTGGTTTTGCTGCTCTTGCAGGAATACAGGTAGTTGGTCCACGTATAGGGAAATTTGATAGTAACGGAAAACCTCTTCCTATACCTGGTAGCTCAATGGTAGCCGCTGCACTTGGCGTATTTATTTTGTGGTTTGGATGGTATGGATTCAATGTAGGATCTGCTTTAGCAGCAGTCGATGTAGATTTAGCAGCAATAGCAGTAACCACTACATTGTCAGCATCTGCTGCGTCAGTAGCAGCAATGTATACTTCAATGATTGCTGGTAAACCTAATGTTGGAATGACTCTAAATGGTGCATTAGCGGGCCTTGTTGGGATTACTGCTGGCTGTGCGAATGTTAACAATTTAGGTGCCGTCATAATTGGAATCATCTCAGGTATTATCGTTGTAGGCTCAATAAATCTTATTGAGCGAAAAGGATTAGATGATGCAGTTGGAGCAGTTTCTGTGCATGGTGTCTGTGGTGCATGGGGCGTGTTAGCTGTTAGTCTATTTGATACATCTGAAGGACTTTTCTATGGAGGGACTTCACTAATTGTTCCACAGCTCATTGGGATAGTAGCTATTGGTTCTTGGGCATATTTGACTTCCTACGCAGTGTTAAAAGTTATTGATTTAACTTTTGGACTAAGGGTATCTAAAGAAGAAGAGATTGCTGGTCTTGATGTTTCTGAACATGGAACAACAGCATATGGAGATTTTATTCTAAAAAAATAAGTTAAAAAATATCAGTATTAGAAAGTCAGTCTTTCGTATCAAGGTTTCCCCCTTAATGTGACCAGGCTGATTTTCTATTTATTCTAGAGCAAAGGTGTAGTAAAATTAAAGGACTTATGGGATTTGATTTTACAGAAAAAGACTCTTGTGGAGTTGGCTTCATAGCTTCTAGAGGGCTTGCTCCAACGCATGGAATGACTCTTAAAATATTAGAATGTCTTTCAAACCTTGATCACAGAGGTGCAAAGTTTGCTGATGGCACAGGAGATGGAGCAGGAGTTCTAACTGAAATTCCCTATGAACTCATTAACGCCGAACTAAAAGAGAGAGACATCACAATTGGAAAAGGGAAAAAATTAGGATTAATTTCATGTTTTTTTGAAGCTAAGGAATTAAGCGAATCAAAAGAAATAATTGAAAAAAAACTTTCAGATTTTAAAATTGATCTCTTATATTGGAGAAAAGTTCCTACAGATAAAGAAATTTTAGGCACTTTAGCAAAACAATCTAAGCCAGCTATTTTTCATGCTGTTATTTCATCTGAGGAGAAAAATCAAAAAATATTTGAGAAAACTTTATATCTATTTAGAAAATCATTAGAAAAAGAAATTTCAAATCATAAGTTTTTAAATATTCATATAAATTCATGTTCCTCAAGAACAGTTGTTTACAAAGGTCTTTTCACTGCGACACAAGCTTCAGATTTCTATTGGGATTTAAGAAATCCTTTATTTAAGACGAGATTTGGTATATTTCATCAAAGGTTTTCAACAAATACATCTTCAACTTGGGACAAAGCCCAACCGCTTCGCATGCTTGCTCACAATGGTGAAATTAATACAATAACCGCTAATTATTCATGGATGCAGGCGCGCGAAGTTGATGCTACTTCTAGTTTTTGGAAAGATGATATTAATACACTCAAACCATTTATTGATGAGGACATATCAGACTCCGGGCAGTTAGATAATGCTGTGGAGTTGTTAGTACAATCAGGTAGAACTTTAGCCCATGCTCAAGAAATGCTTATGCCCTCTGCGTGGGAAAACAATCCAAGGTTCACTGAAGATGAAAAAGCATTCTATCAATATCATTCATTCCTAACTGAGCCGTGGGATGGGCCAGCTGCAATTGTAGCCTCCGATGGTCTAGATATAATTGCAGGTTTAGACAGAAGTGGGTTAAGACCTATGAGGTGGATGGTTTCTGATAGATATATACTTGCAGCTTCAGAAGTAGGAATTTGCCCGTCAGTTGAAGCGGGTGCATATAAGACAGCACAACTAGAACCTGGTCAAACTATTAGATACAGATTAAATGATGATGAATTGCTTGATGAAGAAGAAGTAATACAGAAATTAAGTCAAAAAAACCCATATAAAGATTGGGTTAGTTCAAAACCTCTTAATGTAGATACAGAATTTAGCGATTTAGAAGATAAAAGTATAGATATCGATTTGTTGTCTTCATATTTTGACTATACACCAGAAGAACAAAGACTAATCCTTTTACCAATGTTGAAAGGAGATGTTCCTACAGGTTCAATGGGTAATGACTCACCCTTAGGAATATTAAGTAAGAATAAGCCGAGATTAAGCAGGTTCTTTCATCAGTTATTTGCTCAGGTAACAAATCCACCCATAGACCCAATCAGAGAGCGTTTTGTTATGTCCACTAAAACTTATTTAGGCAAGAGAGGATCAATACTTAAAGAGACTTCACAACAGGCTAATTTAGTTGCATTAAATTCACCTATTTTAAGTGGTAGGACTTACGATAAACTAATATCTAACGAAGTTCTTGGAAAAAAGTCAGAAGTGATTAGCTTTTGTTTTGACAAGTCTGAAACCAACATGGAATCTGCGTTAAAAAAAGTATGTGAAAAGGCTGAAGAGTCCATAATCACCAAGAAGAAATCATTAATAATTTTATCGGATAAAGATTTAAAAATTGGTGAAAGCGTAATACCTTCACTACTTGTTATTGGGACTTTACACCACTACTTAATTAAAAAAGGAATTAGGTTGCAGGCCTCATTAATTATTGCTTCAGGTGAAATCAGGGATGCACATGATTTGGCTTGCCATATTTCATACGGTGCATCAGCTGTATGGCCATATTTGGCTTTAGAGAATATTAGAAAATTGGCATTATCTACGCCTGAGTTAGGAATATCAGTGTCTGAAGCTCAAGAAAATTACACTGAAACTTTGAACAAGGGCTTACTGAAAATAATGTCAAAAATGGGGATCTGTACGGTCTCTTCTTATAGAGGTTCAGAATTATTCGAGATAATCGGTTTAAATAATTCACTTATTTCAGATGCATTTACATATTCTAAAAGCAGAACAGAAGGTATTGGTTATGAAGAATTAGAAAGCCAAATTAAAATCTGCTCAGAAGAAGCTACCCAAGATTTAGGGGGCTTCTATAAATATAAAAAAAATGCTGAGCCTCACGTAACTTCACCTGCGACAGTTTTAAGACTTCAAAAAGCTGTTAGATCTGGAGACAGAGATATTTGGTTAGATTATCTACAGACACTAGAAGACAGACCTGATGTACAGATACGTGATTTATTCACCCTTCCTGATACAACAGAAGGTTACGAGAACCAAAAAATAGCGTCTTTAGATGAAATTTATCAAAAATTTACTGTATCTTCAATGTCTTTAGGAGCGCTATCAGAAGAAGCACATCAAGCGTTAGCAATAGCCATGAATAGACTTGGAGCAAAATCAGGATCTGGTGAAGGTGGAGAAGATCCAGCACGATATGACAACGAAAAAAATTCTAAGATCAAGCAAATTGCTTCAGGAAGATTTGGAGTAACTCCTGACTACTTAGCTTCTGCAGAAGAGTTTCAAATAAAAATGGCACAAGGTTCTAAACCTGGTGAGGGCGGTCAACTTCCTGGTTTTAAGGTTGATTCCCATATAGCTAAATTAAGACACACAACAGAAGGTATTACACTTATTTCTCCACCACCTCATCACGATATATATTCAATTGAAGATTTAGCTCAACTAATTTACGATTTAAAAACATTTAATCCAAATACTCCTGTCAATGTGAAACTAGTTTCCGAACCAGGTGTGGGGACCATAGCCGTTGGTGTTGCTAAAGCTGGCGCTGATATTATAACTATTGCAGGTAGCGATGGGGGTACAGGAGCTAGTCCTTGGACAAGCATTAAACACGCAGGATCGCCATGGGAACTAGGACTAAGTGAAACGCACCAAGCATTAGTTCTAAATAATATGAGAGATAAAGTACTCCTTGAGGTAGATGGTGGGCTGCGTTCCGCAAAGGATGTAATTATTGCAGCTACTTTAGGTGCTGATAGATTTGGTTTTGGAACTTTACCACTTTTAGCATTGGGATGCAAAATGGTACGACAATGCCATGAAAACACATGTCCCGTTGGAATTGCAACTCAAGATGAAAATTTAAGAGCAAAGTTTAATGGAGCACCTGAACAGGTTATGCAATTGTTCACTTTTCTCGCTGAAGACGTACAGAAGTATTTGCAATTATTCAATGTAAATAAACTAGATGATTTAATAGGACATGCCGATCTGTTAGGACTTAAAGTTTTAAATAATAATCTACCTAGTAGCTTGCACAAACTTCTTGTGAATGCAGTACCAGAGAAGAAGCATCCTGGATTTATCAGACATGACGAGGGTAGATTATCAAGAAGAATAACTTCTGAAGTAATTAAATCATTGAACGCAGACAAAGAATCATTTTTACAATACCCAATATCCAATGAAGACAGAAGTATAGGTGCAAGACTTTCTGGTGAGGTTTCTATAAATAAGCTAAACAAACAAATTGAAAAAAACCCCTCACTAATTAGCCTTTCTGGTTCAGCTGGTCAAAGTTTTGGAGCTTTTATAAGAGATGGTATAAATCTGAAACTAACTGGGAGTGCTAATGATTATGTAGGTAAAGGTATGGGTGGAGGAAGTATAACAATAATACCTCAGGGTAAAAAAATGCAAGGAGCGTACCATGCCGCTGGAAATGCCCTCCTTTATGGTGCTACCGGAGGTCAATTATTTATATCCGGTAGGGTCGGCCAAAGATTTGGAGTAAGAAACAGTGGAGCTATAGCTGTTGTTGAGGGATGCAGCGCTCACGCAGCTGAATACATGACAGGTGGGACCCTAGTTATTCTTGGGGAGATTGGATTCAATTTTGGAGCTGGAATGACGGGCGGTAAGGTAATAGTTTTGAATACACAGAAAAGTTTTAATCAATATATATCAAAATCAGCACCGACATCACATGTGTTAAATGAAATAGATAGTCTTGATTTGAAAACGCTATTGCAAAAACATATTGAACAAACGGGTTCAGAACTAGCTTCTAAATTATTAACTAAAGAAGAATCCTGGCACAAAATCTTTACTGTTTTTGGTGGAATTGCAGAAATCACAGAAAAGAAAGAAATTAACATTAACAACAAGGTAAAAGCCTTAGATTAAAAAAATCTTCTGTTAAAAAATAACTATTTGCTTTACCATAGAGCTATGTCTTTAACAAAAGAAGCACAAAATGTTCTCAATTGGTCCGATACAGTCGAGTTAATTGACAATTTAAGAGTAGATGAGGTTGGCCTCAAAGAAAGAGTTGCCTCACTCGCTACAAGAAGTATAAAAAAAGATTCTAAACTCCAAGCTTTGAATTATATAATTTCAATGTGTGACCTTACAACTCTTGAAGGGGAGGACACTGAGGGCAAGATTGGACAGATGACAGCAAAAGCTATTAGACCAGATCCAAGTAATGATGAGGTTCCAAGTGTGGCTGCTGTTTGTGTTTACCCCGCACTCGTGTCTAAAGCTAAAAAGATGACTCAGAATTCTAATGTAAAAGTAGCTTCCGTTTCTTCATATTTTCCAAGTGGGCAAGCCCCCCTTGAATCAAAAATACTTGATACTCAATTCGCAATTGATGAAGGCGCAGACGAAATAGACATTGTTATAAATAGAAAGGCATTCTTTGAAGGTGACTATAGAAAAATGTACGATGAAATAGTTGCACTAAAAGAGGTATGTAAATCAGTCCACTTAAAAACTATTTTAGAGGTTGGAGAACTCAGGACGTATGAAAATATTAAAAAGGCTAGTCTGATTTCATTAGCAGCAGGATCAGATTTTATTAAAACATCAACCGGTAAGATTTCTAACGGTTCATCAAGAGAAGCATGTTATTTAATGGCAAAAGCAGTGTGGGATTATAAAACTGTCACTGGTTTCAAAGCTGGTATAAAGGTTGCAGGTGGAATAAGAGATTCTAAAGACGCAATCAGGTATTTAGTTATTGTCAATGAAGAATTAGGGAGTGAATGGTTAAACCCTGATTATTTCAGGTTTGGAGCATCAAGCCTAGTTGATGATGTATTAAAACAAATAAAAAAATTGAAAACTAATGCGTATCAGTCAAGCTACTATTTTCCAAGAGGTTAAATCATGAATAAATGGGAATACGCTGAATCAATTGAGTCAAGTTCTATTGTTAACATTGAAAAAAAATACGGAATCTTCATTGATGGAAAATTTCAAAATGCTAATTCCAAAAAATTTATCAAAACTATATCCCCTTCAACAGAAGAAGTTTTATCCTCAGTTTCTTTAGGTAATGAAATTGATATTAATTCAGCAGTAGAATCTGCAAAAGAGGGTCTAAAAATATGGTCTAAACTATCTGGGACAGAAAGGGCTAAATACCTCTTTAAACTTGCAAGGCTAATTCAGGAGAGATCTCGTGAATTTGCTGTACTTGAAACCTTAGACGGTGGTAAGCCAATCAAGGAATCACGAGACTTTGATTTACCACAAGTTGCTGCGAACTTTTTCTACTTTGCAGGCTGGGCTGATAAGTTAGATTTATCTTGGAACGCAAAAGGTTTAAAACCTTATGGCATAGTTGGTCAAATAATTCCATGGAATTTCCCACTACTAATGCTTTCTTGGAAAGTTGCGCCAGCATTAGCAACTGGAAATGTTGTAATTTTAAAACCTGCTGAGAGTACTCCTTTAACAGCAATTCTTTTTGCTGAATTGTGTCAAGAAGTAGGACTTCCACCAGGTGTATTTAATTTAGTTACTGGTGACGGTAGTACTGGTGCCGCACTCGTTAAGCACCCTGATATTTCAAAAATAGCTTTTACTGGCTCTACTGGAGTTGGTAAGTATATTCAAAAAGAAACAGCAGATAGGGATATAGGACTCACTCTAGAATTGGGTGGTAAAGCGGCAAATATTGTCTTCAACGATGCTGCTATTGACCAAGCTGTAGAGGGTGTTGTTAATGGAATATTCTTCAACCAAGGACATGTATGTTGTGCTGGTTCAAGACTTGTACTACAAGAAGATATCCATGACGAATTTGTTACAAAACTAGAAAAAAGGATGCAGTCTCTTAGAGTAGGTAATCCATTAGATAAAAATACAGACATTGGTGCTATAAACTCAAAAGATCAATTAGACAAGATTACAAGCTTAGTAAATGAGGGAGTAGAAGAGGGTGGAACAATTTTTCAGACAGACTGTGAATTACCACAAAATGGTTTTTGGTTTAAACCAACTCTATTTACAAATGCACAGCCTTCTTACCGAATTTCAAGAGAAGAAATATTTGGTCCAGTGCTGACAACTTTAACTTTTAGAACTCCAGAAGAAGCTATTGAAATTTCAAATAACACTGAATATGGACTATCTGCAGGGATATGGACAGAAAAAGGTTCAAAGATACTCTGGACAGCAGACAGGCTTCAAGCAGGTGTTATTTGGGCAAATACGTTTAATAAGTTTGATCCATCTTCACCATTTGGAGGCTATAAAGAATCTGGTTTTGGAAGAGAGGGTGGAAGACACGGTCTGCTGTCATATCTAAAGGTACAATCATGAATGAAATAAAAAAAACTTATAAAAATTATGTTGGTGGTAAGTATGTAAGGTCCGAATCTGGAAAAACTTTTCGGATTGAACTTAAAAATGAATTTTATGAAGTTCCACTTACTTCAAGAAAAGATATAAGAGATGCTGTTGTAGCAGCAAAAAAAGGTCATACCGCTTGGCAGAAACTTTCTCCGTACAATAAAACTCAAGTATTATATAGGCTTTCAGAAATGTTAGAAGGTAATTTTGAAACTTATCAACAACTCCTTCAGGATGCAGGATTAACTAAAGCAAAAGCAAAGGAAGATATTCATAAAGCAGTAGATTCAATAATTTGGTATGCGGGAATGGCTGATAAGTGGGAACAGATGACAGGTAACCTCAATCCTGTAGCGGGTGACTTCTTCAATATTTCCCACCAGGAATCACTTGGAGTTGTATTTACTCTAAATTCAAACACGCAGTCACTGAATAGTTTACTTTTAAATATGTTACCGGCCTTAACAGTAGGATGTTCTGTAATAAGCTTTAACGAAGAAAATTCTGTACTTGCACTTAAACTCGCAGAAGATATCAATAATTCTGATTTACCAGGTGGTGCTTTAAATATACTGTCTGGGAAATTTGAATTATTAATTGAGGATATAAGTAACCATGTCGAGATTACCGCAATGGCAATATATAAAGAAATTCATAATGATCAAAAAACAATGATTAAAGAAAATGCCTCCAAATCACTAAAACGAATCTTCATAAATCCACCAACTATGGGCTTAGAAGCTTTATTTCCATTTATTGAAACTAAAACTGTTTGGCATCCAAAAGGAAGATAGTCTTAAGTTTCTTATATTCATTTAATGCGTAGTTAATGTTAAAATCTTTTCATGTCTGAAAGAACATGGGGAGATTTACCTACACCTAATATTTATAAAGAGTTGAAGGGTGAGTTCGTAACCTTTAACGAAGAAGAGGAATATCTTGAGTGCAAATATCCAATTCAGGAAAAATACTTTAATCCCATGAATACAACCCTCGGAGGAATTATTGATTCCTTTATGGACTGCACAATGGGACCCCTCAGTTTTCTACTTGGTGAGATGGTTGTAACTAAAACTTTTACTGCAAAATACATTAGACCTGTTAATAACAGCACAGTATTTGTTCATGTAAAGGCGTGGAGAGATTCAGTTAACGATCAAGGTTCAATCTACAAAGCTGAATTATATTTAGATGATGAGAAAATTGCTGCTATTGCTGAAGGATTATTTGTTAGTCCAAAGAATTAGTCAGTAGTTTTAGTAAATAAATAAGCTGACAAAATAATTACAGTTATTCCAGATATCTGTGACAAAGATGTTGTTTCCTCTAAAAATATGTATCCAAAGATTACTGAAAATATGGGAATTATATATACAGTAATTGAACCAAAAATAGCTCCTACATCATCTATAAGCTTATAAAAAGATAGAAATGCTACTCCGCTTCCACCAATGCCTAAAATTAGAATAGATGGTAGTGAGCCTGTAAAAGTTGGAAGGAAGTATTCACTATTAAAACTAAATAAAATAAAGGAAAATAATGACGCATATCTGAGAGCCATTCTTAATGTATTTAGTGCTCCGTAAGTCTTAATAAGTGGTTGGACAAAGTTTGCAGCAAATCCATAACTTATTGATGCTAATAAAGCTAACAAGAATCCTTTGCTTAATTCAAGGTTTGCAGTCTGGAATCCAAAAGTAAGGATATAAATACCTAAAAAACCAGTAAAAAGATAAACTTTTTTAATATTTGAAATTTTCTGACGAAAAAATATAACTGCAAACATACTAATAAAAATTGGAGTCGAACCATTTACCAGACCTGCCAAACTTGAAGTAATAGTTTTTTCAGACTCTGCAAATAAATAAAAGGGAAGTGTCATCCACAACATGCCAACTAATGCAGTGTATAGATGATCTTTCTTAGAAAGTTTTACTTTTTCAATTCGTAATGAATTTATAAAAATCATTCCAATCAATATCCTATAAAAAGAAATTTGAAATGGATCCAGTTCTTCTAATGCAAATTTCATAAGAAGGAATGATGAACCCCACAAACTTGAAGTTAACAGTATTTGAAGATAATTTTTCAATAACATCCTGGCTAAGGATAACTTAATAGAACATATACGAGACAGATAAAAATATTGAGTGATTATATTTCTTGATCAGTAATAAGTATTGTTTTTTTTCTTTCGTTTATCAGTTTATTAGCAGAGGTATTTCCATTATTCATAATTGATTTAAGTATCTCCTTTTTATTATTACCTGTTACTAGTAAATAAACATTATCCACTTCTTTAAGTAGTTTAAAAGTAGCTGTTACTCTCCATTTAGAAAGGATATTTACCTCATTTGATACATAGAAATTTTCTGTATCATTAACTGCTACTGTATCAGGAAATAGTGAAGCGATGTGACCATCCTCTCCAACACCTAGGATTACAGTATCAAA
This sequence comes from Actinomycetota bacterium, assembly GCA_014239265.1. Taxonomy (GTDB): domain Bacteria; phylum Actinomycetota; class Acidimicrobiia; order Actinomarinales; family Actinomarinaceae; genus Actinomarina. The sequence goes on from JAAZZH010000001.1 coordinate 49,921, forward strand.
ATTAGTTATATTGTTTTCAAGTTTAGATGCATATTTATTCGCATCCCTTTCTGCAGATAAACCGGAATACTCTACTTCCAATATTTTTGCAGTACTATCAGCAAAAAATGAATTGATCATTTTTTGATTTGAATATTCATCGTCCCTAGGAACCCATCTTTCATCAACTGTCCAAAATATTATCTTCGAGAGATCTTGTATATCATTCTTTAGTAAGGAATAAGTAATTTTTGGTGTACTTCCTCCAGACAATCCAATAGTAAATGAATTCTTTTTACTCTTATTGATTTCGTTAATTATCAAATTTGATAAGCATGATGATGCCTCAAGATGATCATTAGCTTTATAAACAATTATTGATTCTGACATAAATTTATTGTTACACTTAAATCTTTAAGTAGTATCAATGATAGTGGAAAAACATATAGTAATTGAAGGTAATCATCAATTAAATGGTGATATCAAAATTAAGGGTGCAAAAAATGCCGTCTTAAAACAGATGGTGTTACCCCTTCTTGCTTCTGGAAAATATGAGATAAGCAATGTACCAAACATTACTGATGTAACTTACATGAGAGAAGTTCTCAGTTATTTGGGGATAATGTCTTCATTTGAAGAGAGCACTCTAATTATAGATTCCCCAGAAGACATTGGAATTGAGACGCCATATGAACTCGTACAAAAAATGAGGGCATCAATTGTTATATTGGGGCCTTTACTGGCACGTAAAGGCAAAGCTATGATCGCTTTCCCGGGCGGGGATCAACTTGGACCAAGACCGGTGCAAATGCATCTCGATGCTCTTGAAAAAATGGGAGCTAATTTTCATCTTGAACATGGTGTATTAATCGGCGAAACAGATGGACTCAAGGGGGTAGAAATTAATCTACCCTATGCATCCGTTGGAGCAACGGAAAACACACTTTTAGCAGCTGTTCTTGCTGAGGGTAAGACTGTAATTGAAAATGCCGCCAGAGAACCTGAAATAGTTGATATTGTAAAAATGCTAAAAAATATGGGTGCTCAAATAAGCGGTGAAGGCACAAGTGAAATTACAATTGAAGGTGTACCATCTTTAAATCCTACGAACCATGATGTTGTAGGGGATAGGGTTGTAGCAGGTACGTTTATTGCTGCTTTAGCGTCTACGGGTGGATCGGGTTCTATTATTGGAATTAATGAGAACACTCTACCTATGGAAATTAAAAAGTTTCAGGAAATGGGCCTAAATATAAATATCAATGATAATTCACTAACAGTTGAATCTACAAATAATTACAATGCAATTGAATTTTCAACATTACCATTCCCTGGAGTTGCAACCGATTTACAGCCAATATTTGGAGCTGCATTATTGAAAGCTGAAGGAACGTCAATTATAACCGAGAATGTTTACGATCAGCGCTTCCAGTGGATTCCAGAAGTTCAAAGGATGGGTTCTAATATTCAAACTGGTTGGCAACATGCAATGATAAGGGGCGTTAAAAATCTATCAGGTGCACCAGTAAATTCAACCGATATAAGAACCGGGGCAAGTTTAATTATTGCTGCCCTCCAAGCCGAAGGTGAATCTCAAATTACTGGAGTAGATCATATAGATCGGGGTTATGAAGATATTGTTTCAACATTAGACTCGATTGGCGCAGTTATAGAATATAATTAGATTATGGAAAATCAAGACAATATAAATTTTCCTTCTCCGAAGGTCAGAGAAGAACAAGTAGACATTGATCTCGACATTTTGAATGAGACAATTGAATACATACGTCCAGCTGTTCAAGCTGATGGAGGAGACATTAAATTAGCTTCAGTAGATAATGGTGTTGTAAATATTGAGATGCTTGGCGCTTGTGTTGGTTGCCCTTTATCAATAGCTACTTTAAAGAGTGGAATAGAAAGAATTCTTAAAGAAAAAGTACCCGGTGTTGAGGAAGTTATTGCCTCTTAGGTATTTGTCGTTCCTACAATACTTGTATATAAATTCAATCCGAAAAGTAAATTATTCTCAATTAATGGCTCAAGAATATATCGAACATTATTTTTAGTAACGCTACCAGCTAACTGTTTAGGATTGGAGAGTTCTTCATATAGGCCGAGATTGTTTAGTATATTTTCTCTATCCTCTTTTTCCAATGTTTCATCTGAAAGTGCAATAACAATTAAGAAAAAAAGTTTTGATTGTTGAGAATTAATTTCGTCTTTTGAGGTAGGAGCAAAAAACTCAATTTGTGTGACAGTATTATTTTCTTTATTTACTTTTAAATTGATTACAAAAACAGTTTGAGGATTTTCAAGATTTCCAAATTCGTAATACAAAGTATCTTTGTCCAAACTTGTCCATTTAACTTCGTCTGGATTCATAGAGAAGAAGTCGTTTGTTTGCTCATCCTCTGCAATAGAAGAAACTAATTTATTCCAGTTAGAAACAAATATTTCTGAAGTTTTACCCAAGCCCTTTGAGATAATAAGTTCACTCTGTTCATTGTTATCTGTATTTTCCACAGTCGACGCTTCTTCAGAACTACAACCTGTAAACATTAATAAAACTACTGATACAAAAGCTACTTTATTTTTCATTTTCAAATAAATCCTTTAACCCTCTTAGATTATTTTTCCAGATTATTTTTAAAACAGGGGCTCCAAAAAATTCTCCTATTGGTCCAGCTAAATAAATTGGAAATTTCAATGTTTCTTTCCATGTGAATTTTGTCTGTTCACCACTTAATTCCTCTAATATAAACTTACCTTTACCGGTGACAATACCAACATGATCTACTCCTATTGATTTTTTATCAATCCATTCAGTAACTGTCATATAGTCAAATAATTTAATTGGACCTACTTTTGTTAATACTTTCATTTTGGTACCTAGGCCTTGTGTTTTTTCATCCAAAAACTCAATGTTTACAGCATCTTTCATCCAGTTTGTATGATTTTTAAGGATAGATACTTCATTCCAGACGTCATTAAGAGATCTGTCGATAATTGTTGATACACTAATTGTTTTACTCATTGTCTGTTAAACAATATTACTTCATAAGTAGAATAAATAAATATGAAAAAAAATGAATATCTTTATTTAGACCATGCTGCTTCTACTCCCATGCGAGATGTTGCATTTGAAGCATATAAAAAAACTGAGGTAGAGGCCTTCGCAAACTCAGCAGGCGGTCATGCGCTTTCAAGAAAAGCAAAAAATATTCTTGAAGATTCACGTGATAATATTGCTGGTCATTTCGGTGTAGCCCCAAAAGAGATAACATTTACAAGTGGTGGTACCGAAGCTGATAATTGGATAATTAAAATGCCGTTTATCAACAATAAAAATAATAGTGCAGAATTAGTTACTTCTGAAATTGAGCACGAAGCTGTTCTTGCTTCTGCGGAATGGGTTGAGTCTTTAGGGTACAGAGTAAATTTAGTGCCATGTAACAACAGAGGCGTAATAGAAACTCAAGATGTTTTAGAAGCTGTAAATTCAAACACAGAAATTGTATCGATAATGTTAGCTAATAATGAGACAGGAATAATACAACCAGTCAAGGAAATATCACAAGGCTTAAAAGCTTTAAATTTTAAACCAATATTTCATTCTGATGTTGTTCAAGCGGTTGCTACCACTAAATTAGACTTTCATAACTTAGGTATCCAAAGTGCAGCTATATCTGGTCACAAAATTGGAGGACCAAAAGGAATAGGAATTATGTTTTTAAGTTCCGAAGTAAAACTTCCTAGTTTTCTTCATGGAGGGAAGCAGGAACTTGAAAGAAGAGCAGGTACTGTGAACGTATCTGGTGTAGCAAGTTTATCAGCTGCATTAGATGAGCAGCAAAAAAATATGATTTCTCAAAATCAGAAAATACTCAATGAACGTCAAGAATTTGAAGAAATCCTTAAAAATTCTCTAGATATTATTGTTTTAGGTGATGATATTGATCGATTGGAACATATCTCAAATATTCAATTTAAAGGCATCAACTCTGAGACTCTAATGGTTTCTCTTGACCTCCAGGGATTAGGCGTTTCCAGAGGCTCTGCTTGTGCTAGCGGTGCTCAGAAACCTTCACATGTGCTTAAAGCAATGAAAATATCCAATGATGTTATTAACAGCCATTTGAGATTCAGTTTTGGTTGGAATAGTAAAAAGGGAGATGGTGTCCATGCTGCTGAGATAGTTATGGCTTCAATAGAGGGTATGAAATGAGAGTCTTAGTCGCTATGAGTGGAGGAGTGGATTCATCTGTAGTTGCTGGACTCCTAAAGTCTCAGGGTCATGAAGTGATTGGTGTCACTATGAAGTTATGGGAAGGGCCAAATGGCGAAATGCCTGAAACAGGATGCTGTACAGCTTCAGATAGCGAAGACGCTCGAAAAGTTGCGGCCAAGCTTGATATTCCTTATTATGTTTTAGACTACACAGAATCATTTTCTGAAAAAGTCGTAGATAACTTCATTGACATGTATGCAAAGGGTTTGACCCCAAATCCTTGTGTTGAATGTAATAGATCAGTCAAATTCGATCACTTTTTAAAACAGGCAAAAAAACTAAATTGTGAAAAAGTAGCCACTGGGCATTACGCAAAAGTAGTTGAAAAAGATGAAACCTTTGAACTTCACAAAGCTGATTATCTTGATAAAGATCAGTCTTATGTATTACATATGCTTACTTCCTCAACACTTGAAAACGTCATGTTCCCACTTGGTACGATATCTAAACCTGAAGTAAGACAAATAGCTGCTGATTTAGGATTAAAAACTGCATTTAAAAAAGATAGTCAAGATATTTGTTTTGTAGGAAAAAAGAATTACAGAAATTTTGTAGATAAAAGAATTGATATTTCAACTTCAGGCGAAATTGTTAATAGTGATGGTTCGACTATGGGTCAGCACAGCGGTGTTCACGAGTTTACTGTTGGTCAACGAAAAGGGATTCCAGGAGGCCAAGGTGCTCCAAAATATGTTACCAAAATAGATGTACTAAACAAAAAAGTATTTGTAGGTGAAAAGCAAGATTTGTTAACTGCAAGCTTTTATCTTGAAGACGTCTCCTTTGTGAATGATATTGTAAAAGATGACCTCACGATCCAAACTAGATATAATTCTGAAGATTTACCTTGTAAGATAGAAATGCTCTCAGAACACACTCTAGAAGTAACTCTATTGGAACCAACATATGGAGTAGCCCCTGGTCAGTTTGGTGTTTTATATACTGGCACAAAACTTATTGGTGGAGGAAGAATTACTTCAAAGCTCAATGAGGCATTAATGATATGAATGGTAAGGATATAGATAAAGTTATTGAAGAACTTTCTCAAGCTGAACATGCATATTATGTACTCAATAAACCAATAATGTCTGATGGAGAATACGATAAATTATTTAACGAACTAAAGCAATATGAAATTAATCATCCAAATGAGATAAAAGAGTATTCACCCACCCAGAGAGTTACAGGAACGCCAGATAATGCTTTTGACCAAATTGAGCACCGACAGAGAATGTATAGTTTGGATAACGCAGAAGACATTAATGACATTACAAAATGGTTTGAAAGACTCAACAAAATAACGGACAAAGAGCTCTATCCAATTTCACTCGAACCAAAAATAGATGGTTTAGCTATTTCTATTACCTATAGAGATGGAATTCTTCAGCAAGGACTTACACGTGGTGATGGAGTTACTGGAGAAGACGTTACACACAACGTAAAGACCATCATGAACTTACCATTACGATTAAACACTTCGACTAAAGGTGAAATTGAAATCAGGGGCGAAATATATATGCCAACAGAAAGTTTTAATCAATTAAATAAAAAAAGAAAAAAAGACGAGGAGTTACTCAAACATCTTAAATCTTTAAAAAACCCAACTTCAGATGAAAAGTCATTAATAGCAAAAATCAGAAGTGAGGGAGGCTCAGCTTTTATTAATTCAAGGAATGCAGCGGCGGGATCATTAAGACAAAAAGATTCGTCTATTACTTCTAAAAGAGACATCAGGTTGTTGGCCTATCAGTTAATCGATCACACCACTCAGGATGCATTTTCATCACATGAAGAGCAGACTAACTTATTAAAAAAATATGGATTTGAGACTAACTCAGTGTATTTAACTAATTCCATTAAAGATATCGAAAGTACATTGCAAAGAATTGAAAATAAAAGAAATAATTATGCTTATCAAATAGACGGAGTTGTAATGAAAGTTAATTCAACAGCTATACAAGATGAATTAGGATTTACTGCAAAGTCTCCACGCTGGGCTATTGCTTTTAAGTTTCAAGCAGAGGAGCAAACAACAAAGCTTTTAGATATCAAGTTGCAAACAGGTCGAACAGGTGCAGTCACTCCAGTTGCTGTTTTAGAGCCTGTAAATGTAGGTGGAGCTCTTGTATCGTTTGCATCTCTGCATAATCCTGATGAGATAAGTAGAAAAGATTTAAGGATTAATGATTATGTAGTAGTTCGTAGAGCTGGGGATGTTATACCTGAGGTTGTTAGTTCATTAGACAAAAGACGGGATGGATCACAAACCAAATGGAATATGCCTTCTACTTGTCCATGTGGAGATTTTAAGATTAATTTTATACGAGATGAGAAAGTTCCTCGATGTAGTGGAGGAACTTCTTGCAAGATTGCTAAAAAAGAATCTATTATATTTTTTGCCTCGAGAACAGGTCTTGAAATTGATGGAATGGGTAAAGAAACTATTGAGTCTTTATTAACATTCGATTTAATTAAAGAAGTCGAGGATATTTTCAGTCTCAAATATGAAGATCTCATAAAATTACCTCAGTGGGAGGATAAAAAAGCATCAAATTTAATTACATCTATTGAAAACTCAATCAAATCTCCTCCATCAAGGTTACTAACAGCACTAGGTATTCGTTTTATAGGCAAAAGGACTGCTAATTTACTAATTCAAAACTTTGGCTCAATTAATAAAATTTTAGAGGCTAAGTCTGAGGACTTAGAAAAGATACACGGAATTTCAGTGAGTGTTATTAATTCTTTAAATGAATGGAAATTAGTTGAAAAAAACTTACTTACACTGAATACCCTTCAAGAAAAAGGATTTAATTTTGAAGAGATTAATACAGTTATTGATAGCAAGCTAAGTGGAAAAACTTTCGTTATAACTGGAACGCTCCAAAATTCAAACAGACAAGACTTTATAAATCTAATTGAAAAAAATGGAGGTTTAGTAACTACATCAATATCAAAAAATACAGATTTTCTTATTTCAGGTAGTAATCCTGGTTCAAAGTTCAAGAAAGCTGTCGAACTTAAGGTAGAAATTTTATCTGAAAATGAGTTATTAGATCTAATTATCTAATTGTTAATATAAAACTTCCATGAAAATTCACCTACGTCAGGTAGCCCAACAATCTTACTCCATGTGATTCGGATGTTCTGTTCTCCAGGATTCCAGCTTTCAAAAGTTTTATTTGGTCCAGGTTTCCATATGAACACACCGGTAGCTTCAACATTCATTATTTCAGATGAAGGGATTATGTAATTATTTACAATTAATACAATTTCATAATCAACTGGCAAGTTTATTTCTATTGAAGTTTGTTGTGGAACTTGGTAGTTAGGTAAGGGAGAAACACCCTCTATTACTGAAGGAAGGTCAACAGTTTCTTCATTATCTTGATAAAAGTTCACCCCTATAAAGACAGTAAGCATTAATAACAACGTCAAAGAAAGAAAAATAAGTCTATAAGTGTTCTTTTTCATACACTAAAATATTATCTAATAACTGAAAAGAGACCAATACAAATTATGGAAAATTTTAAGGATAAAATCGAAAAAATAGACATCAATAATGTAACAGCAAGTGATGTCACAGTAATTGAGAGTGTAATTCAACTATTAGACAATGGAAAAATTAGAGTTGCAGAACCTATTGAAAATGACTGGTTCGTTAATGAATGGGTCAAAACTGCGATTCTATATTACTTCTCAGTAAAAAAACTAGAAATCATTGAGTCTGGTGAATTGGAATATTACGACAAGATTGCACCTAAAAAAAATTATGAAGAATTAAAGATTAGGGTAGTTCCACCGGGCGTTGTTCGGTATGGAGGTTTTTGCGAACCGGGAGTTGTTGTTATGCCAGGTTTTGTAAATATAGGAGCTTACGTTGGCTCTGGAACAATGGTTGATACATGGGCCACTGTTGGTTCCTGTGCTCAAATTGGTAGAAATGTACATTTGTCGGGGGGAGTTGGAATTGGAGGAGTACTAGAGCCACCTAGTGCAATGCCAGTAATCATTGAGGATGGTGCATTTATCGGATCTAGGTCAATCATTGTAGAAGGAGTCAAAATTGAAAAAGGTGCGGTTATTGGTGCAAATGTAACCATTACAGGTACAACTCCGATTATTGACGTGACTGGTGAGGAACCAAAAGAATACAAGGGATTTGTACCTGAGAACTCAGTGGTAATACCAGGAACACGACCTAAAGTATTTCCAAGTGGAGAATTTAATACTCCATGTGCGTTAATAATCGGGAAACGAAAAGAATCAACAAATCAGAAAACATCCCTTAATGATGCTTTAAGGACATTTGGAGTTCAAGTTTGAAGTTAGATAAATTAACAAAAGAGTTAATTGCTATAAAATCTGTAACTGGTGATGAGAATAAAATACTAGATTTCATAGAGAACCATTTAATAAAATCAGACTTTTCAGGTGAAATCATTAGAAATGATGGAGGAATAATAGCCCATTATCCATCTTCAAATTCCAACATTGCACTCGTTGGACATGTCGATACGGTACCAATTGACCCAACCCAGGTATTTATTGAAGACTCCTCAAAGGTCTATGGAAGAGGCTCAGTTGACATGAAAGCTGGAATTGCCATTATGTTACAAGTTTTAACGAGTAATTTCGAGAACATTGTTGCCGTTTTTTATACAGCAGAAGAAGGACCAATGGTAAATAATGGACTTAAATTATTAATGCCAATTTTAAAAAATGATTTCAATTTAGAATTTGCCATAATACTAGAACCAACAAATGGAGAAGTTCAACTAGGTTGTCTCGGATCTGTAAATGCTGATCTTCAGATAGAGGGAAAGTCATCTCATTCAGCAAGGCCATGGATGGGTGAGAATCCAATATTAAAATTGTCAGAAGTAATTGGATTTATTAATCAAAACCAAATAGAAGAGCATATCATCGATGGTTTACTTTTTAAACAAATTATTACAGCTACGACTATATCAGGTGGTTCAGCTAACAATGTTATTCCTTCACACGTAAACTTAAATATAAACTTTAGGTTTTTGCCAACACAAAACGAAGCCGAAGCCTCCAAATTTTTAGCTGATACATTTGCGAAATATGGAGCTATCAAAATAAAAAATTCTTCAAATGGTGCATTACCAAATCTTGAATCCCAGAAAGTTAAAGATTTCATAAAAATTACAGGTGCAGATGTTACCCCAAAACAGGCTTGGACTGATATAGCAAGATTTTCACAAGAAAATATACCAGCTGTAAATTATGGACCCGGAGATCCTCTGCTTGCCCATTCCCCAGATGAATTTGTTAATACGAATCAAATAGTAGAATCATATGAGTCAATCGTTAGGTACTTAAAAGGTTTTTGAAATGGCAGACAAAATAGATATTAAAAATGTTGCTAAATTGGCATCAATCAAACTTAATCAGGAAGAAGAAGATAGATTAGAGAGTGATCTTTCTATGATAATCGAACATTTCGATGCATTAAGCAAAATGGATTTACCAGATGATAAAATCAGCATTCATCCACTTGGTATGTCATTAAACTTAGCAGAAGATATTGCATCTAAATCACTTACTCATAAAGAAGCTTTAAGTAATGCACCAGAATCCAAAGATGGTCAATTTGTTGTCCCACCCTCATTGGACTAATAATGGCTAACTATAAACTTCCGATTTCACAAATAAATCAATTATTCAAAAATAAAGAACTTAAACCCTCCGAACTTTATGCTGAGACCTTTGAACGAGCTGCTATCACCGAATCTATTATTCACGGTCACTTAGAACTGTTTCAAGAAGAAAATCTTAAAAAAGCGCTCAATTCAGATAAGCGTTACGAAAAAGGTAAAAATTTAGGAAATCTTGACGGTATTCCAATTGCAATTAAGGATAATATTAATATTTCAGGATATGCAACTACTTGTTCATCAAAAATGTTATCAAATTACATTTCTCCATATGATGCAACGGTAATCACAAGACTAAAAAATGAAGGTGCTTTATTTACTGGAAAGACCAACTTAGATGAATTCGCCATGGGTTCTTCAACTGAAAATTCAGCTTTTGGTCCAACAAAAAATCCCTGGGATACATCAAGAGTTCCAGGTGGATCCTCAGGAGGTTCTGCTGCAGTTGTATCAGCTGGATCAGCTATTGCATCTCTAGGAAGTGATACGGGAGGTTCCATTAGGCAACCTGCATCATTTTGCGGAGTTGTTGGATTTAAACCAACTTATGGAACAGTTTCACGATTTGGATTGGTCGCATTTGCATCATCTTTAGATCAAATAGGCCCAATAACAAATCATGTTGAAGATGCAAGGTTAATTTTTAATTCTATGAAAGGTCATGACCCGTCTGATGCAACTTCGTTAATAGAAAGTAAAGCTAAACAACCAAAATTAAAAAATGCAAAAATAGGGATCATTAAAGAGCTTATGGAAGATGGTATATCTGAAGATGCCAAAAAAGAAGTTCACAAAGTTGCTAAATTGCTAGAGGCAGAAGGTCACGAAATTGTTGAAGTTTCTCTTCCTTTGACGAAAATGTCTATCAGTATTTATTACCTAATTGCTCCTGCTGAGTGTTCAGCAAACCTCTCTAGATTTGATGGCGTAAGATATGGAAACAGAGTTTCAGGCAGCACAAGTTCAGAGATGATGGAGCTTACTCGTGCTAATGGTTTTGGACCAGAAGTTAAAAAGAGAATACTGTTAGGAACGTACGCTCTGTCTGCTGGATATTATGATGCCTATTACGGCCAAGCATTAAAAGCTAGATCGATGATGAAAAAAGAATTTACAGATGTTTATGAAGATGTTGATTATCTAATATCTCCAACAACTCCTTCAGACCCATTTAAGTTTGGAGAAAAATCTGATAATCAATTAGAGATGTATATGTCAGATTTATGCACAATCCCGGCCAACTTAGTAGGCATGCCAGCAATAAGTATCCCAACTGGCCTATCTTCACAGGGACTCCCTCTGTCTGTTCAAATAATGAGTCCTTCAAATACTGATAATACATTATTAGATTTTTCTGAATCTCTTGAGTCATTAGTAGCATTCAGCGATAAACCAGTAATTAACGGAGTTGTTTCTTGAGTATTATCCCAACGATAGGAATGGAAACCCATGTGGAGTTGAAAACAAATTCTAAAATGTTTTGTAGGTGCCATGTTCTTGATACAGAATCACCAAATGAAAGTTTATGTCCAACTTGTTTGGGTTTACCAGGTTCCTTACCTGTCCCAAACAAAAAAGCTATTGAGTTTATAACCCTTTTAGCATTAAGTACTAATTGCAGTATCACGAATGATGGAATGTTTCACAGGAAAAACTACTTTTATCCAGATTTGCCTAAAAACTACCAAATTTCACAATTCGACCTACCCGTTGGAATAGAAGGTTCCCTAGAAATTGTTGTAGATGGTGAATTCGGAACTGTTGAAATTGAACGCGTACACATGGAAGAAGACACAGGTAAAAGCACACATATTGGTTCTGGACGAATTGACTCTGCTACTAGTACACACCTTGACTTTAATAGAGCAGGTATACCATTAGTTGAAGTTGTGACAAAACCATTGATTAAATCTTCCAAGGAGGCAGTTGCCTATATAGAGGAACTCCGACAGCTAGTAATCGATTTGGACATATCAGAAGGAAAGTTAGAAAAAGGTAACTTAAGGTTTGATGCAAACATATCTGTTGCACATGAAGGGGATAAGGAGCTCGGGACAAAAGTCGAAATAAAAAATATGAACTCTCTTAAATCCTTAGAGAAAGCTATCGAGTATGAAATATCACGACAAACAAAAATGTTAATTGATAAAGAAAATATTATTCAAGAAACTCGTCACTGGGATGAGAAAAAAGAAGTAACAAGTTCAATGAGATCTAAAGAGGGAAGTGCAGACTATAGATATTTTTCAGATCCAGATATTCCAAATATGATCCTAAGTAATGATTTTGTAAATGAAGTTAAAAAAACAATTCCAGAGTTACCGTCACAAAAAAGAAAAATGTTTATTGAGACTGGTTTAAGCATAGAAGATGCCAACAATCTTGGAAAAAATACAAAATGGATTGGTGATTTATACAAGAGTATTACCGAGATTACAGGTGATTCTAAATCTTCATTCAACTGGGTAACTGGAGAGCTTCAGGGGCAGCTGAGAAAATTAGAAATAACACACCTTCCTAATTGGGTAACAGCAAAAAATCTTAGTGAAATAATATTTCTTGTTAAAGAAGATAAAATCTCTTTCACATCTGGTAAAGAAATACTTGCAAACTTAATTGAACAGGAAATAGTCCCTGAACAATTTGCTATCGAAAATAATCTGATTCAAGAAAATAACATAGAAGAAATAAGCAAAATTGTAGAGGAAGTCATTGAAAAAAATTCAGAAGTTTTAGAACGTATTGCAAATGGAGAAGAAAAGTTGATAGGTTTTTTAGTTGGGCAGATTATAAAAATTTCAAATGGTCAAGTTAACGCATCAGTTGCAAAAGAACTATTACTTAAAGAGATAAGTTCATAATCTGATTAACTATTACACCCCCAAGCAAACCAAAACCTCCAGCAGCTAAATCATCATAAAGAACGCCCTTTTTCCCTGGAATTTCTTCCATTTGAGCAACTATTTTGGGGGTTTTTAAAATATCTGATGCTCTAAATATTATAAATCCTGTTAAAAGAGGTAATAATTCTGATGGAGAAGCTAATGAAGCAAAACTCATACCTACTATTTCATCTAAAGTTATCCAACTAGGATCATTTGAAGCTGTAATGTCATCAACTGAAAAAAAATATATAATTGTTAAAGAAATAAAAATTATTAATAACCAAATTGTTTCTAACTGTAAAAAGTATATGATTGCAACAAAAACTAAAGACGCAAAAGAACCTCCGCCTTTTTTTTCTCCAAAAAAAGTTCTCCAAAAGATACCAGCACCAAATCCTGAAGCTATAAAAGTTTTCATATTTGAATAATAGTATTTTTTATGGCTTCATTGAATAAAAGGTGTAGTATTTGTAATTAATAATGAAAAAATCAAAATTTATATGGCTAGATGGTGAACTTGTTGAATGGGATAATGCAAATGTTAGCGTTATGACACACACCCTACATTACGGTACAGGCGTTTTTGAAGGAATGAGAGCTAGAGACACTGATAAAGGTACTTCTGTACAATTCTTAGATGATCATGTTGATCGACTATACAGATCAGCAGAAGCTTATAATCTAGAAATACCTTTCAATAAAAATGTTATATCTAATGCAATTAAAGAAATAGTTAAGGTCAATAATCTTAAATCGGCATATATTAGGCCACTAGTTTTCTTTGGTGATGGTGAGATGGGATTACTTCCACAAAATATACCTGTAAGGGTAGCCATCGCAGCATGGGAATGGGGAGCATACCTTGGTGATGATGCTGGTAGCAAAGGTGTGAATGTTTGCATTTCTGACTGGCAGAGAATTAGTCCAAAAAGTTTTAAACCTTTTGCTAAAGGTGTAGGTGGTTATATGAACTCAACATTAGCAAAAATAGATGCAGTTAAACAAGGTTTTGACGATGCAATTATGTTGAGTGACAACGGGACTGTCGCTGAAGGTAGTGGACAAAATATCTTTATTTATAAAAATAATCAACTCTTAACTCCACCAATTGAGACTGGAGCACTTGGTGGAATAACAAGAAAAATGGTTATGGAGATTGCTCATCATATAGATATACCAGTAGTAGAGCAAGACCTCAGCCCTGCAGACTTGATCGCATCAGATGAAATTTTCTTTACAGGAACAGCAACCGAAATAGTGGGTGTGGTTTCTGTAGATAGTAATAAAATTTCTGATGGAAGCGTAGGAGAGGTAACTTCAAAAATTAGAAGTAAATACTTAGAAATAGTTAATGGTCAAGACGATAATTTTAAAAATTATATAACATTAATTTAATGTCTCAAGAACCGAACATAAAAATACCATTTCAAGAGAGTAACTCTGAAATAAGTATGCCAGTTCCACGCAGAATGCCATCAAGACCAGCCGAAACAGTAATGCCCGATTATGAGCAATATGGGAATGTTGGCCCAGACAGTGGTTTTGCTATGAAGATTGTTAATAAAGACAGTGTACTTTGGTCAAGCCACCCAAAGAAAAAACTAGTTAGCACAATAATTGTTAACCTAATTTTGTTTAGGGCAGCTCACTTTGGCAGAGCTCCCACAACTAGTGATTTTCACCTAGTTCTTGGTTTACTCAGAATTACTGAAGATAATACCGGAGAATTAACTGATGCTGTTCTTGACATATGTTCCAAAGAGAAAATGCAAGGCGCCCACTTGAGTAAAGTGTTTAATTTTTTAACCTAGTCCCATATAACGAGGGTTCTATAGGGTATTTATATGCAAATAGTTAGAGCAAAATACGAAAATGAAATATTTTATGGTGACTTGCATGAAGGTAAGGTTACAAGATATGATGGGTCTCCGTTTGTAGTTTGGGAAAATACTGAAGAAGTTTACGATCTTGAGGAAATTGAATTACTGGCTCCAGTATTACCTTCAAAGGTTATTGCAATAGCGAAAAATTATGCAAAACATGCTGCTGAGATGGGTCTGCCACAATATAGTGAAAATATGCCTGAACACCCAATAATATTTATTAAGCCCTCAACTTCTGTAATAGGCACTGGCCAAAATATTAAATATCCAAGTATTGGAGAGCATGTAGACATCGAAGCCGAACTCGCTTTAGTAATTTCAAAAGTATCAAAAAATATAGATAAAAATAAATGGATGGAACATGTATTAGGAATCACGATTGCTAATGATCTTTCAGAACGTGTTCTCCAGGGGGAGACAGGTCATTTTACAAGAGCTAAAGGTTTTGATACTTTCTGTCCACTCGGACCATATATACAAACTGAATTTGTGGATTCACCTGAGCTTCAAATTAAATCGTACGTGAATGGTCAATTAAAACAAGACGGTAATACTAGAGATATGATGTTTAAAATAGGAGAAATATTGGAATTCATTTCATCAATTATGACTTTATTACCAGGAGATGTAATTTTAACTGGAACACCTGAAGGTGTCAGTAAAGTAGAAAGAGGAGACGAAATCAAAATTGAAATCGAAACCTTGGGTACACAAATTAATACCGTTGAATAGCATATGAAACTCAGAATTGCACCGTCGCCAACTGGTTACCTACATATTGGTAATGCTCGTACAGCACTTTTTAATTGGCTTTATGCAAGAGCAAATAATGGTAAGTTCCTCGTAAGAATTGATGATACTGATACTGCAAGATCCAGTGATGAATACATACAAGATATTGTGAAAAACTTCAAATGGCTTGGAATTGATTGGGATGAAGGTATTGAAGTTGGCGGACCACATGGAGAATATAAACAGTCTTTACGTTTTGAAAGATATAGAGAAATAGCAGAGTCTTTAGTTGAAAAAAACTTAGCTTATGAAGACGATGGAGCTATTCGTTTTAAGGTTCCTAGTGAAAAAGAAATAACTTTTCAAGATATAACACGTGGATCTATGAAATTTAATTTAAACGATGTAGAAGATTTTATTATTTTAAGATCAGATAAGTCACCAACATATCACCTAGCATCAACTATTGATGATATTGACTATGAAATAACAACTATTGCAAGAGGAGAAGATATACTTTCATCAACTCCAAAACACATTCTTTTAATGCAAGCGCTAGATGCCGATATTCCAACATTTTGTCACCTTCCTCTCTTGTTTGGACCTGATGGAAAAAAACTTAGTAAAAGGCATGGAGATACCTCGGTAAATACATTCAAAGATAAAGGATTACTACCAGAAGCACTTTTTAATTATATGTGTCTTCTTGGTTGGGCTCCAGGTAATGATATTGAAATCTTTAATAGAGATTTTGCTTTTTCAAAATTTGATTTGAATAATGTCTTACCCAATCCAGCAATATTCGATACCACAAAGCTTTTATGGATGAATGGTCAGTATATCAGAAATATTGAATCAAATAAATTTATAGCTATGGCAATGGATAAAATATCTCATAATATTGAAAGAGAACTATTCGATAATGAAAAAGGGCGTTTGAAAAAAATTCTGCCTTCAGTACAAGAAAGATTGGAAACACTCAATGATTTAAAACCTCAAATAGACTTTCTTTTAGACGAGCCTTTTATGCTGAATAAAGAAGATTGGGATAGTGTTAACTCTAATGAAGGTCAAGAGTACTTAATGGCAGTTCGAGAAAAGATTAAAAACTTAGACGAGTTTACAGTTGAGACGATAGAAACACTTATGCGCGATGAACTTAAGATAATAGGGGTTAAACCAAAAATTGGTTTTCAAATAGTTAGAGTGTCTGTTACTGGTACAAAAATAAGCCCTCCACTTTTCGAGTCAATTTTTGCATTAGGCAAAAATGGAGCATTGGCTAGACTTGCAGAAACTATTGAAAAATTATAACAATTAATAATTAAATTAATATATTCTTAATACTTATACGGCCCCGTCGTCCAGAGGCCTAGGACGCTGGGTTTTCAACCCAGAAACGCCGGTTCGAATCCGGTCGGGGCTGCCATCTTTCGGGGATGGTGTAATTGGCAACACAGTGGGTTCTGGTCCCATAGTTGAGGGTTCAAGTCCTTCTCCCCGAGCAGAGGCCCCGTCGTCCAGTGGCCTAGGACGCTGCCCTCTCAAGGCGGAAACGCCGGTTCGAATCCGGTCGGGGCTGCTAATATTTTATATTTTTATACCATCTAGGTTTGTGTCTCAAAAATTCCAAATAATCATCTGCGTCATCTAATTCAAAAGTAAATTCTTTATGAAAAATTCTTTCGTATTCAGTATTTTGTTTTTGAAGTTTATTTATATGTTTATTAAAACTATTTTTTCCATATAAGAAATCATTAAAAAATTTACTTCCACCAAAGATTGGTGTTCCATGATCTTTACTTGCTGCAATTACTATATCTTTAGATGTACATAATGTTATCCAAACTCTTGCAAAATGTTTTGTTAAGTATGGAAGATCACTGTGAACTATTGTCCAGTTTTTGTAGGTTCTATTTTCATTTATAAATTTTTTAATTTCTTCATTTAATCCATTTTCTCCAGTCTCAATATTATTAATACTATGATCATTACAAAATTCTTTTACTTTTGGATTATTACTTACAACATAAATGTCATTGTTCTCATCTTGAAAAACATCTACTAGGTTGAGCAATAAACTTTTAGATAAACTTATACGTTGATCTTTTGAAAGTACTTCTGATAATCTTGACATAGGATTTTCAAAATCTCTTACAGGTATGCCAATTAAAAAACTCTTCTTCATAATCCTATTTTTGTTTTACCATGCTATTAGGTTAGTAAAATTTATGAATAGAAAAACAAAAATAATAGCAACAGTTGGGCCAAGTGTTGATTCCAAAGTTAAAATCTTTGAATTAATTGATTCTGGTGCTGATGTAATAAGAGTAAATTTTTCACATGGTTCTTACGAAGATCATAAAAATATTGTTGATTGGGTAAGAGACTATCCAAAATCAATTGCAATAATGCAAGATATCCAAGGTCCCAAAATTAGAACTGGAATTGCTCAAGATGGAACTTTTCTGAAAGCCGGAGAAGTTGTTGAGCTAACAAGTAACGAAAGTACGTCTGATGATAAATCTTTATATATAAATTATCAGAATCTATTTACGGATATTAAACCCGGAGAAAGAGTCTTTATTGATGATGGCCAAGTTGTTATGAGAGTTCTTGATTTCGCTGATAATAAGATGAAAGCTAATATTGAAATTGGTGGAGAGCTTAGAGACAATCAAGGAGTTGCTTTTCCAGATTCTAAACTTTCCGTTTCAGCTATTACCTTGAAAGATAAGAAAGATTTAGCATATGGTGAAAAAATTGGTGTGGATATTGTTGCCGTATCATTTGTCAGAAAAGCTTCCGATATTACAGAAGTAAAATCACTTATTAAAAGTAATATAAAAATTATTGCCAAAATTGAACTTAAGGAAGCTATGAAGAATTTGGACTCTATCATAGATGAATCAGATGGTGTAATGGTTGCAAGAGGAGATTTGGGTGTACAATTACCACTCGAACAAGTTCCATTTGCTCAAAAGAAAATATTAGATACAGCTAACTACAAAGGAAAAATCTCAATTACTGCAACAGAAATGTTACAGTCTATGAAAACTTCATTTCGTCCTACTAGAGCTGAGGTTACGGATATAACTAATGCTATTTTAGATGGAACAGATGCCGTTATGTTGTCTGCTGAAACTTCTATCGGTGAACATCCAAATATTGCAGTAAAAGTAATGGCATCAATTTGTGAAGAAGCAGATTCTAATAGTCACTATTCATCAATGAGATTTAAGACTTTATCCAGTGTAGACACTTTCGCTACATCACTAGCCAAAGCTGCAGTTCAAGTAGCTAATGATATTGATGCTAAGGCAATTGTTGCATATACTGAAACAGGGCGCACGCCACTTTTAATATCAAATTTTAGGCCTAGTGCGCCAATAATTACTTTTAGTGCAAAAGATCTGACTCTGCGACAAATGAATATTCTTTGGGGCGTTGAGCAAACAAAAATCGATAGATTTGATACGACTGAAGAAATGTTTCAACTTGCAGATTCTTGGCTGCAAACCCATAAAAAATTCAAAAAAAATGATAAAGTTGTTATTGTTGCAGGAACACCTCCCAACCAAGAGGCAGCAACGAATTTATTACGCGTAATGAAAATAGGTGAATAATGGGACAAAAAATAGAATTAAAAACTACATCATTTAATAAAAATATAATATTCGATTTGAATAGGTCATTATCAGGTCAAGATGGCATAACCTACCACAATATTGCTGATGCTTCACTACACCAAGAAGTAAGTGCTCAGTTAGCATTAAAACTTTTTAAATATTCACAAGACATTGAAAGTATTTTTATACAGTCAAATATTGTAACCGTAAATTTTGACAAAAATATGGGTACAGGTGTCGAGGAATTTTCCAAGCTAATTGAAAATTTCTTCCTATTTTATGGTGAGGAAGAATGAAAGTTGGTGTAACAGGAGCAAGTGGATATGTTGGAAAAAAAGTAGTAAAAGAGCTACAAAACAACAACCATGAAGTATTTAAATTCGTGAGAAGATCCGTAAAAAGTGAAAGTGAAATTTACTGGAGTCCGTCTAAACAGGAAATAGATAGTGAGAAATTTGAAAAACTGGATGCAGTAATACATCTTGCTGGAGAAAGTATCGCACCAAAAGATTTACTAGGTTTTTTACCTTTTTCTGGCGGACGCTGGAGCAAAGAAAGAAAATCAAGAATTTATTGGTCACGTAAATGGGCCTCTGATTTATTTGTCTCTACATTTCATGCTGCTGAAAATTTTCCAAAAGTCTTTATAACCGCATCTGGCAATGATATCTATGGTGATCAGGGGGATAAGGTTGTCACTGAAGAAACAACATTTAATAGAGGTCAGTTTTTACAATTGGTAGCTGAAGAATGCTGGGAAGAACCACTTTACGAACTTAAAAAACTTGGAGTAAGAGTAATTTCTGCACGTGCTGGAATAATGTTGGGTAAAGGAAATGTAGCTACTGATATATTTACACTTATTTCAAAATTAAATATAAGTAGTCCAATTGGAAAGGGGACACAATATTTTTCATGGGTTTCTGTCAACGATGTAGCTAAAGCTTATAATTTCTGCCTTGAGGAGGATAGTATTGATGGTCCGGTAAACATAACTTCTCCACAACCCCTTATGCAAAAAGATTTTGCTAAAACTATTGCAAAAATAATGAATAAATCATATTTCTTTCCTCCAGTACCCGAAGTTCTAATGAAACTTGCAGTCGGTTGGGAGCTTGGTGAGAGTCTTGGTTTGAATAGTATTAGAGCCATTCCTAAGAAATTATTAGCTGCTGGATTTGTATTTGATTTTCCAACTCTCGACACTATGAAAGATGATTTCATCTAATGTCTTCATATGAAGATAGAATGTCGGAGAAATACGGTTTTTTTGGCGATAATAAAAAAATGGATACAGATGAACAAACTCAAATAAGTCAGAATGAAGATACCCAGGAATCTCAAGTTTCAGATGAAAATAATTTAATCGTACCTCTTGAGGCGTGGCAAACAGTTCTAAATCAATTAGGTAATTTACATGAGGCGAATCAACTAATGGCGGAAGCTCGTGAAAGAGCTGCTAAAGCCGAAGCCGAAGCTGAATTTTTACGAGAAAAACTAAAAAATACTAGAGAACAATTAGATACTGCAAGTAAAAAGAAGAAGTTCTTTTTTTTCTAAATCTTTTGTTCGTCGGAGACACCTTTGATAATATAAAATGAGATTGCAAGCAAAATTATCAGTACTCCCATCGCAGGATTTCTACCAAGGCCTAAAGTATTTACTACAAATCCCCATAGCAGCGGACCAAGTATCGTAGCAAACCTACCCACAGTAGAGTAAAGTCCATAAAATTCACCAAGATGTTTTTCAGGACTTAATCTTGTCATAAATACTCTATCTACGGCAAAAATACCTCCAATATTAAATCCACCAAGTACACCGGTAACATAAATAAGCCAAAGTTGATCAAATTCTGTAGCAATAATTGCTATAGAGAGTGATAGCATCCAACACACCAAACTTATCAACGTTAACTTACGTGGCCCATAAATATCAGCAGCTTTACCAAATACATATCCACCTATAATGGAGATTATTATCGCTAGGCCGAGCAAATTTTGGCTATCACTTGGACTTAATCCAACTTCCTCAACTAAGTAGACTGCAAGCAATCCACTTATCAGAGTATTTATTGCATCAGCATAGAAAAACCTTCCTACAAGAAATCGTGTTAAGCCAGGGTATTGAGTCGAGTGTTTCCACGATTTAATAACTAAAGAAATGGACTCTGTGATTTTTATCGTCGACTTCTTATTACTTACTTTTTTTTCTTTAATAAAAATAAACGCAGGAAGTGAAAAAATTAAAAACATTACCGCTACTGATCTAAATATCTCAACGTAGCTGTAACCATAGTTTTGTAATAATGTAGCAACTCCAAACCCTAGTAGCGATCCTACGTATCCAAAGGCGACACCCATTCCAGATATGCGTCCTCGATTTGTAGGAGTACTAACTGATACAAGTAAGGCATCATACACAACAGAACCAAGATTAAAACCTATTAAAGAAACAATAAAAAATAATACTGAAATATTTACATCAAACGTTCCTAAAAGAAATGTTGCAACGATACATATGAGAGTTGTAATTAGAAGCATAGGTTTCTTGCCTTGCGAGCCATCAGACCTTGCACCAACCCAGGGTCCCAGAATCGCAACTATTACCATAGCGCCAGATGTTGCAAACCCTAACGACTGGTCTGTCCATCCTTGCTCTGTTACAAGCCAAACTGAGAAATAAAGACCCGGTATTACAAAAGCATATACAGTATTTGCTAAATCAAAAAAAAGCCACGAGTAAAGACTTTTTTTGGCTACGTTATTCATTTAAGGTCATTAATTGCTTTTGAAAATCTGCTTAATCCTTCATGTAAATCATCATCGCTAAGAGCATAGGAGCATCTTAAAAACCCATTTTTTCCAAAAACTTCACCTGGAACAAATGCTATAAAATATTCATCAAGAAGCCAATTACAAAAATCAATAGAGTTATGCACACCACTTATTACACCGCTACTGCTGTAATAGCTTACATCGGGAAATAGATAAAACGCACCAGTAGATTTTATAAGGTTTATATTTTCAATATTTGAAAACTCTTCAATAGCGTGTAAGCGTCTTCTATTAAAACTTTCTTTCATTAATTCTGTTTGATCCAAACCGTTTTTAAGCGCGGAATATGCTGCTATTTGTGAAATATTTGATACATTAGATGTAGCATGAGACTGAATCTTTTTTGCCATATCTATAACTTCAGTATTAGCAATAATCCACCCAACTCTCCAGCCGGTCATCGAATAAGCTTTTGCAACACCATTAATTACTATTGTGTTCTTTAACCCAGTATCGTATTGTGCTGGTGATGGCGAAGTTTTCCCTTCATAAACTAAATGTTCATAAAGTTCATCGGAGAGTATCCAGACGTTATTCTCAAAAGCCCAAGTGTATATTTTTTCTGCTTCTTCTTTTGTATAAACTACTCCAGTTGGATTTGATGGGGATACCCACACTAAAACTTTTGTTCTAGATGTTTTTAACGCATCTAGCTGATCAGTATTAATTTTAAAATCATCACCAAATTCTGTATCTACAATGACAGGATTTCCTCCTGATATCTTCACTGCTTCTGGATAAGTCGTCCAATATGGTGATGGTATAAGCACTTCATCACCCGGATTGAGTATAGACATAAATGTTGTCAAGATAGCATGTTTACCACCATTGCTCACTAGAACATTTTCTTGGTTTATATTAATTCCTGAATACAGTTCACTAGTTCTCACAATTTCTTCTTTTAAAATCGTTAAACCTGCAACAGGGGAGTATTTATGATTTGAGGTATCCTCTGCAGCAACCTGTACATCTTTTATTACGTATTCTGGAGTAGGAAAATCAGGCTCACCAGCACCAAAACCAATAACCGGTTTTCCTTGTTCTCTTAATACGCGGGCTTTGTTAGATATGGCCATTGTCCCTGAAGGGGTAATTAATTTACTTAGTTTTGCTATTTCCATAAAGATACTTTCATTTTATTTTAACCATAATAATTTAAAAACTATGCTTGGTCTTTATTAAACTATATTCATGGAAAAAATACTTTTAGGCAAACCTGTAGCTGAATTATTGGATAAGAAAAGTAAAACTGTCTTCAGTGACTACATAGCCAAATATAATAAACAACCATTGCTAACAGCTATAACTGTAGGAGACAACCCTGCTTCTCTCCTCTATGTTTCGAGAAAACAAGATAAAGCAATAGAACTTGGAGTAAGCTTTAACTGGCTTAAGCTTTCAGAAAATTCAACTTCGAATGAAGTTAAAGAAGCAATCGAGGATTCTAAAACAAAATCACAGGGAATTATTGTGCAACTTCCCCTTCCAGAGCATCTTGATTTTGAGGATATTGTAAACCTAATACCTTATGAAATTGATATTGACGGTCTAACTACTCACAATCTAGGGTATTTGTTTTCAGAAAATTATAAAATCATACCAGCTACCTCTCTTGCAGTAGTAGAGCTTTTAAAATATTATGATATTCAAACAGAAGATAAAAATATAGTAATTGCAGGGAGATCAAGATTAGTATCATCACCATTATCCAAACTCCTAAGTAACAAAGAATTTAACGGAAACGTTACAGTAGTTCATAGTAAAACTTCAGATCTAAAATCATACATGAAAAATGCAGATATTGTTATATCAGCAATTGGAAAAAGCTGGATGATTACAGCTGATTATCTCAAACCAGATTCAGTTGTCATCGATATTGGAATTTCTAATGTTGATGACAAAAATTATGGCGACGTCAACCCTGAGGGTTTAAATAATCACTTAATTGCTAGATCACCTTTTCCAGGTGGAGTGGGGCCGATTACTGTAGCAGCCCTTTATGCAAACCTAGCTAAACTTATTAAATAGAAGCCCACTCTTCTTCAGATATAGTTTTATCCATATCTACTTTTCTAAGAATTAAGAATCCTATTACAAAGAATGAAGTAATTACTGGTAATGAGAGTCTTGGATTTCCAGTAGAAGCACTTACGTAGCTATAAATTAATGGTCCCCAGATAGCCGAAAACCTTGACAGGACAGAAAAGAATCCCATAAATTCTCCTTCTGCACCCTTTGGAAGCATAGAAGCATATACACTCCTACTAACTGACTGTAAGCCACCCATTCCCATTGCAGTAAATACACCTAATCCAATAACTGGTAGAAATTGTTTTTCAGGTATGAATGCTGCAGCATTACCGACTAGAAATATTAAGAACATTGTGTAATACAATGTGTTTTTTTGGCCGATGCGTTTTACCATTACTCCAGCTAGTTTTGCTCCAAAATATGCAACAAATTGTACAACTATAAACACAATGATTATCTGTGTTTGATCTAGAAGCAATACCTCAGTAAAATATGCAGCAGACATATTAATTACTGTTTGTAATCCATCCCAGTAGAAAAGGTATGCTATTAGAAAATACATTAGGAATGGAAATTTTCTAATTTTCTTTAGAGTTTTAAAGTTTTTGCTATATGCATTAGCAAATATGCTACCTTCAATTGAAACAGGTTGACTTTCTGTTATTTTCATTCTTGAAAAACTCATTATTGAAAAAATTAACCACCATAGACCTGCTGAGGAAATCGCAATCCTTGATGCCATAGCTGTTTCGATCCCGAGCATGTCTGGTCCAAGCTGTATCAGTGCTAGCGAGATGACTAGCTGTAGTCCACCACCCAGATACCCAAGCGCATATCCTCGAGCAGAAACTGTATCAATTGTATCGTCAGTAGTAATATCTTTTAAAACGCTGTCATAAAATACATTTGATCCTGTTGCTCCAAATTGTGCAAGAAAATATATACCTAGTGTAAAAATCACGTCTCCTGACGTGGCAAAATAAAATGTGGATGCAAATACAGCACCACCATATGCAAAAATCTTAAATAATTTCATTCTATTTCCCGATAGGTCACCAATGGCTCCGATAGTCGGCATAATTAAGAAGAATATAAACAATGCAGAACCTATTGCAAATCCCCATACTTCAGCTCCTGTGTAGAGGTTTCCTCTGAAGTTAAAACCCTCTGCTGGGACAACTACACTCACAAAATATACTGGCAAGATAGCTCCAAGTGTGGTCGTTTCGTATGCTGATTTTGCCCAATCATATAGACTCCACCCAAAAATTGTTTTTTTATTATTTTTTTCTGTCATTTTTCTCCTATTAAAAAAACTCTAATATTAAAAATTCAAAGTTGTCGGAAAGAATAATAAAATTAATTAATTAATCGACTATATTCTATTTATGTCTCTAATCAAATTTAAGGATAAAAATCATGGGATTTAAGTGTGGAATAGTTGGAATGCCAAATGTAGGTAAATCTACATTATTTAATGCTCTTACACAAGCAGGTATTGAGTCTGCTAATTATCCCTTTTGTACAATAGAACCTAATGTTGGAATTGTTCCTATTAATGATTCAAGACTTAATGATTTAGCTCAGATAGTTAATCCAAAAAAAGTTATACCAACAACAATGGAATTTGTAGATATTGCCGGCCTTGTTGAGGGTGCTTCCCAGGGAGAAGGTCTAGGTAATCAATTTTTAACAAATATTCGTGAAACGGATGCAATAGTACATGTAGTTCGAGCTTTTGAAAATGAGGATGTAGTACACGTGTCGGGAAAGGTTTCTCCAGCTGATGACATTGAAATTATCAATACAGAATTAGTTTTGGCTGACTTGGCCACCGTTGAGAAACTTTATGAAAAAGCAATTAAGAATACTAAATCAGGAAAAAAAGAAGGGATCCCATTAAAAGAATTATTGGAAAAAGTTCTTCCTGTACTTGAAGAAGGTAACAGTGTTCGGACTTTAAGCTTTAATGATGAAGAAGCCAAGTTGTTAAAAGGATTTCAGCTGTTAACAATAAAACCAGTTTTGTATGTAGCAAATGTAGGTGAGAATGGTTTTTCTGATAACCTCCATTTAGATGCAGTTATAAAATTTGCCAAATCAGAGAATTCTGAAGCGATTGCTATTTGTGCTGATATTGAAGCTGAAATATCTGAATTAGAAGATGAGGAAAAATATGCTTTTCTTAGTGAAATGGGACAGAACCAATCTGGACTGGATAGGTTGATAGAAGCTGGATATAAGTTACTAGGTTTACAGACTTATTTTACAGCAGGTGAACAAGAAGTCAGAGCCTGGACTATAAATGTAGGAGATACAGCACCACAAGCTGCTGGCAAAATTCATGGTGATTTTGAAAAGGGTTTTATTAGAGCAGAAACGGTAGCTTTTAATGACTATGTTGAGAATAATGGTGAAAAAGGTTCCAAAGAGGCAGGAAAGCTTCGTTCAGAAGGTAAAGAATATACAGTTAATGATGGCGATGTTATGCATTTTTTATTCAATGTATAGAATAATCTAAGAGTAATAAGACTAATAATTATGAACAAAATCATTAAAAAAAATTGTAAGTAATTCTTTATGAAAACAATTTTTGTGACATAATAAAGCACGTGAAAGTAATAATTGTTGGGGCTCATGGCGAAGCTAAGGAGCTCATAAATCGAATAAGTACGGGTTGGAATGTTTCTGTGATTGATATGGACCAGGACAAATTACGAAACTTTAACCCAAATAGACAAATAGAAAAATATCAAGGTGATGGCACGTCAACTTTGGTTCTAAAAAAAGCAGGTATAGAGACAGCGAGTGCACTAATCACACTGACGCAAGACGATGAAGTAAATATAGAAATTCTAAAAATTGCTAAAAGCCATAAAATATCACGACTTTCGTCAGTAATTAATGATGAATCGAACATAAAGTATTACGACGAATTAGAAGTTGAACTTGTTGACCCAAATATTTTATTGGCAAGAAGGTTTGAGCATATACTGGAACCAAGAAGAGTGGTGTCGCAAGCCTTTGCAGGCGGCAGGGCAGAAGCAATTGAATTAGAGGTAAATGCTGACAGTCCAGTGAGGGGTAAAAAACTAAAGGAAATTGGATCAGATTATTTTATTGTTGGTGCACTTTTAAGAAAAGGTAAGGTTGTAATACCCCATGGAGACACTGAACTACAAACGCAAGATTTAGTAACTGTTGTTCTGCAATCTGGTGCATTTGGAAATGTAATAAAATTGTTTTCTGGTTCTGAATCGAGATTTCCTCTTGAATTTGGTAAAAATACAGCAATTGTTATTAATTCCGAAGAAGAACTAAAGAATCTTACAGAGGCTGAATTCTATACTCGAAATACAAATGCAGAAGAACTGGTAATTCTTTCACAAGAAAGTATATTCACAGACTCTAAAGAAGAAGATGCAACAACATTTGAGGCTATTCTTAAGGATCTAAAATTTCGTACAGAAAATACACAAAAAAATTCTCTTAAAGAGATTGAGTCTAAACTTGATGAATTATCTATTGGTACTCTAATTATTCCTGTAACTGAAGATGTAAAGGTTTCAACCATACGCTCATATATTAATTTCTCAAATAAAAATAAAATTCCAATACTATTTTCAAGAGGAACCTCACCAATAAATAACATTGGATTTTTATCAAGCAGTGATTTTTCTGAAAACAGTCCAACTACAATTTCATTTGATATTGCATCAACCTTAAAATCAAAAGTATTTGCAGTTGTTATTGATCAACCAAAATTCATCTCTCACGAGAATACCGAATCTAAAAAATCGATAATACAAAAACTTCAGGATGCAGCACTCTCAAATGAGGTTCAACTAGAGATACTTTCTGAAGAAGGAAATGAAGCAAAAATATTTACATCTCTTACAGATAAGTTTGATTTATCAATAATTGGCCACAATCTATCGACTACATGGCAATTAAAGAAAACTACAGAGTTTATTTCTCAGAATTCTTCTTCTTCTGTTTTGTATATTCCGATTTAGGAGTTTTTATGGAAAGTTTTGATGCAATATCGTTGGTGGTAATATCTCTAGGAGCATTCCTACTACCTTTAGTTGGTTCTCGACTTAAAATTCCTTCAATTGTTCTTGAAATAGCCTTTGGTATTATCGTTGGTCCAGTACTTCATTTAGTAACCCCTTCAGAATTTATTTCTGGGCTTGCAGTGCTTGGTTTTCTATTATTGATGTTTCTTTCTGGTTTTGAAATAGAGCTCGAAACCTTTCGAGAAAAAGGTTTAAAAACATTAGCTCTACCTATAATCGTATACCTTTCTACTGTTGCTATTTCTTTTGTGATTATAACTGAGTTAGAATATCCGCTATTTTTAGCATTAGTACTTTGTACAACTAGTGTAGATATAGTTATTTCTGTTTTAAGAAGTGACGATACCATTAAAACTAATTATGGACAGATGTTATTTATCATAGCTTTACTTGCGGATATATTGACACTTTTGGCTGCTACTGTCTATGCATCTGTCATTAAATCAAATGGCTTTTCTGTTTCAAATCTAAATATTATTCTTTATTTTGCAATTGTTATCTTTTTATTAAGAATTTTGAGAAGATTAGCTTGGTGGAACCCTCACCTATTTTCACGAATGTTTGATGGAAATGATCCTGAGGAACTTGGTATAAGAAGCTCGTTAGCACTTATGTTGGCATTAGTAGGTGTCGCAGTTTTATTCGATATTGAAGCTATCTTAGGAGCATTCCTAGCAGGTAGTTTATTTGCATTTGTTTTTCCAAACAGAGGAAGTTTGGAAAGCAGCTTAAAGGGTTTCTCTTATGGATTTTTAATCCCAATCTTTTTTATAAACATTGGTTTAAATTATGATATATCTTTGTTTTCAAATACTGAATTTTATATAGATGTGCTTTATTTATTCCTCATTGCTGTGGTTGTAAAACTTGTACCATCTTTGTTACTTATATTTTCAAAAATTTCTTTATCAAAAATATTTGCCGGAGGCTTTTTACTATCAGCACGCTTTAGCTTGATAATCGCTATGGCTGAAATCGGAGTGGAGCTTGACTTATTAAGTAAAAATTTGGAACAACAGATAATTTTACTTGCTGTTTTAACTGCCACGGTTTCTCCATTGATGTTCAGAGTCTTTAATAAACATTCTGAGGCTAATTAATTGAAATCAATGCTCTTTTTATATCTTAAGGGTGCCGCAATGGGTGCTGCTGATATTGTTCCTGGAGTATCGGGAGGAACAATAGCATTAATTACTGGAATCTATGAAGAACTCATATCTTCTATTAAAAATATAAACTCAAAACTATTTAAAATTCTTCTAAAAAATGGCATAAAAGAATTTTGGAGTGCACTAAATGGAAATTTCTTACTTGTTCTACTAACTGGCATATTTACTTCTGTAATTTTATTAGCTCAAGTTATTGTATTTCTTTTAGTCAATCATGAATTTAAACTTTGGGGATTCTTTTTTGGTTTGATAATTGCTTCAGCTTTTTTAATATTGAAAGATATTCAATCTCACAACATTAAATCCATATTGTTAATGCTTTTTGGAATATTAATTGCAGCAACTATATCCCTATCTAGCACTACATCTTTTCCAAACAGTGATATTTTTATTTTCATAACAGGCTCAATTGCAATAACAGCTATGATACTTCCTGGTATCAGCGGTTCTTTCATATTACTGTTGCTTTCTAAGTATGAATTTATCATCAATGCTATAAAAGATTTTGATATTAGAGTAATCTTAGTTTTTGGTTTAGGTTGTATTTGTGGGCTATTGATATTCAGTCGCTTTCTACATTTTTTATTCCAAAACTATAAAGATAATTTACTGTCTGTACTTTCTGGATTTCTTATAGGGTCCCTGATAAAAATATGGCCTTTTCGTATGGTAATTGAAACTAGAATCGATAGTGACGGAATTGAAGAAGCTATGATAACACAGCCTGTAATTCCAACTTCACAAGACATAGAAAGTATTTTAATGTTTTTACTTTTTTCAATATTTGGATATTTATTAATTACATTAATTCAAAAGAAAACTATATTCTAAAATAATTCAAAATACTGGGTACAATTAAAATATGAGATTAGGACTACCAGAATTATTAATTATATTAACAATTTTATTGTTGCTCTTTGGGGCCAAACGTTTACCAGGCCTTGCTAAATCATTAGGTAAATCAACAAGAGAGTTTAAATCCGGTTTAGAAGAAGAGTAAGCCTTGAAAAAGTTATTATTCATCTTTTTTATTTTTTTAATTTCTTGTACTCCCGCTGAAGTAACAGAACTAACATCCGGCAAAGAAATCTATACATCGAGATGTTCAGCTTGCCACAAATCTGATTTATCCGGTGGTGTAGGGCCAAGCCTAAAATCTAACTCCAGTGCTGCCCAAATGCCAGATTCGTATTGGATACAAACCATAACTAAAGGGAAGGGTTCAATGCCAGCTCAGCGACTTACAGATAACGAAGTAACTCTTGTTATTGATTTTATAAAAAGTCAGTATTAAATACTTCTTGAATTCGTTTCATTTAATGCCCTAAGATTTTTAATGCTTGAATTAAGCTGATCCATTTCTTTAAGTCTCCAGCCCCAGTTACCTATTTTTGTTCCTGGAGAATTAAACCTTGCTTCCTTATCTAGTTCTAATAAATCCTGAACAGTTGTAACTGAAACTTGCGCTGGTGATTCCCATACGAGTGAGATAAAGTCCCACACATCATTGTTTAGTTTAAAATTTAGTTCTTGCTTATAATTGTCGAAATATTTTCTCTGTATTTTGTTACTTTCATCAAACCATTGCTTAATAGTGCAGCTATCGTGAGTACCCGTATAAGCAATAAGATTTTCTTTCCATTCACTCGGATGTATCTCGTCATGGTTAATATTTGAAGGGATTCTTTGTTGTAATACTTTCATTCCAGGTATGTTGTACTTCTCGAGAATCTTTTCTGTTTCAGATAATACAACTCCAAGGTCTTCAGCTACTAACTTGGACATCGGAATTACTTTATTCACCTCTTTAAAGAATGTTTTCCAGGGACCTTTTCTCCAACTTCCATCTAGAGCAGATTCTCCAATTGGAATTGCCCAATATTGAAAGAATCCAACAAAGTGGTCTATACGTAAATAATCAACTTTATCTAAATTACTTTTAAGCTTATTAATCCAATATTCATAATTCCCTTCTTTGTTTATATCCCAATCATAAAGAGTTGTATTCCACACCTGACCATCTGTAGTGAATTCGTCAGGAACAGCACCAGAGACATATGACATATTTCCTGTATTGTCCAGTTCGAAAAGATTGCTATTACTCCAAACATCAGCAGAATTATGATTTACGTATATCGGTATATCACCCAATACCTTTATACCCGATTGATTTGCGTATTGCTTTAATTCATCCCATTGTCGTATAAATTCATATTGTGTGAAGAGATTATATTTAAATTCTTCTTCATATTCGTTACTAACGTATTCAAATAAATATTCTGAATAAGATTTCTGAGTTTCATTCCAACTAAACCAGGGATGTCCATTTATTTTATTAAGAGTTAAAAAAGTGAGGTGCTCCCTTATTAGTTTATTATCTAAAAATTGTTGATAATAACTTTCATTTACATTAATACTTTTTGAAATGTTATATAGTGCATTACTCTTATATTTATATACATTCTTAAAGTCAATAAACTCATCAGGAAATTTAATGTCGTCTAAGATTAAGTCGGATTCAATATGAAGATTATCAAGATCAATAAGGTTAATATTTCCCAAAACTGAAGATGGACTTGAATATGGGGAATACTCTTTTTCATCAGTTGGACCAAGTGGTAATACTTGCCATATCTTTGTGTTAGTTTCCACTAAATAGTCAATAAAAGTCTTCGCATTCTTTCCAAAATTACCAATTCCATGCTTACCTGGTAAAGACGTTGGATGGAAAATTAAACCGCTACTTTTCTTAATATCCAAAATGACCTTTCAATATTCTTTATATTATTATAGAAATAGAAAAAAAGGATTACTTTGGTAGAAAACCACAGCCCAGTATTTAAAGATGAAGGTGAAGTTCAAAAAATACAATTTTTTGATGGTGATGTGCATCTAGGATTTTATGATATTAGGTTCAATTCACTTGATAAAAAATTTTTAAGCATTTCATCTGATGGAATTCTTAAAATAAGAATCCACACACAAACAAATATTAAAAAAGCTTGGCTTTTATTAGAGGATTCACAATTTCGCCCAATAGAGCTTAAATTGTACGCAGAGACAAAAAGATTTAATTATTGGAGAGCCCACATTGAGCTACGAAGCAATGTAGCTAAATTCAGTTTTGCAGCCCAAACAGACGAAAATATCAATATTTATTTTGGGACTAGCGGTGTAGCTAACTTTATTTCACCAGCTGAAAAATGGTTATTAGATATAAATTCATTTAATCGTCATACAATTCCAGATTGGTTTTTTGGTGGCGTAATGTATCAGATATTTCCAGAAAAGTTTAAAAACTCAAATCCTAAATTAAACCCTAAGAATGTGTTGGATTGGGGAAGTAAGCCAACAAGGCTTGGGTTTCAAGGAGGAGATTTATTCGGAGTAATTGAAGAGCTTGACTATATTAAAAACTTGGGTGTCAGCATTATCTACCTTAATCCAATATTTCTTTCTGGAAGTGTACACAAATATGACACGTGGGATCACTTTAAAGTTGATGACAACCTGGGAGGCGACGAAGCGTTAATTCTACTAATAGAAAAAGCCCATTCAATGAACATGAAAGTTATTCTTGACTGCTCTCTAAATCATGTACATCCAAGACATTTTGCTTTTCAAGACCTTATACAAAATGGTTCTGACTCAAAATATAAAGACTGGTTTACTGTATTTGATTACCCAATAAGATTAAAATATAGACCTCATTTGTACTCTCAAACCTACAAAGTTGGATGGGATGGAAATGA
Organism: Actinomycetota bacterium; assembly: GCA_014239265.1. Taxonomy (GTDB): domain Bacteria; phylum Actinomycetota; class Acidimicrobiia; order Actinomarinales; family Actinomarinaceae; genus Actinomarina. The sequence continues at coordinate 82,869 of JAAZZH010000001.1, forward strand.
AGAGGAATACAAACAATACCTTGAAAAAACATTTATTGAAACTAAGGTACCTGTCGAAATATTTGAAGATGATGGTCCAATATGCGAACCAACTTATAAATCTTGGTGGGGAGTACCAGACATGCCAAAAGTAAATTACAACTCAAAAGATGCAAGAAAATGGGCTTTGGAAGTTACAGAATATTGGATAAAAAACTTTGATATAGATGGCTGGCGTATGGATGTTGCTAAAGAGATAGATACTTCTTTCTGGAGAGAATTTCGAGAAGTTGCAAAAAAAACAAAAAAAGATATTTTGTTACTTTCCGAAATATTTGGTGACACTTCCCAGTGGCTACAAGGGGATATGTTTGATGGGACTATGAATTATTCTTTCAGAGAAAATATGATTGATTTCTTTGCAAATAAAAATATGACACCTGATGAATTTTCTGAGTCACTTGCACACCTTTATTCGATGTATTCATTTGAAGCAATTACATCCTCCCAGAATTTACTAAGTAGCCATGATGTGAAAAGATTTCTTAATAGATGTGAGAAAACGGAAGATGTTTATGGAGCTATTTTTTTTCAGGCAACATTTCCAGGCATTGCTTCAATATACTACGGAGATGAAATTGGCCTAGATGGTGCAGATGAACCTAATAACAGAGAACCTTTTCCATGGAACGATAAGCCAAATTGGAATATTCAGTTAAAAGAAATTACCTCAATCTTAATGAATTTAAAAAATTCTAATAGCATCCTTAAATATGGTACTTTTGAATTAATACCATCAACCCAAGGTGTAGTAATTTTTCGTAGAGTTTTAAAAAAAGAATCTCTAATATGTATTTTTAACAGAGATTCACTTGTTGAGGATTTCAAAATTTCTTCTCTAGCTCACAGTGTAGAAAAAATATATGGTGATTTTGATTTTAAATTAGAAAATAAGGAAATATTAATTACTAAATTACTACCTAATTCAGGGATAATAATTCACGAAAAATAACAAATTCTTTTCTATTACTGAAAAAGCTCGCTGTACTCTTTACGCCACTTATCTGTCCAAATAGGTATATCGATATCACTCCAAGGCTTATAGTTTCCTACGAAGTGCACTATTAGTGGTTCTGGGTAATTTTCTGCTAATTTTCTATCTTCCATCAATTTAAAAGCTAGTAAGTTAAAGGTCAGAGGAAGTGGAGCCCATTGATTTCTAAATACAAAATTCATTGCATCCTGTTCGGGACACTCACTAGGACCATTTTCTTTTATCCATTTCACAAACTGATCTTCTAGGTTTTCTTTTCTCCAGTAATCTAGATTCGCAATAAAGACCCCGTTATTAAAATAAGGATAGTCTTTTTCATTGAAGGTCCTAAAACTCATACCTGTATATTCAACTACTGCAGATATGGGGGTATAAATTTCATAATTTAAAAGTGGAGTTACGTCACGTAAAACTATTGTGTCTGGATCTATATATATAACTTTGTCGTAATTACTAAATGTACTGCCTAAGAACAATCTGTGATGCATATTTTTAGTTATATTTTCTTTTTCAAATGCATATCCTGACTTTGTAAACTTAATGTATTTTTCAGAGGTAATAAATTTTATATCAAGATTTTCTTGACTAATTATTTTAATGAATTCAGATTCTCTTTTTCGTAAATATTCAGGTACTAAACAACGAACTTTTAATCGTTCATTCCCAGAATAATTTATACCCAGAGTTTTTATTGGCACACATGCATAATTGAAGTATTTCTCATCAAAAGATGTAACGATAAGTGTTTTACTATTTTCCAAAAATTATCTCCTTAAAAATATTTTAGAAAATAATAATGCTTGATGCGTAATAACTTTATTAAAGTTAAATCCATTAGTTAAATTTTGTAAATTACATTAAAATTAAAATAACAAAAGGAGTGAACATTACTGACTTACATGAATTTCTAAAAAATCAAGCTGCTTCTATTGATGCAAAAATAGAAGGCAAAACCCTAATAGATTACATTAATAATAATGCTGATGAATATCCAAATTATCCAGCTATAAATACTCCGATTAATGCTGAATACACAGGTTGGGATGCAATGTCTTGGAGTGAGTACAGAGAAAATATACATAATCTTGCATCAGGATTAATAGATTTAGGTCTTAAGCCATTAGATACAGCTTTTATTATGTCAAACAATACAAAAGAACATAATATTGCAGACTTAGCAATAATGCATTCAGGTTCTACTCCATCTACTTTATATAAACAATTAAAAGCGGGTCAAATTGAGTATGTAGCAAACCTTATGGAGGCAAAAATTGCCATTGCTGGAGATCTAGAACTTTTTAATGAAATTGATAAAGCTAAAAGTAATTGTCCAAATCTAGAAAAAATTATTGTAATCAATGGCTACGAAGAAGTGAGCCATAAGGATTATGTTGTTTCATACCATGAACTAATAGAGCGTGGAGAAAAAATAAATGCAGAAGACGATTCATTACTTAATGATGCAATCAAAACAGTAACACCCGAATCTCTTGCTTGCTTAATATTTACTTCTGGTACTACCGGTAATCCAAAAGGAGTAATGATCACCCATAGAAATGTTTTGTGGACAAATGAAAGTTTATTTGGTGAATTAGTACCTGCATCAATGCATCCAAGGATTGTTTCCTATCTACCTATGGCACACATTGCAGCTAGAGCAGGAGACCATTACCAGGCAATATATAAAACTGGTCAAATATTTCCTGTACCAGTATTAGAGGATATGTCACTTGCCCTCCCAACAATCCAACCTAGTGTATTCTTAGCCGTGCCAAGAGTGTGGGAAAAATTCCAGGCTGGATTACTTAATAAAATTAATGATTCAGACAAAGCGGATCTTGCATTAAAGGCAATTGATAATGGACTCGAAAGAGTTAAGTATGAGCAAAATGGTGAAAGGGTTCCTTTAAAAGTTAAACTACTTGATGCAGTTTTTAATAAATTAGTATTCTCTAAATTTAAAGAAGGTTTAGGAATTCAAAATACTGAATATTTCGTAACCGCCGCTGCAGCGATGAATCCAGATGTTCAGCGTTGGTTTCATGCCATACACATAGATGTTACTGAAATTTATGGAATGACAGAAGATACAGGTCCTGCAACAGTCGGTATTGCATCGAATGCAGTCGAATCCTTAACTAATAAGTTAAAATCAGCAGGAGTACCTATACCCAAGGTATTTAATCCAATTGGTAAAGTTGGAATACCTTTAGCTGGTACAGAAATAAAAATTCTAGAAGATGGTGAACTTTGTATGAAAGGTGGACATGTAACTAATGGTTACTACAAACAAGAAGAAGCCACCAAAGAAGCATTTGATAGCGATGGTTGGCTACATACAGGTGATTTAGCCGAAATTGGAGATGATGGCTATGTAAAAATTATTGGTCGTAAAAAGGAAATAATTATTACTTCTGGTGGTAAAAATATAGCACCTGTAGAACTAGAAGATCTTATAAAACCACATCCACTAGTTGGACAGATCTGCATGGTTGGTGATGGACAAAAATTCTTATCAGCACTAATAGTTTTAGATAGAGAAGGCACAAGTGAAAAATGGGCAAGTGATAATTCTGTAGAATATGATATTGATAATTTTCATAATAATCCCGAAGTAGTGAAAGCTATTCAATCTCAAATTGATGAAGCTAATAGTAAAGTTGCAAATGTCCAACAGATAAAGAAATTTACAATTTTAGAAGAGGAGTGGACAGATACAAGTGGAGAATTAACACCAACATTAAAACTAAAAAGAAATGTTATTAACGAAAAGTATAAAGACAAAATTGATGCAATGTATAAGGGGTAATTATGAGTCAGGTAAATTTTGAAAATAGAACAGTTATTGTTACAGGCGCAGGTAACGGCCTAGGCAAAGCTTATGCTTTAGAACTTGGCAGTAGAGGAGCAAGGGTTGTTGTAAATGATCTTGGTGGCTCGGTGGATGGTTCAGGATCCGCAAACTCACCTGCTGATGATGTCGTTGATGAGATAGTAAAAAATGGCGGTGAAGCAATTGCAAACTATGACTCTGTTGCAACAAAAGAAGGTGGAGAGGCTATTGTTCAATCTGCTTTAGATAGCTATGGGACTGTAGATGCAGTAATTAATAATGCTGGTATCTTGCGTGATAAGAGTTTTGCTAATATGTCTGAAGATGAGCTCTCGCTCATACTAGATGTTCATTTAAAGGGTACCTTTTTTGTTACTCAGCCTGCATTTAAGGTTATGAAAGAAAATAATTATGGAAGAATTGTTAACGTAGCCTCACCTTCAGGATTATTTGGCAACTTTGGTCAGGCTAATTATGGTGCTGCCAAAATGGGAATAGTCGGGCTTTCAAATGTACTGTCAATTGAAGGTGCTAAATATAATATAAAAGTTAATGTTATTGCTCCAACTGCTTACACACGAATGACTGAAGCACTACTCCCTGAAGATGTTGGTAAACTCTTTAGTGCTGAGTTAGTTACACCTATGGTTGTTTACTTAGCATCTGAATCATGTGAACCAACCCATGAAATATTTGGTGTAGCAGCAGGACGTTTTGCAAGGATCGGGATAATTACTCATAATGGTTACGTCAACACTAGTGCGACTGCTGAGGATATAGCAGGCAATATTGAAGAGATTAGAACTATCAAAGATGGAACTTATCCTCTCAGTAATGAGGATGAGTTAATGATTATTCAAAAAGCAATACAGGGAAGCTAACCTAAAAATACATTTTATTGTATAATTTTTTTATGGAAAACATAGACACAAAACAATTAGATTCTGAAGAGTTGGTAAATAGAAGACTTGAAGAATTGATTGACTTTAGAACTGATGGGCAAGATCTACAAGAATTTTGGGGTAAGCAATTTGACCTTGGTTTAGCCTGGGTTCAATTTCCTGAAGGTTCTGGAGGTTTAGGGCTTAATCCTAAGTACCAAATGATAATAACTGAACGTCTGAGAAGTGAAGGTATATCACAACAAAATAGAATAGCTAATATTCTTGGAGTGGGTATGGGTGCCCCCACAATAATAGAGTATGGGACTCCTGAACAGATTCAAAAATATTTAAAGCCAATGTTTACTGCTGAGGAAATATGGTGTCAATTGTTCTCCGAGCCCGGTTCAGGATCAGATTTAGCAAGTTTATCAACAAAAGCAGTAGATGATGGAGATGGGTATATTGTAAACGGTCAAAAAGTTTGGACAACCCTTGGACATCTGGCTAAATGGGGTCTACTAGTTACAAGAACTGATCCAAATGCTCCTAAACATAGAGGATTAACATTTTTTATTGTTGATATGGAATCAGCGGGAGTTGAAGTCAGACCATTGAGGCAAATAACTGGTGAAGCTGAATTCAATGAAGTATATTTTACAGATACAAAAATACCTAAAGAAAACATACTAGGAGGTTTAGGTGAAGGCTGGAGAGTATCACTCGCTACATTAATGAATGAACGAGTAGCTATAGGCGGTAACGTGAGAGAAAGAGGAAGCGGAGCTCCTGGTCATCTAGTTCAAATATGGAAAGATAAAGATTTAAAAGATCCAATTCAAAAGGATAAACTTATTGAATTATGGATTCAACAAGAAGCAGTCAGATTAACAAATATACGAGCTTCTGAACTTCGAGAAAAAGGTACGCCAGGTCCCGAAGGTTCAACAAGTAAACTTTATGAAGCTGAAATCAATAAAGCATCTTACGAATTTGGTATGGAGTTATTAGGTAATGATGGGCTATTGTTTCCAAGAGGTTATTCGCTTACACAACCTGAATTAAATTTTGATAACGACACCTTTGGCTTCACTGATACACAAAGCTTGTTTCTACGTTCAAGGGCAAACTCAATTGAGGGTGGAACATCAGAAATTATGAGAAATATTATTGCGGAACGTGTTCTAGGATTACCTGGAGAACAAAAGCTAGACAAAGACAAGCCATGGAAAGATATTCCTCGCTCTTAGTTTTTAATAACTAAACAAAAATTTCCATTTTTACAATGAACTTCTATTTCATTACTTAAAGCTATGTTTCTCAGCGTTCTTGAAGATGCATACGGGATGTTTTCATTTAAAATATCCCATTTAGAACCTTTAATAGTTAAGCTATCTAAATCAGAAAGTGGAAGTATGCTAAAAACTTTATTTTTCTCAACTTCAAAAACCATCTGAGTATTAAAAATAATGTTTTCTACTTTCGTTATCCATTTAATAATCCCATGTTGTTTAAATGATGAAAGCTTTAAAAAATTAGAAAATAGATGATCTAATTCTTTACCTTCACCACCGATGATGGTTATTGATTCAACATTTAATTCTTTCGTTGTCTCTAGGGCGAGTTCTAAATCTGTTTTATCCTTATCTACACTGAATGATAATATTTTGGCTCCATCTCGCTCCGCACGTCTTTTTGTTTCACTTTTTATTGAATCTAAATCTCCAATAATATGAGTTGGTATAAAAAATAATTTGTATAAAAACTCAGTGCCTCCATCCACTCCAAAAATATAATCATAACTCTTATTAAGTTGATTTCTACTAACTGAACATTCTCCGTTAAGCGAAATTAAAATATTACTCATACTCATTGAAGGTTATCATAGATTAGGCCTCAATAATTGGCGACGCTATTTCAAGTGAAGTTTCCAAAGCTTTCATTACATTTGATTTATGCTCACCTTGAGAGAATACGAATCCGAGATATTTTTCTCCATTAGGAGGCATTTCTAGATGTGTATCTCTTGATACGGTTATGTCTACAGCTGAAACATTCTCAATTTCCATAATTTGTTCCTCATTTATGGATACGAACCTCCCAGTTTTTGGCACAGGTAACATTAAAACACCAACATAATTATTTAGTAATTCTAATTTTTTAAAAGTTCCTGTACTAAATGCAAATAGTATAAGTTCTTCTAGTGACTGTTTAAATAGGCCAAAGCTCAAACATCTTGAACAGAGACCACCTATCATTCTTGGATTTATTTCAATGATAAATATTCTATTATTTATTACTTTAAACTCAGCATGAATTGGTCCATTTGTTAAACCAATTTTTTTGCATGCTTTTTGAATTTTATCTTTTACCTCATCAATAATTACTTCATTTAAATTACTAGGAGTCATATAGATTGATTCCTCAAAGAAAGGTTCAATAAAAACTAGTGGTTTTTCAAAAACTACAAAATTAGATAATTCTGAATTTATAAGCATACCTTCATATACATATTCATCACCTTCAATAAATTCTTCAATAACTAATTCATCTTGCTTGCAGTCTTTGATAATATTTTTAATTACTAACGAATTAATATTCTTACTAGAAATCTTTATAACTTTATTACTTGCAGTGCCTTTAGTTGGTTTCAGTACTCCTATTTTTGAGGTAGCAATAAAATTCTGAATGTCAGTAAGATTATTTACATATTGATTTTTAACTTTTATATCTGTAATTTCATTAAAAATATTACGAGACTCATATTTATCCATTGCTAAATTCACTGATTCAAAACTGTTTCCAGTAGCATTTAGCAAATCAGTCAATTTAGCCGCATATCTCAGTGATGAGTGATCTACTGGTAAAATATGTGTTATGTCATAGAGTTTATCAAGCAATACTTGCGGAACTTCTGATGAAAAATCTGAAATAAAAATATTGTCAGTCATCTTCTCTGAAACTTGTTGACTATCAGTAATAATAGAAAACGGAATGTCTAATTTCTTAGCTGCTTTTACAAAGTCATTAGACTTGTAACTTAGCTCAGGTATAACCAACAATACTTTTTTCATTTATTTTACACAATCCACAATTTCACTATCATTATTATATGACAGATTTTAAATTTGATATAGGCGAGAAAGCAATTGCTAAAATTCTTGAAATTAAAGAACAAGAACCTGGTGATAATGATTATGCTTTATTTTTACAAATCGATGGGGTGCAAGGAAATCAATACACCTATGATCTTAGTTTTTTAGATTTAGAACAAGCTAGATCTGATGATAAACGTCTTGAGTTCGATGAACTAGTAGTAATTATTGCTTCTAAAGATTTAGATAAATTTAATAATGCCAAATTAGAGCTATCAGATGATCCTGCGGCTCCTGGTCTTACAATGGATAATCCAAACACACCCAGTCCTGAAATTTTTGGCAATCCAGATGAAATGCCTGAGTTAACTGGTGAACTTGCAGAAAAAGTTCAAACAGTATTAGAGTCTCAAATTAATCCAGCTATTGCTTCTCATGGTGGAGTCGCGCAATTGGTTGGAGTAGAGGGAAAAGATATTTACCTCAAACTTGGTGGTGGGTGTCAAGGTTGTGGAATGGCTCAAGTTACTTTAACTCAAGGTATTGAAACATCCTTAAGGGAGGCTATCCCCGAGATAGGAAATATTATTGATGCTACAGATCATGCTTCAGGAGATAATCCCTACTTTGAATCTGCAAAAAAGTAATTAAAATTTAATTACAGTTTTACCTATATTTTTTCTATTTAGAAAATTATCCATAGCAGTAGAGACTTCTTCAATTGAATAGACATTTTTTGGGTTAATATCTAGTTTTCCCTCATTAATAAATCCTATTAATTCATTAAAGTCCTCTGCTGTTTCTTTTGGAGAGGTTTGTGTCCACCTTCCCCACCAAACTCCAACAATTGATACACCTTTAACTAATGTTATGTTCAATGGAATTTTTGGTATTTCTCCTTGGGCGAAACCAATTACGAGTAGCCTTCCATTCCAGGCTGTTGCACGCAAGGCTTCTTCCGTAACGTTACCCCCAACTGGATCAACCACAATGTCCACACCCTTCCCATCGGTAAGTTTTTTGGCTGATTCTTTAAGATTTTCTTTGTCGTATCGTATTATATGATCCACACCTAAGTTTTTAACATACTCTTCTTTTTCATCTGAACCAATTGCCGCTATAGTCGTTAGTCCTAATATTTTACCTAATTGAATAGAGGCAGTGCCTACTCCACCAGATGCACCTAGAATTAAAAGTGATTCGCCGCTTGCTGCTTTTGCACGTCTTTTTAGGGCATAATAAGTTGTCCCATAATTTATTGGAAGACTTGCTCCTGCCAATGAATTAATGTTGTCTGAGATTGGAATAACAAGTTTTTTATTTATACATACGAATTCTGAAAAACCACCTATCTCTGGTAGTCCAATAACTTTGGTACCTTTTTTTAGATCAACATTTTTACCTACTTGATCTACATATCCACAAACCTCATTACCAGGAGTAAATGGTGGTTCAACAACTATCTGATATTTTCCTTGGACTAAAAGCGCATCTGGATAATTCACACCGGCAGCTTCTACCTTGATAAGGACTTCGTCGTCGAGAGGGATTGGTTTATCAACTTCCTTAATTTCAAGTAATTTTGGCTCTCCTAATTTTGTACATACCACCGATTTCATTGTTTTCTTCTCTCGTTTACACCAGATAAGTTTTTAGCAAATTCTTTTTTTTGCTCCATGTCAACTCCACGTCTAATTTGGACTCTTTGGGCTTGAGGAGAGCCTGCTCCGTGTAGAGATTCAGTCAGGTATGCAACGGCATTTCTGCCAAGTGTCATATTTTCAATTAATCGGAGTATCTTAACCCTATCTTCAGCATTGATATCTTTTTTACCTTTTAAATATTTTTTTAAGTCGGATGACATTACACCTTCATTGAAGTCCATACCAGATGGCATTGACCCTACCAAACCACCAGCAAGATCTTGAGCTAATCTCCCTATCTCAAAGGTTTCTTTTGTTACATGTTGTTTGCAAACGTTTGCTAATAAATCATCATTAATAAAGTTACCTGATTTTGTTAATTTTCCTTGTAGAGATGAAGCTATACCAGTAGCGTAGATTGTTTCATTGAGTTTATTCATTTCTACAATTTTGTCTTTAATATGTGATGATTCCTCCACACCGTTATATTCAGCAATTGTTGCAGCTGCTCCAATCAGTACATCACCTACCCCTGCTTTACAAACATATGACCTCCGGTGGTATGTTGTAAATCTTTCAACAAGCATCGACGCAAAGTCATATTCACCATCCATGAATATATATTCATTAGGTATAAATACATTATCAAAAATTACCATCGCTTCCTGACCTGCGTAATATTTATTTCCCACGTCATACTCACCAGGCTCCATACTTCTTGTATCACAAGATTGTCTACCATAAATATATGTTATCCCCTCAGCATCAACAGGTATTGCTCCAACAATTGCGTAATCCTTATCTTTGTCTGTCAATCTAAGAGTTGGCATGACAACCATCCAGTGTGAATTTATACAGCCTGTCTGGTGAGCCTTAGCTCCCTTAACGAAAACACCTTTTTCATTTCTGTCTACTACACGCAGATACAAATCTTCATCTTCCTGTTCGTGTGGTAATTTAGATCTGTCTCCCTTTACATCAGTCATAGCTCCACCAACAATAAGATTGTATTTATGCATCTCAGTTAAAAACCCAACAAAATTGTTGTGATAGTGTGTTTTATTTTTTTCATCGATTTCAAATGTAACAGAATGTAATGCATTAAAAGCATCCATTCCTACACATCTTTGAAAGCATGTACCAGTAAGTTGACCAAGTTTTCTTTGCATTTTATTCTGCATAAATAAATCTTCGCTACTCTCTGCAATGTGTAGAAATCTATTTATAGATTCACCTGTGTAGGGCGATTTTACAGAGGCAAGATCGGGTTCTCTAACAGCAAGTTCGTAAGTTTCCGCCATAGCTTCAACACTAGGTTTTATTATTGGATGATTAATAGGATCTTCAACAAGTTCACCCATAAGGTATATTTTTAAATTTCTATCTGATATCGATTTTAGGTAAGAATTCTTATCAAAAATTTTATCCATACAACAGTATAAAGGTTCATCCAAAAATGAAAAAATCTAAATGGCTATTTATGAGAATATGTTTTTTATTTGAATCTAGATTACTTCAAATAATCCTGCTGCACCCATTCCACCACCGACACACATAGTGACTACAACAAACTTAGCATTTCTTCTTTTTCCCTCAATAAGAGCATGCATTGTCATTCTGGCACCAGTCATACCATAAGGGTGTCCTATGGAAATAGAACCTCCATTTACATTATATATATTTGGATCAATTCCTAATTCATCTCTGCAATAAAGAGCTTGAACAGCAAATGCTTCGTTGAGTTCCCAAAGGCCAATATCATCCACTGAGAGATTAAATTTACTTAATAAATTTGGTACGGCAAGGACAGGACCTATACCCATTTCTTCTGGAGCTAGTGCTGATACAGTCATTCCCCTGTAGTATCCAAGTGGATTAAGACCTTTTTCTTCTGCTTGTTTAGCTTCCATCATGACTACAGATGCAGAACCATCTGATAGTTGAGATGCGTTACCAGCTGAAATGAACTTACCTTCGCCATATACTGCGGGAAGTGATGAAAGACCCTCCAAGGTAGTTTGAGGTCTATTACCCTCATCTTTTTTAAGTTCAACTGTTTCTTCAGTGATTTCTCCAGTTTCTTTATTTTTAACTAGTTTTGTTGATGTCGTCGGAATGATTTCATCATCAAATTTTCCAGCTTCTTGGGCAGCTGCTGTTCTCATTTGACTCTCTAAAGAATATTCATCTTGAGCTTCTCTTGAAACATTGTATTTTTCTGCAACATAGTCTGCAGTTTCTATCATTGGCATGTACGCATTTTGTTGCATATCTAAAACTAAGGGGTCGGAATCTAACCTGAAGTCAGCTGTTTGTACAAGTGAAATAGATTCAATTCCTCCTGCAACAACAACATCCATATTATCTGTAATGATTTGTTTTGCTCCAGTTGCAATTGCCATAAGTCCAGATGAGCACTGTCTGTCAATTGTCATACCCGGTACTGAATGTGGCAAACCAGCTGCCATTCCACTTAATCGTCCAATATTTAATGCTTGAGTGCCTTGTTGTTGCGCACAGCCCATAATGACATCTTCTACTTCTGAAGCTTCGATACCAGCTCGTGAAATTGCTTCTTTAATGGAATATGAACCTAGGGTAGGAGCTCCTGTATTATTGTATGCTCCTCGATAAGCTTTACCAATTGGTGTTCTTGCTGCTGATACTATGACTGCTTCTCTCATAAATTACTCCTTAAATTGTTTTTTATTCTTTTACTATGTACAAAGTTAATGTTTCAATAACTGCTGCTGGTTTCTCAACCCCTTCAATTTCAATAGTTACTGTTGTTTTGACTAACCATCTTCCATTTTTTTTATATTGTGCATCAGTCAAGATGAATCTGCCTCTTATTTTACTATCTACAGGTACAGCTTCCATAAATCGAACTTTATCTGACCCATAATTTACGGCTGTTTGCATTTCTGCTGGCATAAACCCTGATGTTGCCGACATATAGGAAACCAAACTCAATGTTAAAAAACCATGTGCAATCGTTGTATCCCATGGTGTAGGGGCAGATTTAGCTAGTTCTGGATCTACGTGTATAAATTGATGATCGTTTGTTGCATCTGCAAACTGATTAATTCGTTCTTGTGTAACTTCTATCCACTCGGAAAGGCCAATTTCTTCACCAATATGGTTTTCAAGTTCTGTTGCTGGAATAACTTTCATAAAATCTCCTTCAATAGATTTATATTAGATGCCTTTTTGGCAAAATTTATTGTACTTTGTCCAAATGCATCTATTTCTTTTTTATCTGTATCACCATAATAACCAAGTGAGTATCTTACGTAGACACCTTCCATTATCATGGCATGTTTCCAAAACGATAATCTTGTATAAAATTCTATATCCTTTAGATCAAGGGACGATTCTTTTTCATATATAGAAAGTATCTGATTTCTGTTCAAAAAACCATCACTTAAAGATGGTGAATATATAAAAGGCGTGTCTTTTTCTTCTATGTTGGCCCAGGAAGCAATGATTGTTCCTAAGTCAGCTAATGGATCACCTAAAGTACATAGCTCCCAATCTAATATTGCACTAACTTCGTTATTCATAATTCTTACATTATCTAATCGATAATCTCCATGAACAATACTTACTCTTTGTTGATTAGGGATTGTTTCAAACAAAATATCTGTTGCTTTATCTAGATCTGGTATATTTCTAATAGTTTGTGATGCAAACTGCTTACTCCATCTTGTAAGCTGTCTTTTAACATATTCTTCATGTTTTCCTAGATCGCTCAGGTTAGAATTAGATACATCGTAATTATGCAGTTCAACTGCTGCTTTAATAAAAGAATTAGAGATTTTTTCTTTTGCATCCTTAGAATACGCTTCAGCCACAACATTATCTGATATTGTTTGACCATCTACATACTCCATAATGTAAAAATCCTCATCAGAAATAGTTCTATCAGTACATAAGGCAATCGGGTTTGGGACTTTAATTTTACTTTTGGATAATTCTGAGATTATTCTATATTCTCGCTGCATATTATGAGCCGATTCAAGTTTATTTCCGAATGGAGGTCTTCTTAATACATATTTGTAAGTTCCATCTTCAATTTTAAATGTAATGTTTGATCTTCCAACTTTGAACTGGTCGAATGTAAAGTTTTCATCAAGCCGTGTAACTGATGCAATATGTTTACGTATTGTATTATTAAAAAAGTCCATCAAATAATATATTACATAAAGATTGTTCACGAGAGTTAAATATTGATAGAATAAATTGTGGATTTTAATTACTCAGAAAAATCATTAGATTTACAAAAAAAACTAAATAAATTTTTCGAAGAACACATATACCCAATTGAGCAAGCTTATGATCAAGAAATTGAAGATTCTGGTAATTCTTTACATATTCCCGATATTCTTGATGAACTTAAAAATAAGGCTAAAGAGGAAGGTCTATGGAATTTATTTTTACCAGATAGTGAATACGGTGCTGGCTTAACTAATGTCGAATATGCTCCACTTGCTGAAATCACCGGTAAAGTTTGGTGGGCGCCAGAAGTATTTAATTGTTCTGCACCTGATACTGGAAATATGGAGGTTCTATATGATTTTGGCACTGATGAGCAGAAAGAAGAGTGGTTAACACCATTGTTAGACGGCTCTATTAGATCTTGCTTTGCTATGACGGAACCAGATGTCGCATCGTCTGATGCAACAAATATTAGTAGTTCGATTGTAAGTGATGGAGATAACTATATTATAAATGGTCGTAAATGGTGGACATCAAACGCTATTAATCCTAGGGCTAAAATATGTATATTTATGGGTGTAACAAATCCTGAAAATGCTCCGCATCAACGACAAAGCCAAATATTAGTACCTATGGACTCAGAAGGTATTTCTATTATTAGACCTATGCAGGTGTATGGATATGATGATGGATACACAGGTCATCCTGAACTCTTATTTGAAAATGTAGTTGTTCCGAAAAAAAATATTATTGGTGGAGAAGGACTTGGTTTTAAAATTGCACAGGCAAGATTAGGTCCAGGAAGAATTCATCACTGTATGAGGGCAATAGGCATGGCTGAGCGTGCATTAGAGCTTATGATTAAAAGGTCTCTTTCAAGAGAAGCTTTTGGAAAACAACTTTCTGACCAAGGAGTTATTCAGGAGTGGATTGCAAAATCTAGAATAAAAATTGAAGAAGCTAGATTACTTACACTAAAAACAGCTTGGCTGATTGATACTTATAGCAAGGAAGAAGCCAAAATAGAAATTTCATCAATTAAAGTAACCGTTGTTGAAGCAGCATCTTATGTCATAGACAAGGCTATTCAAGCGCATGGAGCTATGGGCTTATCTCAAGATACTCCCTTAGCACGAATGGCAGCTGGAGCCAGGGTATTAAGAATTGCTGATGGTCCAGATGAAGTCCACTTAAGATCAATAGCTAGAAGAGAAATGAATAAATATAAATGAATGAACAAATAGGAGTGGTTGGTGGCGGACAAATGGGAAGTCAAATAGCAGCCTTATCTGCTATGGCAGGGTATGAAACTCATATTTATGATAAAGATACTGAAAATGTGACTTCTAAACTTAAATTTGCTGAAGATAACCTTAAGAATCTTATTTCAAAAAATAAATATACAGAAGAGCATTTAGCTAACTTTAAAGATAATCTCCACGTAGCTAAAAGTATTGATTCTTTATCAGAAAATAAGACATTCATTATTGAAGCTGTGGTTGAGAGACTTGACGTTAAGCTTGAAATTTTTTCACAACTATCGGAAATTACAGATTCAGAAGTAGTTTTAGCAACAAATAGTTCTTTCATAGCTGCATCTGAAATAGCAAAAGACTGTATGCATGTACAAAGATTTATTAACATGCATTTTTTCTACCCACCTTTAAGAATGGACCTTGTTGAGATTTCTTATCCTGAATCAACAGCTACAGAAGTTATTTCAAGAACTCAATCCGTAGGAAAATCAATGGGTAGATCTATTGTTACTTTAAAGAAAGAAACTCCGGGTTTTATAGTAAACAGGATGCTTGCTGCTCTTGTTGATGAAGCATATGAGTTATATGATGAAGGTATAGCTGATTTTGAAGATATAGATTTAGCCATTAAAAAAGGTTTAAACCATCCGTTAGGCCCTTTCGAACTTTCCGACTATTCAGGTCTAGATATTCACTATTATGCAAAATTAAAGATTTTCAATGAAACTAAAAATCCAAACGATTATCCAAAGAAATTTTTAGAGAAAAAAATTCAGGATGGTGATTTAGGTGTTAAGACTGGAAAAGGTTTTTATAATTACAAAAAGGATTAGTTAACAAAATCTTCATCTTTTATATTAAAAAAGAATTCTCTTTCTGCCAGTATTTTTAAAACAATTCTTTCTGTTTGTATTGTGAAAGGATAAGGTTTTCCCCAGTATTTGTGGGATAAGGATTGAATATTTTTTTCTGCATCTTCACCGGTAATTTCTCCAATAACTTTACCCCTAATTTCTACGAATTTAAAAGCATCGTCATGTTTCCATATCATTACGCTGACCCTTGGATCATTTTTTATATTTTTATATTTAACCCTATGTATTTCAGTATTAATAAGAATATGTTCACCATCGGTATCAACCCACATTGTGTGTGTTTGGGGAGATCCATCTTTAAATAAGGTAGTTAATGCTGCATAATTTGGACCTTTAGCCATTTTGATAGTTTTTTCATCTAAAGCCATATAATCACTTTAATATAATCATATGAAAGTTGTATTACAAAGAGTTAATTCAGCGAATGTAAAAATAGACAATACTATCATCTCAGAAATTCAGACTGGTGTTGTATTACTTTGGGGAATTGAAAAGGGTGATACTGTCAGAGATGCAGATGTATTAATTAAGAAAATTGTAAACTTGCGAATATTTTCAGATTCTTCTGGAAAAATGAATAAATCAATACAGGAAATTTCAGGCCAGATATTATTAGTAAGTCAATTTACTCTTTTGGCAAATACATCTAAGGGAAATCGACCTTCTTTTATTGAGGCAGAGGATCCTATTAATGCAGAACAACTACTTTCGTATATTTCAAAAGAACTAACCACATATGCAAAAGTTGCTGAAGGTAAGTTTGGAGCTTATATGAATATTTCACTTGAGAATGATGGTCCGGTAACTATTATTTTGGAGTCCGAAAACGG
This sequence comes from Actinomycetota bacterium, assembly GCA_014239265.1. Taxonomy (GTDB): domain Bacteria; phylum Actinomycetota; class Acidimicrobiia; order Actinomarinales; family Actinomarinaceae; genus Actinomarina. Next base: position 99,533 of record JAAZZH010000001.1, read on the forward strand.
ACAACTAAAACCTTAAGCTGACTGTAACTTTATTTTATTAGGGTCTTTTTCACCAGAAAGTTTTTTATCTAGGTAATATTCATTTCCTGCCCAAAGGTGTAGTCCTAATCCGAACTTCATAGCACATCTTTTGAAAGAGTCAGATTCAGCATGTTTTGCATTAGTACCATCATTACCTTGATCATTCTCTACATCCCCTATAGCTGTAACTGTTACAAGTTTTCCATCTACATCTACAGTAAGTTTCCCGAAACACCCTACAACTTTTCCAAGTTTTTCTTCTCTTATCAGTTCAACTACTTCCCAGTTAAATGGTCCACAAACTTCCAATAGTCTTTGTGTTATAACGGAATGGGGAATGTAATTACCAAATTTACCTTTAGGAGCTTTTTTGACCCACTCATCTGGAAATTGTCTTGATAGTTCGTATAATTGGTTCATTTTATTCTTCTTTCTTTATGTTTTAGATCTTTTGCCCACATAGGTGCCGAATTATTGTTCACATTTATAGTTTTAAGTTCAGGGGTATCTTTCCACTCTTTGTAAAGAAATGTGTCTCTTATCATTTCAGTATTTTGTTCCTTATTAGAAGCAACTGCATCAAGTCCTTTAAGCTTTGGCACAAAATTTTGACCCATAATTGCTATTAGAGATTCCGTTAATTCTTCATCATCTGAGGATTTTTCAATTATCCATTTAATTAAATTTTTTAAATCATGAACTTTCCATGTATAAGATTTGTTAAAAACAAATACTTCGTCCCCGAGCCTCACAGCACCATTTCCTTCTATATTTTTAGCCATCTTTACATCGCTGAAAGTTTTAATATTTGAACTAGTATTTTTAACTACATTGGTTGTGCTTCTTGCGGTCCAAAGAAACTCAAGATCATCTGTATTTGTTAATTCTTCTCCAAATTTTGTAACAGTTAAATCTAATTCATTCGAATCTTGAGCAGATACCTCCTTAGTTAACTCAAGAATCTGATCTATTTTATTTCCCATTTATTTCTCCTAACTTAAGCAGCTTCATTAATTACATTATGACAGCTACAGTTGTCATTGTGATTTTTGCAGATCATAATAGTTTCTACACCAATCATATTTAGGATATCTTCTATTTTATTATTTTTCATACTTCAAATATACAAATTACGTATGACAAAAAATTATTTTTCAAGACGTTTCATTTTATTTGCAATACAATGATTATTAATGACAAATCCTCAGTTATTTGAATCTCAGATGTACAGAGAAGTAATTAGACAGTACGAAGAGGTTTCTGAATTTATAAATTTAGACTCGAACATTAGAGAACGTTTGAAATATCCACAAAGAGCATTAGTAGTTACATTTCCATTCAGAAGAGACGATTACGAAGAAGTAGAAACAGTTGTTGGATACAGGGTTCAACATGTACTTTCAATGGGACCAACAAAGGGGGGCATCAGATATGCACCCGACGTAGACCTTGGTGAAGTAACTGCACTATCTATACTAATGTCTTGGAAATCAGCAATAGTTGGCTTACCTTTTGGTGGAGCAAAGGGAGGGGTCGCAATTGATCCTACTTCATTAACACGAGCAGAAAAACAAAGAGTTACAAGAAGATACACAGCTGAACTTCTGCCAGTAATTGGTGTAGAAAAAGATATTCCAGCACCTGATTTAGGGACTGACGAACAAACTATGGCCTGGATCATGGATACTTACAGTAATTTTGTAGGATCACCTCAACCAGGAATTGTAACTGGAAAACCTGCTGCACTCGGTGGTTCAGTTACACGAAGAGAGGCAACAGGTAGAGGAGCTGTTGCAGTAACAGCTCAAGCAATGGATAAAATCGGTAAGACATATAAAGATTCTGATATTGTGATACAAGGTTTTGGAAATGTAGGTCGATATGCTGCTCTTGATTCTTATGAGAGGGGAGCAAAGGTTATTGCAGTAAATGATTTAGGTGGAGCAATCATCAATCCCAATGGCATCAATATTCCAGAACTGTTCAAATATACTGCTAAGAATCACTCAGTAGCAGGATTTGATGGTGCGGATAAACTTTCACAAGATATATTGGAATTAAAATGTGATGTACTAATTCCAGCGGCAATTGGAGGTGTGATTACTTCTTCAAATGTTAACAATATTAAAGCGCACGTTATTGTCGAAGCTGCAAACTCTCCAACTACAGTAAGCGCTGATAAAATCCTACGCGATAATAAGGTATTATTAATCCCAGATATTTTGGCAAATGCTGGGGGTGTTACGGCATCTTATTTTGAGTGGGTTCAAAATAGACAAAACTACCTATGGAAAGAAAAAGACCTACATGAAAAGTTTATTGACATAATGACTTCTGCATTTGAAGAAGTATGGACGATATCACAAAAAAATAATTGTGATCTGAGAACAGCTGCTCTAATAAAGGGAATCAAAAGGGTTGCCGCTGCGAAATTAACTAGAGGGTTATTTCCCTAATAACGAGTTTATATCTGTAAGTATTCTTTCTTTTTCTCCTTCAAGTGAAAAAATCTTATCTTTTAACTCATTAATGTTTATGTTTTTCAAAGGGCTTGAATCAGGTAACTCATCTTGATTTTCAAACATTTCGAGTGCATCGAGGGTTTCATTAATTTCAGCTATTTTTTCAACAATTTCTCTTAATTTGTCGGTACTTGGAGCTTCTTTATTAAACAAAGGACAGATTGGTTTGTAGTAGCACCAATCTTTACAGAGTGCATTCTTTGTGGCTGGAAATTCGTTATTTTCAAAAGCATTTTTAATATCTTGCCAAATAGAAAGTATCTCGACTTTTGCTTCATCTAGCATGGTATCGTCTATTTTTAATGTGTGGATTGTAGAGTTTTTAAGATATATTAATTTCAATTCTTTAGGAGTAACACCTATTTCATCTCTTATTAGTAGTGCGTATAGTTTAAGTGCAAAGAAACGGGGCTCTTTATATTTTGCCATCGGTGCTTTCCCCGATTTATAGTCAACAATTATCAAATTTCCATCTTTATCCTCATCCATGCGGTCTAAAATTCCACGCAAATTTAAATCTTCAATTGAACCCCTAACCCACCTTTCTTGTTCAAGTGGTTCTAGTTTCTGAGGATCTTCAAGTTTCAGATAGTTATGAAGTAGATTAAGACCTTCCTGTCCCCATTCTCTTTCATCTTCAATAGAATCAAATAAATTAACGTGTTCATCGTTACCTCTAACATTTGACCATGCTTTTCGAAAAAGATCATAAAGAACTTCAGGCGTTCTTTGATCAATTGGCAGGTCATATAAATCCTCTAATGCTTGGTGTACTGTTGTTCCTTTAGCTTGGACTAAATTAGTAGGTTCTTTTATTTTATCTACGTTAGAAAATTTGAACTGCTTAGGACAGGTTTTGAATTGTGAGGCTCTAGAAGGAGACAAATTTTTTATCATATTTAAACTATAACTGTATTTATATTAATTTTTATAAATTGTAATCTTAGAATATGAATAGATTTATAAAAATACTTCAAATCATTGGTGTTACTTCATTTATTTTATATTTTATTGTTGCCATGCTGTATAACTCAGCAAGTTGGTTTAATTTTCTATTTAATTAGTCTTTAAAAAATTACATATAGCTAACAATTGCTAAAGTGATTTAATGAACAATAGCAAAATCAAAGTAGCAGTACTAGGAATTGGTAATTGTGCAAGTTCACTTGTTCAAGGACTTGAATATTATAAAATTAATGACACAGAGAATGGACTTATTTCTGACGTAATTGGTGGCTATAGAGTCTCAGATATTGAAATTGTTGCAGCGTTCGATATCAATAAAAATAAAGTTGGAAAAGATCTCTCTGATGCAATATTCACTGAGCCAAACAATACAACTAAGTTTTCAGAAGTACCTAGTTTAGGCATAAAAGTCAGTCCAGGTAGAACGTTAGATGGTATTGGTAAATTTGTAGAAGACATTATAGATCCTGTGGATGATTCAGATGCAGTTGTAGAAGTATTGAAATCCTCTGACGCTGAAATCCTTGTTAATCTTCTCCCTGTAGGTTCTGATGAAGCAGTCAAGTTTTATGCGGAATGTGCAATTGAAGCCGGCGTTGGGTTCATTAACTGTATACCAGTATTTATAGCTAGAGATAAAGAGTGGTACCAAAAGTTTGCTGACAATGGCATACCTTTGATTGGTGATGACATTAAGAGTCAAGTAGGTGCAACTATCGTTCATCGTGCATTAGCTCAATTATTCTCTGATAGAGGTATCAATCTAAAACGTTCCTATCAGCTAAATGTGGGTGGAAACATGGATTTCCTTAATATGCTCGAAGAAGATAGGTTGCAAACCAAAAGAACGAGTAAAACGACCTCAGTGACTTCTGTTGCTAACAAAGGTAAGGGTATGGAAAAGGGGTCCGTAAGGATTGGTCCATCAGATTATGTTGAGTGGTTAGAAGATCGTAAAAAAGCATTTATAAGACTTGAGGGAGAAGCTTTTGGTGGAGTGCCTTTAAACATTGAACTCCAGCTTGAAGTTTGGGATTCTCCAAACAGTGCTGGTGTTGTCATTGATGCTATTAGGTACATGAAATTCTTTGCTGAGAAAAAAGATTTAAAATCTTTAGATCTTGTTTCAGCTTGGCTTATGAAAGCACCTTCTGAAGCTGCTAAAGATACGGAAACGTTGAAAAAACTACACGAATTAACGCACGTAGATCCTAAATAGCACTCACTGATTTAGTAAACATTTCCATTGCTTCATTAACTTGTTCATCAGGAGTAGTCAATGGACCCATAAATCTAATAACATTTCCCTCAAGTCCACAATTAACCAAAAGTAGACCATTGTCTTTTGATTGTCCAATTATTTTCATTGCTATTTCTTTAGAAGGAATCTTAGTTTTAATATCTTCTACGATTTCGACTCCAATCATAGTTCCGTAACCCCTTATATCACCAATGAAATTATTGTCAGCTTGAAGACTGAGAAGAGATTCATTCATTATTAATGCATGATTTTTAACATTTCCCAATATGTTCTCTTCATCAAATACTTCGAGTACTCCCAAAGCTGCAGCACAAGATACAGGAGAAGCACCAAATGTACTTCCAATGCCTGCATCATGGATTGAGTCCATAATTTCACTTTTTCCAACTACTGCTGCAAGCGGAAATCCACCTGCAATACCTTTAGCTAGGGTTGCTAAATCTGGGCTTACCCCTACAGTACTGGCTCCAAACATTTCTCCAGTTCTACCAAATCCTGTTTGAACTTCATCAAATATTAAAAGAATATCTTTTGCTTGAGCTATCTTTTTGAGTTCCATTAAGAAAATATTTGACGCTGGGATATATCCCCCTTCTCCAAGTTGTATTTCAATTAATATTGCAGCAATAGAGTCTTCACCTATGCTTTGAATATGTTTTTCAAATGTTTCAAGAGCTTGATCATCGCTCATACCTCTATATCCATATGGGAAATCCGTATGTGATATAAAATCTGGAAATGGACCAAATCCCATTTTGTATGGATTCTCTTTCCCTGTAAGTCCCATAGCCATGTAAGTCCTGCCATGGAATCCTCCTTTAAATGCAACTATGTGTTGTTTGCCTGTGTAGTAACGAGCTATTTTAATTGCATTCTCTACAGCTTCAGCTCCACTATTAACTAGAAAAGTTTTTGTTTCTGATTCAATTGGATACCTTTTATTAATCTCTGTACAGACATCTATCGCATTTTGATGCGGAGCATAGGCAAAGCAAGAGTGTGTGAAATCATCAAGTTGATTCCTTACTTTATCAATAACCTTTGGATTAACATGCCCAGTATTTAATACAGCGTATCCACCAACGTAATCTAAAAATCTATTACCTTCCGTATCCCATATTTCTGCATTGAGAGCTTTTGCAATGGTAGATTCGAACGTAGGCGTCCATGCGTTGGGTACGTTAGCTTGTAATTGATTTTTAACTAATTTAGACATAAATTCACTGTAACTGAAATAAAATTAATACTCAATTTAATTACTACTAAAATGAATATGTATGATTAACAATTTTCATGGTGTTTGGGCATTAATAAGTATTTGGGTAGCCGGAATTAGTGGAGTATTTTTAATAGGTGTTTACATCTCTAGAAGTACAAAATATCAAAAAATTGGAACATATTTAATAAATCTTTCAATATCCACTATTTTAATTCAAACAGCTGGAGGGCTTTTATTATATTCGCAGCAAAATGATCCAGGTTCATTTCATTTATTTTATGGAGTTGTGGTTTTATTTACTCTTACATTTCTATATGTCTACAGATCAGAAATGAGTAAAAACTACTATCTATATTGGGGATTAGCACTTTTATTTTTAATGGGGCTTGAGATAAGAGCAGTAATGACACTTGGAAGAATATTAGATTAGATGTCTGTGCAATTACTTTCAGATGGAACAACTTTTGCTTATTCAAATACTGAAAACCCAAAAGTATGTTATTTACATGGGTGGGGAAGGGATAGTCAAGACTTTTTAGATATTATTGAATTGTACCCAGGTCTTGCTGTTGATCTTCCCGGGTTTGGAAAAACCAAACACTTTGAATTCAGCATGAATCCATTTGAATATGCAAAATATTTAGACAAAATACTCCCTAAAGAAATTACAACAATAGTTGGCCATTCCTTTGGTGGACGAATAGCTGTCCATATGTCTCTTATTCGTAAAATAGAAAACTTAGTATTAATTGGTGTCCCTTTAATATCAAATACCTCAAATAAAAAAAATCTCAATAAATTATATATCTATAAGTTCATGAATAAGTTGGGAATAGTATCTACAGATACTATTGAGTCAATAAAAAATAAATCTGGATCAGTAGATTATAGAAATTCAGAAGGGGTCATGAGAGATACACTTGTGAAGGCGGTTAATGATAACCTTGAGAAAGAACTCTCAATGATTAACTCAAATGTAAAACTGATTTGGGGTGAAGATGATATCGAAGTCCCAGTTTCAGTTGCTATAAAATCCAACAAACTTATTTCTAACTCTGAGTTAACCATTATTCCAAATCATGGGCACAATATGTTAAGAAGCAAATCTAAATCAATTTATGAGGTACTAAATAAATTATGAACGCTGCATATATTTTTGTCCTTCTTGTTTTAACTATTGGCTCATTACTAAACTCGGTTAAATGGTCTAGGCTTGCTCAAAGAGAACATTACATTGGAGGATCTGTAACAAGGTTCTATTTCAGATGGGTTAAGTCAAAAACTTCAAATTATTTACTTTTTATACTGTTACTTATTTCAGGTTTTATTTCATTATGGCTCGTATATTTTCCTGTTATCGTCTTAGTTCTTTCGACCTTCACACCATTTGGATTATCCTTTTCTTCCAGAACTTCAAAAGTAGTTAAAACAGAAAGATTATCACGTATAAATGGTTTTTATTATTTTGTTATCATTTCAATATCAGCTGTTTCACTTGTAGTAGAACTAGGGTACTTACTTGCTTTATTAGCTAATATTTTCAGTTATTTTGTTTATGATCAATGTTTAAAAATATTATTCAACTACGAGAAGTCCTTAACACAACATTTTGTTGAATCCGCCTCAAAAAACCTTAATCAAATGTCTATCCCGATTATTGGAATTACAGGTTCTTATTCGAAGACTACGACTAAAAATACATTGCACCAAATCTTAAAAACCCAAAACGAGATATTCTCAACTAAAGAGAGTTTTAACAATAGATTGGGTATAGCTAAAGCAATTAATGAAGATTTAAAAGATTCTGATGAAATTGCAATTGTTGAAATGGGTACATACGGTATTGGAGAAATTAGAGAAATTTGTTCATGGGTAAGACCTCATGTATCAGTGATCACAGGTATCGCTCCTGTCCATTTAGAAAGAATGAACAACTTGGAAAATATCCTTGATGCTAAGTCTGAAATTGTTGAACTTGCTGGTTCAGTAGTTATTAATGGTGATGATGAATTACTACTTAACCAGGCTCGTTTATGGACAAATCAAAAAATTGTTTACGATTGTTCAATCACAAGTAAGCAAGCAATTGTATATGTTGATTTTGTTGAGGGGGAGCACCATATATATGTGAAAGGTAAATTTATTACTAAAGTTACTGCTCCTGAATTATTACAACTATCTATTGCTCTTTCTATTGGAGTTATGCTTTCCCTTGATTTAGATGTATCAGATTATTTTACTGATATTAAATCTCTAGATAAAACTACTCACCGACAAACGTTAATCAATAGTGACCTCGGTCATAAGATAATTGACAACTCTTTCAATTCAAACCCAATGGGAATAGAGCACTCTTTAAAGCTCTTAGCAGAAGAAGGAAATGAAAATTCAATTAGGTATTTAGTCACACCTGGGATGATTGAGCTAGGTAGTGACCAGTTCTCACTAAATTATGCGTTTGGAACAGAAGCTAGCAAAGTTATCAACTCAGCACTGGTTATTGGTCATACAAATAAGAACTCTCTTTTATTAGCTTTTCAAGAGAATGAGGTACCTGCTTTTTGGTTTCCGACAAGAGATGAAGCTGTAAAATATTTGAATACTATTATAAAACCTGAAGATGTTGTATTATTTGAAAATGACTTACCTGACCACTATCCCTAATAATGAATTATAAAATAGGAGTTATCATTGGAGGACCATCTCCAGAACATGATATCTCTGTTTTAACTGGCCTTCAAAGTGCTAGAATTCTTTCTGCTAAACATGATGTATCGATAATTTATTGGACTAAAGATAATAAATGGTTTTTACTTGATCACAATTTAGAATCAAGCGATTTTGTTCAAAATTCAAAATTATTAACTAAAGAATTACATATAAACCTCGGAAAAGATAATTGTTTTACTTTTAAAAGAAAAAAACTAGATATAGATGTTTATGTAAACTCTTGTCACGGGGGACCTGGTGAGGATGGTTCTTTACAGGGTCTTTTAGAGGTTATGGAAGCTAAATTTACAGGTCCAAATTTAAATATTGCACAACTATGTATGGATAAATATGCATTTTATTCACTGATGAAATCTAACAATCTTCCAGTTTTAGACAAATTTAAGATAAGAAGTGGTAAATCTCCCGATTTTGCAGGGCCATATGTGTTAAAACCACAATTTGGAGGGTCTTCAATAGGTGTAGAAGTAGTCAAAAACTATGAAACAGCCCTTAAAATACTAGAAACTTCAGATTTGTATACCAAAGGTGCTTTATTAGAAAAATATCTTGAAAATGCAGATGATTTATTAATTGGAGTCCGGAACTATCCAGAATTTAACTATTCTGAAATAGAAAAACCGATCAGAAACTCCAACCTTTTCTCATATAAAGATAAGTATCTAAACAATGGTGGCTTAGAAGGTTCAAAAAGAGAACTACCAGCAAAATTAAATGAGGACCTTAGTAAACAAATAATATTTTTAGTTGAGGAAATTAATAACGTAATTCCTTCGCGGGGTATAGTCCGATACGATTTTTTAAAAATTGAAGATAACATTTACATAAATGAAATAAATACTATTCCAGGAAGCCATGCTCTTTATCTATGGAAAAATTTAAATATTTCAAAGTATGAGTTATTAAGTGACTTATTAGATGAAGCATTAAGAGATACCTCAAATAAATGGAGCACTGAAGGATCAGACGGCTTAGCTTTGAAGAGCGCTAAAGACATACAGTCAAAGTTGGGTTAATTTATGGTAGGAATTTATTGGGACTGTGATGGAACACTCATGGACACTGAACGTGCATACGCATATGCATGGCAAGAAGTATTAAGAAAACGCAATTTAAGTCTACCAATTGAAACATTTGATGACTATGTAGGTATTGATGATAAATTAGTTCACAAAAAATATGCTGATGAAGTGAACCTTCCATCATTTAGTGAAACCATGGATGAAATCGCAGCTTTAATCATTAATAATTTTTCTGACCACACTATTTATCAAGATGCATTAAGTTGTTTAAATTATTTTCATGATCTTGAATGGAGCCAGGCATGTGTTTCCGCATCACCACAAAAAGCTTTAGAGGATAAACTAAATAAAGCAAAAATTTCTAAATACTTCTCTTTTGTTATTGGTGGTGATGTCGTACGTCCTAGAAATAAACCATTTCCTGATATTTATAATTTAGCTGTTGAAAAACTAAACACTACTAAAAATATAATTGTTGAAGATAGCCCTCCAGGTATTCAATCTGGTAAAGCGTCGAATAATTTTGTTGTTGCGATTGACAGGGGTATATTTAGCAAAAGAGAACTCTCAAATGCTGATATCGTAGTTAAGGAACTTTCTCCAAATCTTTTTATTGATATTAGTAAAACCCTTTAATTATTGCTTTATATCTAAATAAACTACAAAACCGACTTAGGCGCAATTTGCGACTAAGTTATTGTTAGTACCATCACTGGTATTAGTCTTGAAGTCCTTTGTTGGTATCTTTCATATCCACCATTATTTAGATAATCCATTTTTCCCCACCATTCAGATCTTTCTTCATTAAAAACTTCTCTCGCATTAACTTCAAACTTCTGAGTTCCGATAGATATTACTGACGATTCATTTTTTTTTAAATTGTAATACCATCCTGGATTTCGTTCACTTCCACCTCTTGATGCAATTAAACATATTTCATTTCCTTCTTTTAAGTAAACCAGTACATTCTTTCTAATCAATTGTGTTTTGGCTCCAATTGTTTCTAGAATTAAACACGGTCTTCCATTAAGATTCTTTCCTATCCGCCCCTTTGTGTAGATGTAAATATAATTATGAAAAAATAAAAATGCAAAGATAAGTTTTCTTTTCATACAGTCAATGTAATTTTCTTTTTCCATGATGTATAACTCCGTGGATAAAAACTTATTGGATCAGCAAGTCTTACTGTCGGATACTCAGCTACAGGTTTATTAATCATGGTTATTTCTTTGTATTTAGGTACACATGCAAATGTTACTGCATAGTTGTAATCATTAAGTATCAATTTAGGGTCTCCTATAAATACTAATACTTTTCTTTTAAGAGCCAATTCTTTAAGTGTTTCTAATAAGAAAATAATTCTTTTTGTAGATATTTGTATTTTATTAAGTAGTACATTATCGAATATAAAAATGACTGGAAGTTCTGGATGAGCTTTTAGTGCAGGATCGTCATCACCCATAGATTCACCAGTTAACCATACAACTGATGGTTTTTCATGCGAATTTATTGTTTCTGTTGGGCCGAATTTACTTTTAATGTCATAATCTATTTCTTGATCTATTGGTTCATATTTCGATTCATCAGGCCATGTCTGTATAGGACATTTATACTGCAGATTGCATTGTTGACATAGTTTAGGTGCTCTATTCTTAACTTGAGATTGTGCGAAGCCATACAATTTTCCAGTTTGTCCACCCATAACCCATTGCCAACCTAATCTGTTTGCAAATCTTGAACCATCAACTAAATGCTTAAACATAAAATCTTCATATTTATTCCAATTTTCTTCAGCCCTAAAACTGTGGTGAGATGAAAACCACATTCTGGTCTGATTAACCATGTATCCTGTTTCAACTAATTCATTTTTAATAGTTTGAATACAGTTCATTTCAGATGTGTTTACTGGTTTGTTGGTGTTTTCTACTGAATAGTTCCACATTTTTTTATTATTTTGGCCCATAATTGCATAAAGATGTCTTGAAAATTCTTGCCAGAGCAACTCATCTCTAAATTTAGTTCGATCTTCAAATTGAAAACTATCCACCGCTTTCCAAACTTCACAAAGATTGAGTAAACCATGACGTATATATGGAGAGAGGAAAGAAGAACCCCTTGTAGTTGCAGGGTAAACATTATTTCTTCTTTTAGAGTATCCCTTGATGTCAATATTTGCTAGTCGTTCGTCTGCCTGTGACTGACCACCTTTAAATACTGATTCTGTATATTCGTCACAAGTAAGGTTGTTAAAATATTTATCGATGATTAATTTATTGGAGTCGTGAATGTTAATTTCAGACATTAATAAAAGTTAATATCCACCTTGTCCAATTTTCACATTGGAAATAGTTAAAACTCCCTCAATGTCAGTTACCTCAAAATTAATTCTTTGACCCTGCCTTAGCGTCCTGAAAATTGAACCTTTGAGCGAACCTGGTTGTAGATAAACTTCCGATTTGTCTGTATCTAAAACTACGATTCCATTACCTGAATTAGGATCATATGATTTAACAACACCTTGAGCCATTTAAACTTTTGTTACTTTTCCAGCTTTCAAGCAAGATGTACAAACCTTAACTTTTTTCGTATTCGTGCTATCAGCCACTTTTACTTTTTGGATATTTGCAGACCATTTTTTGCTAGACCTTTTGTGAGAAAAAGATACTTGTTTTCCGAACCAAGGTCCTTTTCCACATATTTCACATTTCTTTGCCATTATTCCCTCTGAATTTACATTATAACTATAACTAATCTATTGATTATTAGGTACTTTGAATTAAAAAGTTTTTAGCTATTGTTTTACTGTGGTTAAAAGAGATATTAATTATTTATCTAATATAGATATATCCGAAATCAAAGGTTTCGGAGAGAAACGAATAAAATCCTTAAATAAATCAGGTATAAAAAGCATTGTAGATCTTATCAGATTCTATCCCAGGAAACACATAGATCGTTCTGATATATTAACAATCGAGGATGTCAGAAGCTTATTTGAATTTAAAGAAATAACAGTTTTAGTAAAGATTGTAAAAGTTTCTGTTTTCACAACCAGAAGTAGATTACGGATAGCAACTCTTTTAGTTTCAGATGAGACAGGAGATGCTAAAGCTAAATGGTTTGGTCCTCAATACATTGAAACTCGATTTAAAGAAGGTGATACAGTTGCTATTTCTGGTGTGCCCGATGTCAAGAAAACAGGATCTGTCGAATTTAAAAATGCAACTATAGAGAAATATTTGGAATTTGATGAATTAAACGAAACAGGTGCTCTAATACCTATTTATAAAAAAATAGAAGGACTTTCAAGTACTCTTATTAGAAAAGGTATAAAGCATGCCTTAAAACGTACTCCTGAAATCGAAGATTATATTAATGATGAACAATTAACTGATTATGAACTATTAGATAGAACCACAAGTTTAAATGATATCCATTTTCCAGAGGGGTTATCAAATTATTACAAAGCTAAAAAAAGACTCGCTTTTGATGAGTTTATTTATTTGCAAACTATTTTTAAAAGAAAGAAAAAATCAAATAAACTCATTACTGGAAGCGAAAAAATTCAATCAAATAATGAGTTAATGGAGGCTTTCACAGAAAATCTTGATTTTGAATTAACTAGTGCTCAAAAAAGGACAATTAATGAAATATTGATAGATATGAATAAAAATTCTCCAATGAAAAGGCTTCTTCAGGGGGATGTTGGTTCAGGAAAAACTATTGTTGCTGCATGTGCTGTTTATTCAGCTAGTAATGCAGGTTTCAAGTCAGCTTTAATGGCACCTACAGAAGTTCTTGCTGAGCAGCACTATAATTCACTAAATCCAATATTAGATAAACATAATATCAAAACATATCTTTTAACTTCTTCAGTTAAGGATAGGTCAGAGATTATAAATCAAATGTCCTCAGCAGAACCAGTATTTTTTATTGGAACTCATGCCTTGATTCAAGAAAACGTAGTTTTTAATAATTTAGGACTCGCAATAATTGACGAACAACAGAGATTTGGAGTTGATCAAAGAAAGAAGCTTATTGAATCAAGCAATATTATTCCTCACCAGATTGTAATGACCGCAACCCCTATTCCTAGAACTACTGCACTTGCAGTATATGGAGATTTAGATATTTCTATCATTGATGAGCTACCTCCGGGTAGGGAAGAGATTGAAAACATACTTCTATCTGGTCTTGAATCAGATAACAATCAAGTTGTAGATTACTGCAAACAACATTTACTAGACAATTCGCAAATCTTTGTGGTGTGTCCCTATATAGATGAGAGTGAAAACAAAGATATAAAAGCAGCTGAAAATGTATATGAGCAATATATCAATCTTTTTCCTGACAGCAATGTAAAAATTTTGCATGGCCGAATGAAATCTGAAGAAAAAGAGTTAATAATGTCACAAATGAATAATGGACAGATTGACATTCTGGTATCTACAGTAGTTATTGAAGTAGGGATAGATATCGCTAATGCAACGCTTATGATTATCGAAAGCGCAGAAAGATTTGGATTAAACCAACTCCATCAGCTGAGGGGAAGAGTTGGGAGAGGAAGTAAAAAGTCACAATGCATCTTTCATATTAGTAATAAGTTAACAATTGATACAATAACAGATGTAGGCAAACAAAGACTCAGTGCTATAGTCTCAACGAATGATGGTTTTAAACTTTCTGAAATGGACCTACAGATAAGAGGAGAAGGAAAGGTAACTGGCACAGACCAATCTGGATTATCCGATTTAAAAATTGCTGATCTGAGATATGATTTTGAAATTTTGAATCTTTCTAAACTATTCTTTAATAAGGAAATAACACCAGAGCTCGAGGAGAGGTTATATCTTGAAGCAACACTCCTTTTCCCTAATTTTATGAAAGTTGAGGATACCACTTGAAAATTATCTCAGGAACTCATAAAGGCCAAAATATTTTAACTATTAATGATTCTAAAACAAGACCGATGATGGGAGTAGCAAGAGAAGGCATCTTTAGCTCACTTCAATTTCAGATTGAGGACTCCATGATTCTTGATTTGTATGCTGGGTCTGGAAGTATGGGTATAGAAGCTTTGAGTAGAGGAGCTTTGTATGTGACTTTTGTAGATTCCTCTGATAAATGTGTAAATATAATTGAAAAAAATCTTACGAAATTTGGCAACAACTACAACATTCAAAAAATGTCAGCTGATAAGTATATTTCAAATGCATACGATAAATACAGGATAATCTTTTATGATCCGCCCTTTATTTTTGATGATTCTAAGATCTCAGAAGAGATTTCCAATCTAGAAAATTTAATTGAAGAAGATGGGATTATTGTATGCCATAGACATATAAAGGCAGTTACGTCAATTACCTCTAAAAAGTTGAAAATATATAAAGAAAAACTCTATGGACAAAGTAGAATTTTACTTATAAAGAAATTATGAAAGTACTTATACCAGGCTCATTTGATCCGCCAACTAATGGACATATTGATGTTATTAAAAGGTGTTCAAAGGTTTTCGACGAAGTTTTAATTGGTGTTGTTGTTAATCCTTCAAAAAAATCACTATTCACTACCAAAATAAGAGAATTAATGCTCAATGAAATAATATCCGAAACTCCAAATATCTCAACGAAAACCTTTGAAGGTTTGCTTGTCGATTTTGCAAAAGTTAATAACGTACAAGCGATAGTCAAAGGACTCAGGGCAATGACAGATTTTGACTATGAATTTCAAATGGCTCAAATGAATTCGAATTTAGCTGATTTTGAAACAATTTTCATTCCAGCATCACCGGAGTATGGATATGTCTCCAGCTCAATGGTTAAAGAAATAAATTCTTACGGTGGGGATATATCCAAACTTGTACCACCCAATGTACTAAAAAGGATGGATGATGCCTGAAATAGAAGATAATAATTTTAAGGAAATAATAAATGGAGAAGTCAGGGTTGAATACGTTGATCAACTTGAATTATTGAGAGAAAAGCTTAGCTCGAGTAACTTTCTTAAAAGCCGAACAAGTAACAAAGAGTTGATTTCAATAGTAGAAAATCTAATTGATATCTTACCGGTCGAAATGAGAACTGCAAGATGGCTTGTTAGAGAACAAGACACCTTCCTCAACGAAGCAAAAGAAGAATCTCAAAATATAATCAATAATGCAAAAAGAGAATCAGAATCATTAATTTCTAATTCCTACGTTCTTCAAGAGGCAGTTGTTGAAGCAAATACATTAATAAAACAAGCTGAAAAGGAAGCACAGTCCTACAGAATGAAAGTTGAAGATGAAATGGATTCTTTATTTACTCAACTTCAATCAAAAATTGAGCAAGTTAATTCTTATATTGCAAATGAAAAGAATTCATTGAGACAACCACGAGAAATCAATAAACCTGAATAGATATGTCACAATTAAATACTATTTTCAATTTAGATAAAGTGCTCAATACAAATTCAGATTTAAATATTGATGAAAAGGGATTACTAAATATAAAATATTCTGGTACAGCTTCTTCAAATAATTCCAATGCGCTCATGACCGGATTTATAACTCGAGATGGAGATTATGTATTGATAGAATTGAGTATATATTTCACCGTTGATAGTGAATGTTCAAGATGCTTAAAAATATCGACTAAAGACAAAAATACAGTCATAAAAGAGAAAATCTATTTAAAAAGTGAGAATGATTACGACATTGACTTTAAAGAGGAAAGTATAGATGTTCAACCAATAATTTCCGAGAAAATTATTGATAGTATGTCCCTTATTAACCTTTGTAAGATTGACTGCAATGGTTTATGTGTAGTTTGTGGAGTCGAGCAAAATTCTACAGTTTGCAAACATGAAGAAAAAAACTTAAAAGAAAGTCCATTTTCTTCTCTAAGTGAGCTAGATTTGTAGTTTGAAAGGAAATTAATGGCCGTACCTAAGAAAAAGATGTCTAAATCTAGAACTAGAAGAAGGAAAGCAACTCATAAAGTTAGCAAACCTCATTTTATGATAGATCCTGAAACTGGTGTTGCAAAGCAATCACATAGAGTCAACCCTGTTGATGGAACCTATAATGGACGTCAAGTTAAAGAACCTGAAAATAGCTAATATATAAATTATGAATACTATTGCTGTTGATGCAATGGGCGGTGATTCTGCTCCCGAAGAGATAGTGAAGGGTGCAATAAAAGCTAAAAATCTAGGTATAGATATAATTCTTTGTGGCGATAAAAACCTTATAGAACCTTTTTTAAATGATTCTAAAATTCCAGTAGTTCATTATCCAGAAGTAATATCTATGGACGATGATCCAGCTAGGGCAATTAGAACCAAAAAAAATTCTTCTATAGTTGGAGCTATGCAATTAGTTAAGGATAATAAAGCATCTGCTGTTTTTTCTGCCGGTTCAACTGGTGCAAGTTTAGTAGCAGCAATTTCTGTTTTAGGGAAAATTAAAGGTGTAATACGCCCAGCAATTGCATCTGTACTTCCATCAATCGATAGAGAGATTGTCTTATTAGATTCTGGTGCCAGTTTAGAGGTAAAGCCAAAAGTTTTACTTCAATTCGCAGCAATGGGATCTAAATTTGCTGAGGTACTTTTTAACATACCAGCACCAAGGGTCGGATTATTAAATAATGGTGAAGAGTCTTCAAAAGGGCGTGATTTAGAAAAGAATACTTATAAACTTTTGAAAAGTTCAAATCTAAACTTTATTGGGAATATTGAAGGTAGAGATTTTGCAACAGATTCAGCAGATGTATTTGTTACCGATGGCTTCACAGGAAATATTGTTTTAAAAACCATGGAGGGTACCGCTAGGCTTCAACAAAAGATGATCAAGAAATCATTTATTGATAATCTATTTAAACCACTTTTATTACCAGTTAACAAAGCACTTAAGCCCGTCAAAGATAGACTTGATCCAGATAAAACTAACGGCGCTTATTTGCTAGGTGTTAATGGAGTTGTAACTATTGCACACGGGTCATCATCTGCAGAAGCTGTTATGAATTCCATAATTTTCTCAAACAAGACAGTGGAAAGTGGATTTATTTCCAAATTTACTGATACAATTTCTGAGTTATGAGTCAATCACCTTTGTCCGAATTTGAGAAAATTATTGGGCATACCTTTCAAAATATTAAATTCTTGAAGATTGCATTAACTCATAAATCATATATTGATGAAAACCCAACACTTGAATCGAATCAACGTTACGAATTTCTTGGGGATACAATATTAGATTTTGATTTAACAATTTATTTATTTAACAAATATCCAAATCTGGATGAAGGTAATCTTACAAAAATCCGATCTAGTGCTGTTAACCAAACTGCATTAGTAGAACTTGGCCAAAAAATTTCCATTGGTACATTTTTATACTTAAGCAAAGCAGAGGACTCAACTGGGGGTAGATTCAAGAAGTCAATTATAGAAGATGCCGTAGAGGCATTGATCGCAGCACTTTTCTTTGACGGGGGTCTAGATACTGTTAATAATTTTGTATCAAAATTTATTTATCCAAATATAAAAGAACTTTCAGAAGATCCTGGTTCTAAAGATTACAAAACTCGATTACAAGAATATTATGCAAAAAAAGGACAAAAAGTTAATTACGAAGATAAATCTGCTGGTCCTGATCACAATAAAGAATTTTTATCCGAAGTTATTTTAAACGACAAAGTCATTGGTGTTGGAAAAGGAAAGTCAAAAAAAAGTGCACAACAGCATGCTGCAAAACAAGCTTTGAGTACTGTTAGCTAACCTAAAAAATAATTGTTATAATTTCCATTTATGGATGGTTTCACAGTCGTATTAACAAGAAATAACATCGATGAATCTTTTCATGATATTGATATTGTTAACAATAATTCTTTAGAAAGTTTTGATTACTTTCCAAGATCAGCAATAAAGCCATTTCAACTTATACCGTTAGTTTTTGAAATGCTAAAAAGGGGATTAGAAATAGATCTAAGAGAGATAGCACTTTTCTGCGCATCCCACTCAGGAGAAGCCTTACATACCACTAGGGTCAAAGATACTGCAGAAAAATACTCTTTAAATTATGAAGACATATTTTGTGAAAAACAAATCCCATTTCATGATGAAACGTATAAGAAACTCCTTATTGAAGATGAACCAATTACAAAACTCCATAATAATTGCTCCGGAAAGCACGTAGGTATGCTTCTTTTGTGCAATCTTCTTGATTTGGATATATTAAATTATCAAGAGTTGGACCACCCACTTCAACAAAAGATCGATTCATTTTATAAAGACTTATTTTCCTTAGATAATATTATTTATGGAGTTGATGGATGTGGTCTTCCCGCACCATATATAAATACAAAAATATTCTTATCCAGTGTTAATAAACTTAATGATTCAGATATTTATAGAAAATCGTGGATGACTATTTTTAATTCATTTATTGCTCACCCTGATCATACAGCTGGAACTAACCGAGTTGATACGATTCTTATGCAGAAGAGTTCAAAAGATGTTCTTATTAAAGCAGGTGCTGAAGGATCTATGTTCTTTACAGATTTAAATACCAGCACAGTTTTAGTATGTAAAGACGGATCTAAGAGGGGAGTTGAAATTGCATCTATGTATTTTGGAAAAAAACAAGGATACATTGATGAAAACTATTACTCAAACTTTCTTAAATCGTTCACTCATAACAATCAAAATACAAAAGTTGCCGATATAAAAATTATAGAAAAATAGGTTAAATACCAAAATTTTGGTGATTCTTTAGTATAATTATTACAACAACAGGGTAACAATGTATTTAAAATCGATAGTCGTGAATGGCTTTAAGTCATTCGCTGAAAAAGTTAATATTGAACTTTCCAATAAGGTTAATGTTGTCGTAGGTCCAAACGGTTCAGGCAAATCGAACGTAGTAGACGCAATTTCTTGGGTATTAGGAACTCAAAGTCCAGGAACTTTACGTACAAATAAAATGGAAGACGTTATATTTGCAGGAACTGAAAAACTTGCAGAAAAGGGATTTGCAGAAGTATACCTAAACTTTGTTGTTGACCCTGAAAAATTTAACGGATCAGAAGAAATCTCAATTGGTAGAAAACTTTTTAGAGATGGTGCTTCTGAGTATTTTATGAATGGTTTAAATTGCAGACTTCTTGATATACAAGAATTCTTAAGTGATTTAGGTATAGGTAAACAGCAGCATACAATTATTTCACAAGGTCAAATTGCAGAAATATTAAATTCTAAACCTGAAGATCATAGGGTTACAATTGAGGAAGCAGCAGGTATATTACCGTTTAAATTAAAAAAAGACAAAGCTTTAAGACGAATCGAATCTGGTGATAAGGAAATTAAAAGAGCTAAAGACGTCCTTAGAGAAATTAATAAACAACTTAAGCCATTAAAAATTCAAGCAGAACAAGCACAGGCACATGAAACACTCAGTAAATCTTTGCTTGAAAACAAAACAAATATCAATATTCTTAAATATAAAATATTCAAGGAGAAGGAAACTGGGATAAGCAGTGAGTTACAAACAACAATTAAAGATTTAGAAGAAGTTAATAAATCTACGGATGAAGCAAAGTCTCTAAAAACAAACCTCACTTCAGAATTGGGTCAAGGAGTATCAGTAAGCTCACTTTTTAAAGATTATTCAAACAAACTGTCTACAAAATCTGAACAAGTAAAATCAGTTGCACAAATAGCTACTGAAAGATTAGACAATCTTGAGAGGGAATCTATTCGTCAGGAAAAACGATTAAGTGATTTACAAAATAAAGTTTTAACCAACACTCTAACGATAAACGATCTTTCAAATAAATTAATTTCAAAGAAAGACAATTTAACTAATTTAAATCAAAACCTTGAATATCTTAATGTCCAACTTAATGAGAATAATAAAAACCAGTCTGCGTCGCTTGAGGTGAACGAAGCAATACTTGAGAAAGACTTAGATTACCTAAAAAGAATTATTTCTAAACTTGAAGTAAACATAACTGATCGTGAAAACGAATACCAAAAATGGGATAAAGATAAAATTGTTAGTAGTGAGTTATTAGATAGCCACTCATCTCTAATTTCAAAAAAAATCATACTCAAAAGTTCATTCTCAAAAGTCCGTAAAAATATTTCTTCTATTTTTGATAGAGAGCTAGAAGTAACGAGGAATAATCTTGATAAAATCAAATTAGAATACAAAAATAACGTTGATATTTTAAATTCAAAAGTCGAACAACAAGAAAGTATTTCTAACAATTCCTCCTATAAAGATGAGTTAAAGAATCAGGAGGTAAGTTTACGTCAAAACTTAAAGCAACTTGAAGATGAAATTACATCTATATCTAATCAGTTAGTGTCAGCGGCTGAGCAAATAAAATTCCTAACTAATGAAAACTCTGATTTACAACTTACTATTGACGAAATACATTACGCTCCTGATCATAATTATAAAACTGAGCTTGAAAATATTATTGATAAATCCACTACTCTTATCAGTATTCTAAATAAATCTTCAGAATCTATGTTGCTACAAGCTAATGTCTACGAACAAAAGCACGGTAATAAAAACATAAAAATTACTGAATTAGACAACCAGATAGAAAATCTTAACAAAAACTATTTATCACTTAATGAACAAAAAGGAAATCTTTCTATCAAAAAAGCAGAATACTCTTCTGAAAAAGCCCATTATTATTCAACACTTATAAACATGTATGGTGTTGAAACAGAAGTTATTGACTCTTTTATTTCCTCACAGTACAGTCAAAATGAAATAGAAAATGAAATAAGGACTATAGAGCAAAAATTAGAAAATATTGGTGTTGTTAATTACCTTGCAAAAACAGATTATGAACAATTAGATACCCGTCACCAAGAGATTTCTAATTCCATAGAAGATCTAACTTCCTCAAAAAAAGAATTACTCGTTCATATTAAAGAAATTGAGGATGAAATAGAATTTAGAATAGATTCTTCATTCAACTCTATTTCACTACACTTTACAGAAATATTTGAACAGCTATTCCCAGGAGGGAAGGGCTCTCTTGAATTAACCAATAAAGAGAACTTGCTAGAAACTGGTATTGAAATAAATGTACAACCTAAAGGTAAAAAGGTTAAAAAATTAAGTCTTCTTTCTGGTGGCGAAAGGTCTCTAGCGGCTATTGCTTTTCTTTTTGCTATTTTTAAATCTTTTCCAAGTCCATTTTACATTCTTGATGAGGTCGAAGCAGCCTTAGATGATGCCAACTTACATAGAATGATTAATTTATTAAATTATGTAAAAGATGATGCACAGTTCATTATTGTTACCCATCAACAGCAGACAATGCATGCTGGTGATATTCTATATGGTGTAACAATGGAACCAGGCTCAGGTTCTCGTATATTTATTAAAACAAAATCAGAATTTGAAAGCCTAATTGCTAACGAGGTAAATAAGGATGAATGAGAGTGATACAAAACTAGCAAAACTTGCAGAAGAAATTGCTAAAACAGCGTATGCTCCATACTCAAAATTCCGTGTAGGTGCAGCTTTGATTACAAGCAGTGGCAATATTTACACAGGTTGTAATATTGAAAATGCATCATATCCAGCCACGGTCTGTGCAGAAGATGTTGCTGTGTTTAAGGCAATATCAGAAGGTGAGACAAAAATTGAAACTTTAGCTGTTGCCTGCATTGATGCTGAAGAGCAACCAATTTTCCCCTGTGGCGTTTCAAGGCAGAGAATGTCTGAATTCGGAACTGAAGATGTTATTGTGGTCCATAAAGGTGAGGCGAAGAAGTACAAATTTGAAGATGTGCTTCCATTCGATAATAAGATAAAATTTAAAGACTAAAGAGATTCGATAAGCTTTGGAATGATACTTAATGTATCTCCAACAACACCAAAATCTGCAATCTGAAATATTGGAGCTTCTTCATCTTTATTAATAGCAATAATAAATTTTGAGTCTTTCATGCCTACTTGATGTTGGGTTGCACCAGATATACCGCAAGCAATGTACACATCAGGTTTTACAGTTTTACCTGTTTGCCCAACTTGTTGTGAATAAGGCATCCAACCTGCGTCGACTATGGCCCGAGTGCCACCTATTGCGGCGTTTAATTTATTAGCTAATTCTTCTATAAATTTTAGATTTTCCACATCGACCATACCTCTACCTGCCGATATAACAATTTTGGAATCTTCAAGTTGTGGACCTGTTTTCTCCTCTATAAAAATATCTTGAACTGCTACTGAAAGATTATTTTTTTCAATTGAAACTGTTTCGTAGTTATCATTTAACTCAATTTCTGAAGGTTCAAATGACTTTGGCCTAATGATCAAAACTTTAACTTCAGAAGTAACATTCGTCAGGTAATCACTCTCACCACCGTCTATTGAGTTGGTTGTGGATAAGTTATCACCATCAATTTTAAAATTCACTACATTAGAAATTGGACTAGCGTTTAAATCCACAGATAAAAATCCAGCTATATCTCGCCCTACATATGTAGAAGAAGCTAAAACAAGATTAATTGACTCAGATTTAATTATGTTACTTATTTCGTCAGCAATTGATGCGAGAGATAATTCATTCTGATTAAGCTTCATGTAAGTATTTTTAAAGGTATCAGAGCCAATTTTAGGATTTTCATCAGAGCCAATAGTAATTAGTTTAAAGTCTAGACCTTCTTGTGTTATTTTAGATATTAATTCAAGTGTTCCAGAGGAAATTGTTCCATTGCTAGTTTCACCTATTATTAAAGATTTCATATTGCTTTGATTTCCTTCAATTTTTCAATAATTAGGTTGAAAGCTTCACCCTCATCAATATGCTTCTCTCCACTTTTATCATTTGATATAGATTTGATTTCAATAAATTCTTGATTCTGTTCAGCTGTCAAGTTAATTGATGATATGTCAACTTGCTCTACAACCTTAGATTTTGCAGCCATTATGTCCTTAAAGTTTGGGTATCTTGGTTCAACGCCACTTGCTGTTACTGATATCACACACTTAGAAGGCATCACAACCTTTTCAGAACCAGTAATAGTCTGTCGGGTAAGGAGAGTTTCATCATTGATTTCAATCCCTTTTACATAAGAGATGCAAGGTAAATCTAGATATCTAGAGACTTGTTGAGGAACCACTCCAGAATATCCATCAGAAGATTCTGTTCCAAAAATTACGATATCAGCTTGAGCTAATTTTGCAATCTCACTGAGTACATTTGAAGTCATTAGAGAATTTGAATTTTTAAGTGATTCATCTTCTATTACTAATGCTTTGTCAGCACCCATTTGCAATGCTTGTTGAATACCTTTTTGAGTACCGAGTTTACCCATGCTTATGACGGTAACTTCAGCATCAAACTTTTCTTTTAGCTGAAGAGCGACCTCAATACCGTATCTGTCTGTATCATCTAGAACTTGTTCATCAGGTCTAATAATTGTTCCATTTTCATACTTTACAGCTATTGCCGGATCTGGAATTTGTTTGGCACATACTGCAATTTTCATATTGGTATATTCTAATAAATCTTTTTAAATTAGATAAATATATTCACTTTATTTATTAACAATATATTCATAAAATGAATTTCCATCATCGAAGATATCCGGGATATCAAAGTAATTGCATATTGTTGAGGCAATATCTGCAAATGATAACCTATCTCCTATATACATATTCTTGATATTATTTTGGTATGCTACAAGAGGAACAAATTCTCTTGAATGATCTGTTTTACCATCTGTAGGATCAGTTCCATGGTCACCGGTTATTATTAACAAATCATTGTCATTCAATTCTTTAAGAATATTATTTAATCCCGAGTCAATGACTTTTAAGCCTTCGTAGTAGCCTTTAGGATCCTCTCTATGCCCATAGACCATATCTAGATCAACAAGGTTGATGAAATAAAAGTCGTAATCTGATTTCTTTATTAACTCTAACAATGTTGTTATTCCGTCATAATCGCCTTCTGTGTGAATTGTTTGATGAAGGTATTCTTCTCCAAATAGATCACTAATTTTTCCGACACCAAAATTTTTAAATCCATTATTACTAAGATGACTTAATATAGTTTCCCCTGGAGGGGTTATACCAAAGTCTTTTCTATCATATGTTCTAACAAAGTTATTATCACTACCTTTAAATGGTCTAGCTATGACTCTTCCGATATTAAATTTATTACACACTTCTCTAGCTATTTCTGAAACTTTGTATAAATCTTTAATGCTTAATACATCCTCATGAGCAGCTATTTGAAATACTGAATCACCAGATGTATAAAGAATCAATGCCTTTGTATCTAGGTGTTCTTTTCCAAGTTCATTAATTATTTCAGTACCCGATGCATGACAATTACCAATAAAGATATGTCCCGACTTAGCCTCAATTTCAGATATCAATTCTTTTGGGAAACCATTCGGAAAAACTTCAAAGGCTTTGTTGGTAACAAGACCTGCGATTTCCCAGTGTCCAGTTGTTGAATCATTACCTAATGACTTTTCAGCAAGTCTCCCAACAACACCTTTGTATTCTTTTGATGGAAGTCCATTAATTGGTGTCATTTTCCCAAAACCAAGTTTATTAAATGTAGGTAACTTCAGTGGACCGACAGTATTTGCAACATTTCCAAAGGTATTGGCATTCTCGTCACCATATTCTTTAGCATCAGGAGCAGCTCCAACTCCAAGAGAATCAATAACTAGTAGAACACACTTTTTTGGCATATTTTCTAAACTGTTCCAAACAGTCGATCTCCCATGTCGCCTAGCCCTGGCACAATGTAATAGTTTTCATTAAGTTTTTCATCAACTGATGTTGTTAACAATGTAATATCTGGATGTTTAGTTGAAATAAATTCTATTCCTTCAGGTGAAGAGATGACAGTTAAAGCATATATTTTCCTGGGTTCAAATTTTTTAACTGTGTCTATAGCGAAAGACAATGAGCCTCCTGTTGCAAGCATTGGTTCAAGAATGAAAACATCTTTGTCCTTAATTTCAGGAAGATTTTCATAGTAATTTTCAGGTTCTGCAGTTTCTTCATTTCTCTGAACGCCTATATATCCAAAAGTCATATTAGGTATTAAATCTTTAGGTCCATCGATTAATCCAAGACCTGCTCGTAAAACTGAAACAGCAACAGTGTTAGATGCTAGTTCTTTACCATCTGTTTCAATTAGAGGTGTTTCAATTTTTACATTTTCAAGAGGCAGTTGTTTTGTTGCTTCTATTATTAGTAGATACGACAATTTTGAAGCTGCATGTCTGAATGTTTCAAAAGTTGTTGTTTTGTCTCTCAGAACAGTTAGATAATGTTTTGAGAGTGGATGTGATAATTCTATAATTTCCATTAAAGATAGAGTAGTTAATTTTTAAAATGATTTCTACCTTTATTATTTTAAAGATATATTATTAAATCTGACTGTTTAAGATGCAGTTAAAGTAATATAGAATTTCGTAATTAATAAGGACAAACAATGGCAGTAAAAATTAGACTTGCACAGAGAGGTAAGAAAAAAACTCGTACTTACAGAGTTGTTGTTGCTGATGCACGATCACCTCGAGATGGTAAGTTTATTGAAGATCTTGGTTTTTACAATCCACATGATAATCCTTCAACAGTTGATATTGATGTTGAAAAAGCAGTATCTTGGTTAGATAAAGGTGCACAACCATCCGATAGAGTACAAAAATTACTAGAGATATCTGGAGCCTGGGCACAATGGCGATCTACAAAAGGTGAAGTAGTTTCTATTCCAAAAGCACCAGAACCAAAGATTAAAAGTAGTTCAAAAGCAAATATTAAAAAGACTGAAGCAGCAGCGGAAGCAGAAGTAGAAGTAGAAGTAGTGTCAGATACCTCAGAGGGAAGTGAAGAAGAATAATGTCTGAATCAGGAAATATAGTAAAAAATGTAGTTGAGTATATTGTTACTCAAATTGTAGAGAATGAAGACGAAGTCAAGGTAGAAGTTGCCTCATCAACTGATGATAAGGTAGCTATCGAAGTTAGAACTTCATCAAACGATATGGGTAGAGTCATAGGTAAAAGAGGCCGTGTAGCGAGAGCTATTAGGACAGTCGCACAAGCTGCAGCTGATGAAGAAGGTCTCGATTCATCTGTTGAATTTATTGACTAATAATCTTTTTACGTTAGGAATACTCGGAAAACCACATGCACTTCATGGTTATTTATATTTAAACCACGATATCTATTTCAGACAGTTTGATTTAACTGGCTTACACGTTTTCATCAATGGCAATTCATATGAAATTGAGGATTTTAAAAAACACCTGAAAGAGCGTTTTTTAATTAAATTAAAAGGTCTAAACTCAATTTCTGATATTGAGATATTTAGAAATAAAAATATATATATAACTTCTGACCAAGTTACTTTATATGTCGCAGAAAATCTTCCCTGGCCTGGTTTTTTTGTTGATTCAAAATTAAATAGCCAGTACTTTGTTAAAGACTATTTCTATGCTGATAAATTAATCTTTCTAACTCTAAAAGATACAGAGGATATAGTAGTTCCATACAATACAAACTTTTTTAGTTATGAGAATGAAGAACTACAGTTAATTAATTTTGATTTAGCTTAATAGCCATTTCATAAGATCGTTGGTTATATCATCTTCCAGTAGATTTTCAGGATGCCATTGTATTCCTATAGCTTCCCAGTCAGATGTAGATTCAATTCCTTCTATTAAGTTATCCTCCGACATAGCATTTACTTTTAGATCCTGACCAAGGTCATTGATTACTTGATGGTGGATGCTGTTAACACCTACATTGTTACCAGCAGTAACTTCACTTAAAACCGTTTGCTCTAAAATATTTATATTGTGTATGTGTTGTGAAGTAGCTTCGTTTATTTGTAAGTGTTCAATTTCTGTGTCAAAATTATCAGCTATGTGTTGATGTAAAGTTCCGCCTTTGTAAACATTTAGCAATTGGTGACCTCTACATATTGCAAGTGTTTTAATGAAATTTGTTTCTGCTATTTGTAATAAATTTAGTTCAGTTTTGTCTCTTTCATCTGAAATTCTTGTGGTTTTGGTGTCTACTTCTGCACCATATATAGAGGGATTGATATCACCTCCTCCTGTAAGTATTAACCTGTCAAAATTGGACTTACTAAATTCTATCGATAAGTTCTGAGGGGGAATAATTATAACTTCAGCACCAAATTTGTTACATAAATTAACAAATGAGATATTTAATACAGAACATGGAATAGTTCCAGGTGATAGGGTGGAATCTTCTATTCCCGAAGAAATAGCTATTAATTTACTCATTTATCATAAATATTGTTTGAACTTCAACACTCACATTTAGAGGTAAGCTTATAACACCAACAGCTGATCTTGTCGCTTTTTCCGAAAAGAACTCAGCTAACTTATCAGTAAAACCATTTAGAACATTTGCATGTTCAGTAAAAGAAGGCTCTGAGTTAATAAATCCCACAACATTAATTGGAGATAATATTTTGAGATCATATTCTGTTTGTAATGTAGCTAATGTTAACTCTGCGCATAATTCGGCTGCAGTGTAAGCATCATCTACGCTTACTTCGCTAGGTACTTTACCAGTAAATTTTGTCTCATTATTAATTGGGATGTGACCAGAAGTATATATTAAACTTCCAGCACGTTTGAGGGTAATATAGTTTCCAACTGCTTTAGGTGCTTCAGGTAAATTCATGTTAATTACTGTTGACCAGTATATTTACTAAATCAACAATACGGTTTGAGTATCCCCACTCATTGTCATACCAGCAAACAACTTTTATATGATTTCCACTTAATAGCTGAGTGGATGAAGCATCGTAAATACTTGAATGAGGATTTTGTAAAATATCAGTAGATACTAAGGGGATAGAGGAGTATTCAAGGATACCTTTCAATTCATTATCAGCAGCTTTCTTAACAGCATCATTTACCTCTTGTACAGTTACTTCTTCATTAAGCTCTACTACCAAATCAACAACGCTGCCATCTGGGACAGGTACCCTCATTGCCATACCATCAAGTTTTCCATTTAACTCTGGCAACACCATGCCAACGGCTTTTGCGGCACCAGTAGAGGTAGGAATTATATTTTGTGTAGCACTTCTCCCTCTTCTAAAATCTTTATGTGTAGTTTCAGCGAGAGCTTGGTCATTGGTATAGGCATGAATAGTAGTCATTAAGCCTGACTTAATCCCAAAATTATCATTTAAGACTTTGGCAATAGGTGCTAAGCAGTTTGTTGTACATGAGGCATTAGATATTAATTTTGAATCCTCATTAAGATCTCCATCGTTTACACCTAATACAACTGTTGCATCAATTTCATCTTTTGGCGGTACTGTTAAAACTACCTTTTTAGCTCCTGCCTCAATATGTTTTTCAAGAGATTTTCTATCTGCAAAGATACCGGTTGATTCTATAACAATATCTATGTCTAGTTCTTTCCAGGGTAATTCTGCAGGATTTGCAACAGAGACTAATTTTATTTCTCTGTCATCAATTTTTAATATATCTTCATTAAGAGTTACATCGTGATTCAATACTCCCATTACAGAGTCATGTTTTAATAAATAGGAAAGATTTTCATAATTCCCCAGATCATTTATTGCAACTACATTTAAATCAGAGTCACTTTCAATAATTATTCTAAGAATCGATCTACCAATTCTGCCAAAACCGTTAATTGCAATATTACTCATTGACTCTACTTTCTGAAAGTTTGGTTATTGTGTCGATTATTCTTGCACTATATCCCCATCCATTATCAAACCAGACAAGGATTTTAATTTTATTGTTATTTATATCCATGGTTGCTAAACCATCAATAATTCCAGAATGTGAATTACCAACAACATCTGAGGAGACAATTGGATCAAAAGTTATATCAAGAACTTTATTGTATGGAAGATGCTTAATAGCCTCTTTAATCGTCTGATTGATTTCTTCAGATGTAGCTTGTGTTTTAATATCAATTGTAAGGTCGACAGTACTTCCATCTGGTACAGGTACTGTCATAGAGGATGATGCAACCTTATCTTTCATAAAAGGTAAAACAGTTTCAATAACTTCTGAAGATTTAGTGATAGCAGGAATGATATTTTCTCCTGCAGCTCTGTTTAATCTGAAACCTTCACCGGCAACGTCAGCCAATCTATTTGAATTTGAATAACCGTGAACAGTAGTAAGAAATGCTCTCTCTACACCATATTTTTCATGAATAATTTTGAGCAGGGGAGCTACAGCATTAGCTGTGTTTGATCCAAGAGATATGATGTCATTGTTAAAATCAACCTTTGTATCATTAGCACCAGGAACATAAATTTGTATATCACTCCCAGATTTAGGTGTCGATGCAATCAATACTCTTTTACAACCTTTTGCAATATGTTCATTGACCTCCTCAAGGTCTTGTTTTCTTCCAGTGGATACTATTAATATGTCGGTCTCAAGATCCTGCCAGGATGCTTCTGAAGCATCTTTCCAGTCATTAAAGACTATATTTTTACCATTTATTTTAAAACCAGTATCTGTTGATTCTATATCCGCATCGAGTTTTCCATATATTGTGTCGTATTTAAGCAAATAAAGAAGATTCTCTTTATCGGCTATATCGGAAATAGAGACAATATTTATTAAATCATTATTAAGAGTTTGTCTTAATAGGTCTCTTCCTATTCTTCCAAACCCTAAAATTGAAATGTTCATAAATGCCTCGTATAGTTAAGTCTTAATCATAAAGGATTGGTTGTATAAATTATGTCGATTTTATTAAATATTTGTGAACTCTAGAGTATTGGTAATGATGTTATACGAACAAATAGATACCCTTCTCTTTGGAGAAAAGCCAACCTCGGAACTGTCTGCCGAGGCTTTTGATGTTAAATTATCAAGTTTCGGAAAAAATATTACATACAGTCCTAAGGTTTTTATACCCCTAACTACTTTATGTCAAGATTCATGTGCGTATTGTACATTTGTTAAAACCCCAAAAGATGGAGGTACTTTCCTTAACTATGAAGAAGTAGATGCAATTGCATCTGTTGGTGTATCTGCAGGGTGTTACGAAGCATTATTTACACTTGGAGATAAACCAGAGGTTAAATGGGATTTTGCACTTGAACAATTAAAAAGTTTTGGTTTTTCTTCAACTCATGAGTATCTAACTGACAATATGAAAAAAATTCATCAGAAATATAAAATATTTCCTCATGCAAATCCAGGATTAATGACTAAAGATGAAATTATTAACTACAAACAATATTCTCCCTCTGGAGGTCTTATGCTAGAGAGTTTTTCTCCTAAATTACTGGAAAAAGGTCGAGCACACTATGGTGCTAAAACAAAAAATATAAAATATCGAATTGAAACATTAAATAATGCTGAAAAAATTAAATACCCAATGACAACAGGTCTTCTTATTGGGATAACTGAGAGTAAAGATGAATTAATAAATGATATTGTAGAACTTATTCAATTATGTAAAAAAAATACTGCAATACAGGAAATAATTTTACAAAACTTTAGAGCTAAAAAAAATACGCTTATGAGAAATAATGCCGAAATAATAAATGATCTCTTCTTAAGGATTATCGCAATCACAAGATTATTGTTACCATCCCAGATTTCATTACAGGTCCCACCTAACCTATTACCTGATGTTGAAATGTACTTAACTAGTGGTATTAATGACTTAGGAGGAATATCACCTAAGACTATTGATTGGGTTAATCCTGATCACTTGTGGCCAGATCTAAATAATTTAGAAAAAATAACAAGTTCAAGTGGACAATCTCTTAAAAAAAGACTTCCTGTTTATCCAAGTTTTATAAATAATGAATGGTTAAGCCCACCAGTTTTTGAAAAAGTCAGTAATGTTATTGATAACAATGGTTATCCGAAACAATGATAGAAAATAAAAATATATCCTATTTAAGAGTCCGTCCTTGCGATAGTGATAATGAGATATATTTGAATTCAAGAGCTAAAGAAGGTACTTCTGCCTTTACTTTGAAACCAGGACTTGATATCAATTATCAAAATCTATTAATAAATGGCTTTCAAACTATTTCATCAGATATTGTTTCTAATTCTTCAGCATGGTTCGTTGATGATGAACTGATAAACACAAAGATAGAACAAAATTCAAAAAGATTAATTTATCGATACAAGGGAATTAAAGAAAATGCTTTAGAAGTGATTTCAAGATACAAACCAGCGATAGTACTTATAGATAACCTCGAAGATATGGAATTTTTCATGTCTCTTAATGGAACAACTAATTTTATTATCTCTAAGTATGTTAACTCTATAGATGAGGCTATAGAGGCTGTAAAAAGGGGAGTCGATGACTTATTTCTGCGTGATTGGAGCAAAAATCAAATTCTAGAACTTCAAAGTAATTTATCAATTCCTTTGTACGAGAGAACAATACTTTCACCACTGCTAGAAGTTAATGAAGCCAGGAACTTATTAGAAAAAACTGAATTTACAAATTTCCTTCAAACGAGAAATGTTCGAGGTTACAAAAGAGAAACTACTTCATGGTATCCAGGCAGCGGAGAGTCTATACCTAATCTTTTCAATTTCACTTCAGAAACATTATCTGATTATAAAACCTCGAATTTAGATAATATTTTAAAAAATTTTCAAAAAACAGAACATCTTAATGAAAAAGATCTCCTTGATTTATTTAAAACATCTGGAAAGTACATCAATCAAATTGCTGAACTTGCGAATGAGTTAACAAAGAATGTTCACGGTAACAAAGTTACATTTGTTAAAAACCGAAACATCAATTACACAAATCAGTGTTATTACAAGTGTGGTTTCTGTGGCTTTTCAAAAGGTCCCCAAAGTTTAGATCTTAAAGAAAAACCATATACATTAACACCTGATGAAGTCCTTAATAGAACAATAGAAGCACATAAAAATGGCGCCTCAGAAGTTTGCTTACAAGGGGGGATTCATCCAAGTTATACAGGAGATTTCTATATTGATTTAGTTAAAAAAATAAAGAGTGAATTACCTGACATGCACATACATGGGTTTACACCACTGGAAATATGGCAAGGTGCAAATACTGTAAATAAGTCAATAGAAAACTATTTACAAGAACTTAAAGAAGCAGGGTTGGGAACTCTACCTGGCACTGCAGCTGAAATACTGGATGACAGAATAAGGAAGTACTTGTGCGATGATAAAATTACTTCATCTCAATGGGGTTACGTTATGGAAGTTGCTCATTCATTAGGTATTAAATCTACTGCAACAATTATGTTCGGCCACATAGATGATCTAGAGTCTTGGGTAAATCACTTTCAATTAATTAAAAATATTCAATTAAAAACAAATGGATTTACAGAAATTGTCCCTCTTCCTTTTGTTCACATGGGTTCTCCAATATTTTTACAAGGTAAGAGTATGCCAGGTCCTGCTTGGGATGAAATAGTGCTGATGCATTCATTAGCGAGAATATACTTTTACAACACAATAGATAATATTCAAGCAAGCTGGGTAAAACTTGGTCATGATGGTGCAAAAGTGCTTCTTGAGTCTGGTGTTAATGATCTCGGAGGAACGTTAATCAATGAAAACATCAGTAGGGCATCAGGAGCAAATCACGGTCAGGAGACTACTGACATGGAATTTATCAGTCTAATTAATGATGCAGGAAAAATTCCATATTTAAGAAACACGTTATATACATCTTTTAAGAATCTTGAAAGTGTAAGTTTTGAAAATGTTATCAAAATATAATATAGTCACATTATTTCCAAAACTCATAGACGAGTGGTCAGAAACTGGAATAATCTCTAAAGCACATGAAAGTTCCCTTTTTGAACTATCTACAACAAATCTAAGAGACTACGGTCTAGGTGATTACCACCAGGTTGATGACGCACCATATGGTGGTGGACCAGGTATGGTACTTATGCCGGAACCTCTGGATAACGCAATATCAGCTAATAAATTGGATATAAATATATTTTTAACTCCATCGGGGGACCAGTTGAATGAAAATCTTATAACCGAATTGCATACATTTCAATCAGCAAACATCATTTGCGGCAGATATGAAGGATTTGATCAAAGGATTATTGATATGCATGCTGATTATCAAATATCAATTGGTCAAACTGTTGTTTCAGGTGGGGAAGTCCCTGCACTGTTCTTACTTGAAGCTCTGATAAGAAAAATACCTGGTGCACTAGGTAACGCCGAATCTCTACTTACTGAATCATTTACAGATGGAAAACTCGACCATCCCGTGTACACGAGACCTGAAGTCTATAAAGATAAAGAGGTTCCATCCGTATTACTATCGGGAAATCACAAAAAAATTGAAGAATGGAAAAAGAATAATTTAACGGACATATAAAGCTAAATAACTTATATAATCCTCTACTGGAGAAGATATGAATTTAATTGAAGAAATAGAACAATCAAAGTTAAAAGAAGAATTACCTTCTTATAAAGCTGGTGATTCTGTAAAAGTTAATGTAAAAGTTTCCGAAGGTAATCGTGAAAGAATCCAAACTTTTGAAGGCGTAATAATTGCAACTAATGGTGTTGCTCTCAATAAAACTATTACAGTACGCAAACTTTCATTTGGTGTAGGCGTGGAAAGAATATTCCCCGTACATGCTCCAATAGTTGACTCTATAGAGGTTATTAGAAAAGGTAAAGTTCGTAGGTCTAAACTTTACTATCTAAGAGATCGAGTAGGAAAAGCTGCCAAAATCAAAGAAGATCGTTCATAACTTATTAATATTAAATTATTATAAGAATCTTTACTAAGCTATTAACTATCCTTCTAGCAATATTGCTAGCTTCAATAATCAGAATATTCTTGGTCCAATTATATATAATTCCATCTGAGTCGATGACTCCCACGCTTAATGTATCCGATAGGGTACTAGTTCTTAAAGATGATATCTCCAACATCAATTATGGTATTGGAGAAATCGTTGTTTTCTACCATCCAGATACCTATGTAGACGTATCTCCAGCTTCCAAATTAGTTGAATCATTAAAAGTATGGAATTATTTAGACACTACTTCACAAACGGTCTATATAAAAAGAATAATCGGGTTACCTGGAGACGTAATAGAAATTGACACTCTTGGAAATATTTATAGAAATAATGAGTTATTAATATTTAAAGGTATATTAAATGAAACATTTACCAATCAAGAAAAATATAACGTACCAAATGATTCATATTTTTTATTAGGTGACAACAGAAGTAACAGCCAAGATTCCAGAATTTTTGGATACGTCCCCGTCCAAAATCTAATTGGAAAAGCTATCTATGTGGTCTACCCATATGAAAATATCCAAAAATTAGATAATGATTGAATTTAATATTTGGAAGGAAAACCCTCAACAATTTATTATTGGAGCTGATGAAGTAGGTAGAGGTTGTTTTGCTGGACCAATTGTTGGATGTGCTGTCAAAATAAGTTCAAAAGATAAAAAGTACCTTTCAGAAGTAAAAGATTCAAAGAAACTCAGCTCAAAAAAGAGAAATAGTATATTTAACGACATTCATAAAGCTGATATTGTTTATGCGCTTTCAATATGTGACAATACACAAATTGATAAATACGGCATTCAAAAAGCAAATCAGGTTGTTCTTTCAGATTCAATAAATAAGATAAAAAAAGGAACTGAAAAAATATATGTAGATCATTTCAAAATAAATATTTCGCATGCAATATCTTTAACTAGAGGAGAAGATAAAAGTTTGGCTATAGCTTTAGCAAGCATTATTGCCAAAGTTAGTAGAGACAATTACATGATAAAAATCTCGAATACATATCCTGAGTATGACTTTGCAAGTAATAAGGGGTACGGAACCTTGAAACATAGAAATGCTATTGCTAAATATGGACTTACAGATTTACACAGGGCATCTTTTAACTTAATGCCCAAATAATTGCAACAACAGCGAGAACTATACTAAAAATTATATTGAAATAATCAGTTTTGTTTGCCCTATAAGGTCTATTTGGATCAAATCCCATATCTGCATTCTAAGTTAATTTATATTAAACTTGAAGTATGGTTTTA
Organism: Actinomycetota bacterium; assembly: GCA_014239265.1. Lineage (GTDB taxonomy): Bacteria > Actinomycetota > Acidimicrobiia > Actinomarinales > Actinomarinaceae > Actinomarina. The sequence goes on from JAAZZH010000001.1 coordinate 135,347, forward strand.
GAATCTAAAAATGAAGGTAACGTACTTACTCTAAGTTTTAATGACGCGAAAACAAAAAACTCTATATCAGCAAATGATTGGGTTGAGTTTCGCAAACAAGTAAAAGAATTTGATGAAAGTGATTTAAAGTATTTGATTTTATCCCAGGTAAATGGTAATTTTTCTTCTGGCGCTCAACTAGGTGAGAACCTCAATGCACTCATGGATGATGTCACCGATGCAGCACAAGCTTTATGGGACTGCAGAAAACCTGTAATCTCACTTGTTGACGGAATCTGTGCAGGAGCGGGTGCTAATATGATTCTTTTATCAGATTTTATAATTGCTACACCAACTGCGCGATTCATAGAAGTATTTGCTAGGAGAGGGCTCGTTGTTGATTTTGCAGGTTCATGGACTCTTCCCAGAATAATAGGAGTACAAAAAGCTAAAGAATTAATGATGACTAGCGAAGAAATCACTGGTGAGGAAATGAATAGACTTAATATGCTCTATAAAATGGTTGAACAAAGCAATCTACAAAATGAAGCATCATCTTTAATCGACAAATTAGATAAGTTAAGTTTTATATCTATATGCATGAATAAAGAACAAATTAAAAATGGTCTAAACAAAACTTTTTCAGATTCTTTAGAACTTGAGGGCATAAATCAAAAGAGTAGATTTATTCATTCAGATGCTGCTGAGGGGATGATGGCCTTTATGGACAAGAGACAACCTGATTATAAAAATACATTAGATGCATAAAATTTCTGCATAAATATTCATCTTTATGTATATTTATGCAATAATTACAACTTAACATAAACGGAGGTTTAGAAAATTGAGAAATAAGAAAACACTTATTTTAATATTTGCTCTTGCATTAGTAGCTACCGCTTGTTCTGGTACAGCTACTCCATGTGATGAAGTAGATATTACTACTGGTGACAACGGGTTACCAGATCTTGGTGGATGTGAATTTACATTCGCTGTCGAGAACGCATACTTACCATTTAATTACATTGACGCTGAAACAGGCGAAGCTATGGGTTGGGATTATGACGTTTTCAATCACATGGGAGAGTTAATGAACTTTACACCTGTATATGTTCCTACAGCATGGGATGGAATGATTCAAGCAACAGCTGATGGTCAATTCATGATTGCTGGTGATGGAATAACAATTACAGCTGAAAGAGATGAAATTGTTGACTTTTCTAATGGTTACATAAACTTAGCTCAAAAAGTACTTGTTGCTGCTGATAATGCAATGGTTATGAGTATAGATGATCTTAAATCAGGAGACTACACAGTTGCTGTACAAAAAGGTACAACTAACTATGAGTTTGCTGTTGCACAATTAGGTGAAGATAAAGTGAAAGCTTTTGATACATTCGATTTTGCAATCGCTGCTGTTATTTCAGGTGATGCAGATGCTTCAATTATTGATGAAACTGCTGGCCTTGGATACATGGGTGCAAACAAAGATAAGGTAAAACTAGTTGGTGGAGATTTAACTTCAGAACAACTTGGATTTGCATTTCCTAATGGAAGCCCTCTTGTAGATGTAGTTAATCAAGGATTAGCTGCTATGACAGATAGTGGAAAACTAGGAGAGATTAATGCTAAATTCTTCTCACCTGACTTTGTTGTTACTTATGATGATATCGCAGAATGTGATGAAAACATTCCTGCAGAGTATCTACCTGAGGACTGTGAAGTATAACTTTTAAATTTATAAAAATTTAAATTTGTAATAGGCACGGAATTCCGTGCCTATTGCTTTAATATGGTAAACAATGAAACTTAAAAACATCTTAAAGCCCGAAAACTGGTGGATGATAATTTTAACCGTAATCATCACTTGGATGTTTTACATTATTATTGTTGACCCTGAATATAACAAAGCTTTCTTTTTTATTCTTCCTGGTTTAAAACTTACTTTTCTTTCTACGATTGCATCGTTCGTAATTGCACTTTTCCTTGGTCTTATATCTGGAATTGGTAGAATTTCTAATAATAAAATTGCTAGTACTTTATCTAGAACTTACATTGAGTTTATTCGTGGTGTTCCAGTCTTAATACTTATATTTACTATTGCTTTTGTCCTTGTAGCTAATGCAGCAGAATTTCTAAATATTAATAATGGAAATGTACCTATGTTAATGCGTGCAATAATCGCCCTTTCAGTTTTCTATGGTGCATATATAGCAGAAGTTTTTCGTGCAGGTATTGAATCTGTTTCTCAAGGTCAGAGAGAGGGTGGAGCATCACTCGGATTAAATGATAGACAAGTTATGAGATTCATAGTTCTTCCACAAGCTTTTAGAAATATGCTTCCGGCTCTGGGTAATGACTTTATCTCCATGATGAAAGATTCATCTTTACTCTCTGTTTTAGCAGTAGAAGATTTAACATATAGAGGTCGTCTTTATTCCGGTAGTACTTTTAGGTTTGCTGAGACATATCTTGTCTTAACAGTCTTATATTTGTGTATTACTTTAATACTTTCAGCGATTCAAAGACAAATAGAGAAAAGACTTGAAACTAAATAATACATCTATTCAGACCGTTCTTCTTAAGGAATATTTAGATGTTATCAAAAATCTTAAAAATTACTCAGATCACACTGTAGTTGCTTATAAAACCGATATTTCTCAGTATTTCAAATACATCAATAATAATAATTCTATTAATCCAGAAAAATTCCTACAAAGCTTAGCAAAAATGGATTATTCTAAAACAACATTAAACCGAAAAATCGCCTCCATTACAGCTTTTCTCAACTGGTGTAGTAAAACTAAGGGAGTTGATATTCCTGATATATCTAATATTAAAGCACTAAAAACTGAAAAAAAGCTTCCTAATGTCATGACTAGTGGCTACATAAATACTTTACTCAATGGGATACCAACTACAACATCAAAAGAAATAAGAGATAGGTCTATTATTGAAATTCTTTACTCCTCCGGATTACGAGTTTCAGAGCTTACTAATCTAAAAATTAATGATGTTAAGAGTGATCAATCTATAAGAGTTTTAGGAAAAGGAAATAAAACAAGAATATTGCCAATGACTAAACAAGCCTATAAATACTATCAATTGTGGTTAGATAGTAGAGCTAATATAATCACCAAGGATTCCGCTGAATTTGTGTTTCTCGGAGTTCAGGGTCGAAAGATTAGTGATAGGGAAGTAAGAAGAATTGTCAAACTGCGGCTAGGTACTTTTCCTCATAGCATCAGACATACATTTGCTACACATCTTCTAGATGGTGGAGCTGATTTAAGGGTTGTTCAGGAACTATTGGGTCATACTGATCCCAGCACAACACAGATTTATACTCATGTTTCAAAAAAACAACTAAAAGAAAAATACAAAAGAACTCATCCAAGAGGTTGATTAAAACCTATTCATGAGTATTATTTAAAAAGAAATAGACACCATGTTCTTAAAGCTTCCTTGGTGAACGTAAGTTTGGAAGCCGCGTAAGTAATAAACATGGGATGAAATAACCAAAGGAGAATAATGAGTACAAACATGAAGGAACTCTTAGAAGCAGGAGTTCATTTTGGTCATCAGACCCAACGATGGAACCCAAAAATGGATAATTACATCTATGGGGACAAAAGCGGTATCCACATCTTAGATTTAAGAATAACTTATGACGCTATCGCAGAAGCTGAAGATTTTGTCCAAAAGATTGTAGCAAATGGAGGAAAAGTATTGTTTGTAGGTACTAAACCACAAGCTCAGAATGTTATCCAAGTACAAGCCGAGTCTGCTGGAATGCCTTTTGTAAACCATAGATGGTTGGGTGGTATGTTGACAAACTTTAAAACTATTATTAAAAGAGTCATTTATCTTAAAGAATTAATTTCGTTAGAAGATTCTGGAGAGATAAATGCATACCCAAAACCAGAAAGGCTAAGAATTAGACGAGAAGTTACAAAATTAACTCGTTCTATTGGTGGAATTGTAAATTTAAGTAAAATTCCTGATGCAATATTTATTGTGGACTTAATGAATGAATCTACTGCACTCACAGAAGCTAACAAGTTAGGTATACCTGTTATAGGTTTAGCTGACTCAAATGTTGACCCTACCGGAGTTGATATTGTAATACCTGGTAATGATGATGCTATAAGATCAATTGAAGTAGTTACATCTGCAATAGCTGAAGCCTGCGCAAAAGGTGCTGGACTAGAAGCGATTAAAGCAGAAAAGGAAGGCGAATAATGAGTATTTCAGCTACTGATGTAAAAAAACTCAGGGATATGACTGGTGCTGGAATGATGGATGCAAAAAAAGCATTAACGGAAACTAATTCAGATTTTGAAGCAGCCGTGAAATACTTGAGAGAGAAAGGTTTAGCTGACTCTAAAAAACGCGAAGACAAAGAAGCTAACCAGGGAACTATTGGTGACTATATACATTACCAACAAGATAGAGCTGTGTCTGGTGTTCTAGTTGAACTAGCTTGTGAAACTGATTTTGTTGCTAAGTCTGAAGAATTTAAAGAATCTGCAAAACAAATTGCAATGCATATTGCTGCGATGAAACCCAATTATCTAAATATAGAAGATATTCCAGAAACTAAATTAGCTGAAGAAAAAGATATTATTGTTAAACAATCAGAAAATGAGGGTAAACCAACTGAAGTAATTGAAAAGATTGTTGAAGGTCGTATCATTTCGTTCTATAAAGATACAGTCTTGAATGAGCAAATATTTTGTAATCCTGAGATATATGACGGAAAAGTTAGCACTATGATAGAAGAGATGTCTGGAAAACTTGGAGAAAAAATCTTTATAAAGCAATTTTCTAGGGTAGAAGTAGGTTCCTAAATGTCAAAGAGAGTCCTTTTAAAACTCTCTGGTGAGTCATTCGCTGATTCTGAAACAAACTTTGGTATTTCACCAAACATATTAACCAATATCGCTAATCAGATTTCTAAAGCTAACGAAGAGGGCATACAGATTGCAGTCGTCGTTGGTGGTGGAAATTTTTTTAGAGGTGTTCAGGAATCTGCAAAAGGTATGGCTCAAGCTAACGCAGACTATATGGGTATGTTAGCTACTGTTATTAACGCTGTAGCTTTAAAAGATGCTCTAGATAAAAATGGAACACAAACACGAGTTCAATCTGCAATAACAATGACAGCCGTTGCTGAACCTTATATCCGGTTAAAAGCAATTAGGCACCTTGAAAAAGGAAGAATTGTTATATTTGCAGCTGGTACAGGAAATCCTTACTTCACTACAGATACTGCAGCATCACTTCGTGCCGCAGAAATAGATGCAGACATTGTTCTGAAGTCAACGAGGGTTGAAGGGGTTTATTCATCTGACCCAGAAATAAATGAAAATGCAGAACTTTACAGTCAAATTTCTTATAAAGATGTAATCAGTAAAAAACTAGGAGTTATGGATTTAACAGCAATTACCTTGTGCGAAGAAAATAAAATGCCAATCCGCGTTTTTGATGGAACTCAAAACAATAATATTTACAATGTTTTGACTGGCAATGAATTAGGGACATTAATTAATTAGTTATGACACAAGCAATAATCACTGATGTTGAAAGTAACATGAAAAATTCTGTAAATCATCTTATTGAAGAATTTACAAAAATTAGAACAGGACGAGCTAATCCAGCTTTAGTTACAAATATTCAAGTTGATTACTATGGCACCAAAACACCATTGCAACAGCTTGCTTCAATAAGTGTTCCCGATCCTAAGTTATTACTTATACAACCTTTTGATAAAGGGTCCTTTGATGAAATTGAAAAAGCTATACAAAACTCTGATATTGGCTTAAATCCTGCAACTGATGGGGACGTTATCCGTATTCCAATACCTTCACTTTCAGAAGAGAGGCGTAAAGAATTGACTAAAGTCGCTTCAAAATTTACAGAAGACTCAAAGATTTCTATACGTTCTCATAGAAGAACAGGGATTGATGAACTTAATAAAGTAAAAGATGATATGTCCGCAGATGATGTAAAAAGATTTGAGACTCAAATTCAAGAGCTAACTGATAAGTATGTCAAAAAAGTTGATGAACTACTTTCAGTTAAACAAAATGAACTTCTCGAAGTATAGAACAAATTTTTCATCTGAGGATGACGGTACTTTTTGGCCAGGTGTTGTTGAACTTCCTATTGAAGATAATAATAACCAACAAGATGAATCAAATTCATCATTAAGTTCTAACCCAAGATTATTTACAGCAGTTGCCTTATTAATCGTACTCACTATATTTTTTACAAATAAAAATGCAGCATTTTTGCTTTTAATATTTGCAGTTTTCATTGCAGCAAAAGAATGGTTTGATATGTTTGATTACGGTATTATTATTCCTTATCCATTTTTACTCTATTCCTCAATAGCACCAATGTTGATAGTATATTTTTTTAATATATCTCTTATTTATGTATCTTTTTTTATATTCCCTATTGGTTTAATTGTTTATACAGGTTCATTTATATCATATGGAATTTATGAAAAGTTTGGAAGTGTATTTATTTATCACATATGGTTTAGTCTGGGTATCACTTCCATAGTTTACGTACTCAAAAGCAGTACGCTTTTATTCACTTATTTCGCAATTATTTCTATATCTTTATCCGACACTTTAGCCTATGAAGTTGGTCGCAGGTTTGGTAAAAAGAAACTGATTGAACATATTTCTCCAAATAAAACTGTAGAAGGCCTAATAGCAGGACTTGTTTCAGGAACTTTAGCTATGTTTCTAAATCTGATTTTCAATACAGAAACAACTTCTTTACGTGCTTTAGTCATAAGTTTGATTTTTATTGGTTTTGGAGTATTGGGTGATTTATTTGTTTCTAAAATTAAAAGGACATTGAGCGTTAAAGATTCAAGTTCTTTATTACCTGGTCATGGGGGATTATTAGATCGAGTTGATTCATATTTATTATCTTTTCCTGTCTTACTATTGTTTTCTCAGTTTTCTTATTTAATTCCGTAAGTGGGATAATAAGTATATGAATGGAATTCTTACTATATTATTTCTAACATTTTTTGTTGTATTACATGAATTTGGACATTACATAGCAGCACGTAGATCACAAATAGCAGTATCTGAATTTTTTGTTGGTTTTGGTCCAAAGGTATTTTCATTCAAAAAGGGAAATACTGAATATGGACTTAAAGCGATTCCCCTTGGTGGATACGTAAAAATTCCTGGAATGGACGAATCAGAGGATACAACGGGTTATGCTTCTTCTGAATTGTTTCATAATGCTAAATGGACAACCAAATTTTATATTGCTATTTCTGGAATTGTTGTCAATTTTATTACAGCATGGCTAATTTTATTCACAATTCTTTCAACAAACGGTGTAAATGTACCAACCTTAGAAATAGCCAATACTGGAGACTCTGTTCAAGGAAATGTCAATTCCCCATCTGTTGCAGCAGGACTTATACCAGGAGACACAATTGTGATGTTTTCCAATACAAATGTACAAACCTGGGATGAACTCGTCGCACTGATAGAAGAAAATCCTGGTAAAGAAGTTTCAATTAGTTTTCTAAGAAATGGAAATATGATCGAATCTGATACAACCTTAGAATCTCGAACTATAAACACTCAACAGGTTGGTTATCTTGGTGTTACTCCAACTATAGAAAATGAAAAAATTGGTCTTATAACTGCTTTCAAAAGTACAACTATTCTCGAACTTCAAATGACAATTGCTGCAGTTGATGGAATTATTACTTTATTTAGTCCTGAAAATATTAAAACCTTACTTGGCACCTATAGTGGTCAAACTATTCCTGATGAAGTCAGGCCTTTAAGTCCAATAGGACTCGCACAAGCAGGTAACCAAATTGCTGAAGATAGTTATGTAAATCTTTTTAGTCTTCTAGCTTTTGTAAATATATTTCTTGCAGTGTTTAATGCACTTCCCTTTATCCCTCTAGATGGAGGAAGGGTAGTATTGGCTATTGTTGAAGGTGTCACTGGAAAAAAGGTATCAGATAAGAAACTGTATCCTATAGCTGCATTAGTTGTAGGAGTATTTATTTTTCTTGGTATTACGGCATTTTATTTAGATATAACTCAGCCAATTAGATTATGACATATTCACGTAGAAAAACCAGACAATTAGTTCTAGGCAATGTAGGTATTGGTTCTAACTCAGAAGTATCCGTTCAGTCTATGACAACAACTAAGACTAGAAACACAGATAAAACTCTTGAACAAATATATGCACTTGCAGCAAATGGTGCAGATATAGTAAGGGTCACGTGTAATGAAATTGAAGCAGCTGAGTCACTGGTTAAGATCTGCACTCGTAGCCCAGTGCCAATAGTCGCTGATATACATTTTCAGTACAAATTGGCTTTAGCCGCAATCGAGGCTGGGGTGCAGGGACTAAGGCTCAACCCAGGTAATATTCGTAACGAAGATCAGATAAAACAAATTGCTAAAGAATGTTTAAGTGCAGATATACCAATAAGAATTGGTGTGAATGCAGGATCTTTAGATAAAGATTTATTAGAAAAGTTTGGCGATGCTACTCCGGAGGCATTAGTTGAGTCAGCTTTAAATGAAGTAAAATATTTAGAAGAAGTAAACTTTTTTAACATTAAAATATCAGTAAAACATTCAAATGTTCCACTTATGATTGATTCGTATAGACTTTTAGCAGAAAAAGTTGATTATCCCCTTCACCTAGGTGTAACAGAAGCAGGACCACTGCCTGGGGGTTTGATAAAATCTACAGCTGGAATCGCCACACTTCTATCCGAAGGTATTGGTGATACTATTAGGATGTCTTTAACTACTGATCCAATTGAAGAAGCTAAACATGGCCGTCAACTATTAGAGTATCTTGGATTACGAGAACGTAAATCACTTGATCTCATTGCTTGTCCAAGTTGCGGGAGAGCCGAAGTAGACGTTATTAAAGTCGCATCAGAAGCACAAGCAGCTTTAGAAAATGAAGGTTTGTCTATACAAGTAGCAGTTATGGGTTGTGTCGTAAATGGACCTGGCGAAGCTAGGTCTGCGGATATAGGTATAGCTGCTGGTAAAAAAAGAGGTCATTTATTTATTAAAGGTGAGGTTGTAAAAGTGGTTGATGAAAAAGATATGGTATCAGCTCTTCTCGAAGAAGGCAGATTGCTCGCAGAAGAGGGCATAGAAGCTCGGTTGGCCGCTGCAGATAAAGACGCAGCATTATTAGCTCAACAAGATGCTGAAGAACTAATGGGAATACAAGGTGATATCAATAACTTCGAGGAAAGAACTAAATCTGTCATTGAGATTACTTCAAATCAAGATAAACCTAAATAAAACATTTAAGATATAAACATGGTAAAAAAGCTAACTCCAATGTCAGAAGATTTTAATCAATGGTACACAGATATAATTCAAGAAGCTCAGTTAGCTGATTATTCTCCTGTGAAAGGAACAATGGTTATAAGACCGTATGGATATGCACTCTGGGAAAACATCCAATCTTATCTCGATAAAAGGTTCAAAGATACTGGGCATCAGAATGCTTATTTTCCATTATTTATACCGAAATCATTTATTGAGAAAGAAGCTGAACATGTAGAAGGTTTCTCTCCAGAACTAGCAACAGTAACACATGCAGGTGGAAAAAAACTAGAAGAACCGTTAATCGTGAGACCAACCTCTGAAACTATAGTTAATCATATGTTTTCAAAGTGGATTAAAAGCCACAGAGACCTTCCGATGCTCATAAACCAGTGGGCAAATGTTGTTAGATGGGAGATGAGAACAAGGTTGTTTTTACGTACATCTGAATTTTTATGGCAAGAAGGTCACACTGCCCATCAGACTAAAGATGAAGCAACAAAAGAAGCTCTACAAATGCTAGACATATATGAAGAATTCACAGAAAAAATTGCTGCTGTAAAAGTTATAAAAGGTACAAAATCAGAAATTGAAAAGTTTGCTGGCGCAAAAGTTACATATTCGATTGAGGCAATGATGCTGGATAAAAAAGCCTTACAAGCTGGTACCTCTCATGAATTGGGACAAAATTTTTCTAAAGCATTCGAAATACAATATTCTGACGAAAATAATAATTTGGCACATCCTTTTCAAACAAGCTGGGGAGTTAGCACTCGATTAATTGGTATGATTATCATGGCCCATGGGGACGATCAAGGCCTTAAACTCCCACCAGCTATTGCCCCTACTCAAGTTGTGATTATTCCGATTATTCCTAAAAATGCTGATTCTGAAAAGATACTTAAACTTGCTAATCAAATTAAAGAGAGGTTATCTGATCTTAGAGTACATCTTGACGATAGAGAGGAAGTGTCTCCTGGGTTCAAATTTAACGAATGGGAACTAAAAGGTGTACCTATAAGGTTAGAACTGGGGCCAAAAGATATTGAAAATAATTCTGTTGTAGTTGCTAGAAGAGACATTGAAAATTCAAAAACATCAATACCTATAAATACATTAGATACTGAAATTACTAGTTTGTTAGATACCATACAAAATGAAATGTTGAAGGTCAGTGAACAATTTCTTACTGACAATACTTCACACGCTGAAAGCATGGACGAACTATTGAAACAACTTCAAGATAGTGATGGATTTGTATCATGTTACTGGTCTGAGAGTAAGGAAGATGAACTACATGTTAAAGAACAGACTAAAGCTACGATTCGCTGTTATCCGTTGGAACATACCGGTGAAATGTTTTCTGTAAATAAACCAGAAATTCAAGGCAAATTCGCTATCTTCTCTAAATCATATTAAAAACTCCTTTCTCTTTATTTCACAATTTGTTAAAATAGAGTAGACAATTTAGCTGCATTTAGTGGGTGTCATAACCCACTTTTTTTATGAACGGAGGAAAGATGGAGTACACTGAATTCGACATCGAAAATTCCGTTATTGAATTTTTAAGTCAAGAAAATCTCGAATTATATGATATAAACATTGTTAATTACCCAACTATTGACAAAATTGAAATATATGTATTTTCTGAAGAATTAATTGATTACAACACAATTTCAAGACTGAATTATCAATTACAAAGACATCTAGAAGATTTTAATTTATTTAAAGGCGATTACGAATTAGTTGTATCTACACCAGGTATTGAACGTTCTTTAAAAACTGAAAGACACTATGAGCTAGCTATTGGTGAGGTTATTAAACTCAAACTTTTTACTCCAATAAATGATGTATACACATTCGAGGGCGAATTAACTAATTTCAAATCAAATACCGCAGAACTCCTTCAAAATAATGATTTAATAATAAATATAGATTTAAACAATGTTAAGAAAGCAAAAGTACAATATGACAAATTTAAACAGAAAGTTAAATAGTAGAGGTAAATTATGAAATTAGGCGGAGATATTAAACAGGCAATTGAGTCTTTGGCTCTAGATAAAGGTGTAACTGTTGACAGTATGTACGAGGCTCTTGTCTCAGCTTTTAGATCTGCATATATGAGAATTGAAGGAGCAGCAGAAGAAGCTAGGGTAACCCTAGATCCAGATAGTGGAGAAGTCACTGTTTACGCCCAAGAATTAGATAATGAAGGAAACGTTCTTAAAGAATGGGAAGCTGATATTAGTGATAATGACTTCGGCCGTATTGCAGCACAATCATTCAAACAAATGATGACAACTAAAGTCAGAGATGCAAAAAGAGCAACTGTACTTGAAGCTTACATTGGTAGAGAAGGTGAGTTAATAACCGGTATCGTTACACAGTTTGATTCAAGATTCAATCAAACAATAATTGATTTACAAGATGCTGAAGCTGTAATTCCATCAAGCGAAAGGATACCTTTTGAAAGACTCGAAAGAGGTAACAGAATCAAAGCACTAATAACTGAAGTACGTGAAGATGCTAAGGGTATACCGATTATTATCAGCAGAAATAGACCAGAATTTATTCAAAAAATGTTAGAACTAGAAGTTCCTGAACTGAATGATGGAACCATAGAGCTTCGTGCAATTGCTCGTGAAGCTGGTAGTAGAACAAAAATTGCTGTATTTTCAAATGATCCGAATGTAGATCCTAAAGGTGCATGTGTAGGTTCAAGAGGATCTAGAGTTAGACAAATAGTTAACGAACTCAAGGGAGAAAAACTTGACGTTGTTGAGTGGAGAGAGGACAAAGTCCGTTTCATTATTGAGGCTCTAGGACCCGCTGATATTGAACTAGTTGATATTGATGAACATACAAAAAGTGCCAAAGTCACTGTAAAGGATAATCAATTATCACTAGCAATTGGCAAAGAGGGTCAAAATGCACGTCTCGCAGCTAAATTAACAGGCTATAAGATAGATATTGAAGGATTAGGAGATTCACCAGTAGTTGAAGAGGTACAGGAAGAATCTAAGCAAGAGGAAGAATAATGGCTAAAAAACGTATTCATCAAATTGCAAAAGAATTAGATGTAGCATCTGCAGATATACTTTTTCTATCAAAAGAACTAGGTATTGAAGTAAAAACAGCATCTTCTGGTTTAACACCCGAAGAGGAAGAACTAGTTGTTTTAGCTTTCAATGAAAAAAATTCTGTAACTAAAAGTACTAACAATGACGAGGTAGAGATATCAAATACTGTAGATGAATCAATAGAAGTAGACTCAGAAACTGAAACTCTTGATGATGCTGAGTTAATGCCTGTAGAAGAAGTAGATATTCAAATTATTGAAGTATCTTCTGGTGCAACACCGGAGGAGCTTTCTCCACTTGTAAATATTGAGGCAACTCAAATTGTTGGTGATTTAATGTCACTTGGAATAATGCAGTCTATGAATTCACCACTTCAAGATTCTGAAATTGAAAAGCTGTTAGAAAAATATGATTTAATCCCTGAGATCGTTGAAAGAGTTGAAGTAAAAAGATCTGAAATTTTAGATCTACAAGAATTTGATGATGAAGATGTAAATCTTGCCGTGCGTTCTCCGATTATTACTGTGATGGGTCATGTTGACCATGGTAAAACAAGTTTGCTCGACTATATTAGAAATGAAAAAGTCGCCGATGGTGAAGCAGGTGGTATTACTCAACATGTCGGAGCATATAAAGTTGACACTGGTGATTTAGGTATCACATTTATTGATACTCCTGGTCATGAAGCATTTACACAAATGAGGGCTAGGGGAGCAAACGTTACTGATATTGTTGTATTAGTAGTAGCAGCAGACGATGGAATTATGCCACAAACAATTGAAGCAATAAATCATTCAAAAGCAGCCGGTGTCCCAATAGTCGTAGCTGTAAATAAATGCGACTTACCTGATGCCAATCCAGCTTTAGTTAAAGCAGACTTAACAAAGTATGAGATAATTGCTGAAGATCTTGGTGGAGATACACCCGTTGTAGAGGTTTCAGCACTTAAAGGGGATGGAGTTGACGATTTATTAGAGACGCTTTCACTAGTTGCTGAAATTGAAGAATTGAAAGCAAATCCCAATACAAATGCTTCTGGCTACATTATTGAATCCAGGATGGAAGTTGGTAAAGGTAATGTTGCAACTGTCGTTGTCACTAGAGGTACCCTTAATCAGGGTGATTTTCTTTACGCTGGCGGTGCATTTTGTAGGGTTAAATCCATGTTTGATCACACTAATAAAACATTAAAAAATGTTATACCTGGGTCACCTGTTGATATTATTGGATGGGATGAATCACCTAATTCTGGCGATCAGTTTGTAGCAGTGAAAAATCAAAAAGAGGCCAAAGCTAAAGCTGAAGAAAATAAAACTCTACTCAAAGATTTCGATAGTTCTGCTTATACAGTTCAGTCCAGAGTATCTGAAATGATGCAACTGTTACAAGAAGGAGAACTGAATACAATTAATATCATTCTTAAAGCTGACACAAATGGCTCAGTAGAAGCAATAAAAGATGGATTGTTGAAGCTTTCCAGTGATGAAGTAAAAATAGAAATTGTACATTCTGCTGTAGGAGGAATTGTTCTTTCTGATGTAGATTTAGCGGGTGCGACAAGTTCTTTAATTGTAGGCTTTAATGTTAGACCTGATAGTCAAGCTAGGAATATGGCACAAAGTAAGGGAATCGATGTAAGAACTTATCAAATTATCTATGAATTATTAGATGATATTACCGAAGCTCTACAGGGAGAAATGACAATTAAGACTGAAGAAGCTGTGATAGGTATGGTTGATGTTAGAACAACCTTCAGAGCTCCAAAAGTTGGTGTGGTTGCCGGTTCAATTGTTACTGAAGGACGAGTAGAGATAGACAGTAAAGCAAGATTACTAAGAGATGGTGTTGTAATATATGAAGGAACTGTTACTTCCTTAAGAAGGTTTAAAGACAATGTAGAGAGAGTTCTTGAAGGACTCGAGTGTGGTATTGGTTTAACTGATTACAAAGACATTAAAGAGGGCGATGTAATCGAAATTCTTGGTGAAGTTGAAATAAAATAATTATGATGAAAAAACAAACTAGAGGTGGAAGAATAAATAGGATTAATCCACAAATTCATCAAATAATTGCTCAAGAATTTCTTAGAAGTTCGAATCCGAATTTAAACAAAGCTACGGTGACTCATGTTTCAACTTCACCTGATTTAAAGAGGTGTACAATATATGTTTCTTCTTTAGAGAATGCAAAAGGTACTTTATCAAAAGCTTTGGATAAAAATAGAGTTAAAATTCAAAAAGAACTCGGAAGACAACTAACTACAAAATTTATACCTAGAATACAATTTGAAATTGACTTTAGTTTTGACAATGCCGATAAAATCAATGAATTAATATATAAAATTAATGAAAAGTAAATTCAAAGACAACTTTATCAATTTACCTATATTAATAACAGGGCATGTAAATCCTGATGGAGACGCTATTGGTTCTGCCCTTGCTCTGAAATTGTTACTCGACTCGATGCAGATAGATTCTACCGTATCATTCGATATCACAGGTGATCTTCCAAGTAACCTAAACCATCTTCCTTATGATCTTATTACCACTCCTCAAGTGGATTCTTTTGATACAGTATTTGTGTTTGATTGTGGTAATTCATCACGGCTTGGAGATTTAGAGGAAATAGTATTAAATTCAAGTAAAGTTGTTGTTGTGGATCATCATATAGATCCTACATTTGGAGATATACAGATTATTGATCCAAAAGCTGCAAGTACTACTCAAGTTTTATACAGGATATTCAAAGAAGAAGAATTGCCTATATCTAAAGAAATTGCAGACTGTTTAATGACTGGTTTGATTACAGATACCGGAAGATTCCAATACTCTAATACAAATGCTGAAGTCTTTGCTATCGCTTCTGACCTTATGGATAGAGGGTCACAGTTGAGTCTGATTAGTGAAAATATATATGGTTCTATTGAGCTAAATGCACTCAAGTTACAAAGCGAAATAATCAATCGTTTAATTTTAGACACTGATTTAAAGTTTATTTACTCTGTCGTTTACCAGGAAGATTATGAAAAGTTCAATACTACACCAGCAGAAACAGATTCACTTATTGATGTAGTGAGGCTTGCTAAGGAATCAGAAATAGCATTACTCCTTAAAGAGCAAATTGATGGTTCATTTAAGGGAAGTTTACGTTCAAGAACAGAATTTAACGTACAGCAATTAGCGTCATTTTTTAATGGAGGCGGTCACAAGGCAGCAAGTGGATTTTCTTCAGATTCAACTGTAGATGATATTATCTTAAATATTAAAAATGAAATCCGAAAACAGATCTAATTTTTATCTAATTAATAAACCCAAAACTTGGACTTCCCAAGATCTATGTTCTAAATTTAAATATCTATATAGATTTAACAAAGTTGGTCACGCAGGAACATTGGACCCAAATGCAGAAGGGCTAATGCTCTTGGCTACTGATAAATACACTAAGTTGTTTAACTACACAAAAGAAACCGATAAAACATATCAAGTATCTGCACTATTTGGGCATTCTTCCGATTCTATTGATACTGACACTGAAGTTATTAAAAATGAAGATATTGATCTTAGTAATCCTTCATTTGAAATTGAATCCCTTATGAATACTTTTCTGGGAACTACTATGCAGAAACCTCCTATGTACTCAGCAGTTAAAGTAAAAGGTAAGCGACTTTACAATTATGCAAGACAAGGAAAAGACGTTGTACTACCTGACCGAGAAATTAATATTTCAAAATTTATATTGTTGAATCTAGATGGACCAAGAGCTGAATTTCTTATTACCGTAAGTAAGGGAACTTATATAAGGTCCTTAATTCTAGATCTAGCTACCAAAATCAACACTACAGCAGTTGTTACAGAAATTCTAAGAACCAACATTGGGAAACTAAGTCTGGATTATCCTGAATACATAGATGACATAGAAAAATTAGATAAAGCTGAAGAACCATCTTGTATCCACTGGAGTAAGGTATTAGATTTGCCTATAGTGGAAATAGACGATTTAACTTGTGAAAAAATTGTTCATGGAGAACTTCTTGACGCAAATTTATTTGAGAATAAGGATATAACAATTATGCAACACGGAGACAATATTGCTGCTTTGTATACACCGTTTAATGACAAGTTCTATAAACCTGAGAAAGTTCTTTTATGAAGGTTTACAATAATTTTAAAAGTACGGATAGTGTTCAATCTGAGCCCTTAGTAACTTCAATTGGTGGATTTGATGGAATACATTTAGGTCATCAAGCTTTGTTCAAAAAAGCATTTGATGTTTCTAATGCTATGTTTCAAATTGTAACTTTTAATGAAATTCCCAAGATATATTTCAATAATGATTTAAAACCCTTAATAGACCAAGATCAAAGATCATCAATTTTTGAGAAATTACTACCTAAGAATATAATTTTTCTTGATTTCAAATCTGTAAATAAAATGAATGCACAAGAATTTTGTCAATTTCTACAACATAACCTCCAAACTGAAAAATTAGTAATTGGTAAAGATTTTAGATTTGGAAACCAAAGAGTGGGGGATGTAAATACCTTAATTAACTATTTCGGAGAAGAAAATGTAACATTACTCGATGACTTTTTGATATCCTCTGAAAAAGTATCAACTACAAAAATTAGGTTATTTTATGCTCAGGGAAAAATAAAAGAAGCTGAAAAATATTTAGGACGACCGATTTCTTATACGGGCACCGTAGTGTTAGGTAAACAATTGGGTAGTTCAATTGGTTTTCCAACAGCAAATGTTCAATTACATAATTTAACCCAATTACCAAGGTTTGGAGTATACGCAGTTAGAGTCCACATAGATAAAAAAACTTACTTAGGGTGTCTAAATATCGGCATCAACCCAACTGTAGAAGCTAATTTAGAAACAAAGATTGAAATTCACATTTTAGAATTTGATAAAAATATTTATGATAAGGATATTTCCTTTGAATTGATTGAATTCATACGCGATGAGAAAAAATTTGGATCTATAGACGATCTCACAGCACAAATACAACTAGATGTGGACAAAATAAAGAATAACTTTTAACTCCAACATTAGATTTAGGTGATACTATCATTATCTCGAATGAATACTAAAGAAAAAATAATTAAGGAATACGGTAAATCTGATACTGATACTGGATCAACTGAAGTTCAGATTGCTCTATTAAGTGAAAGAATTAGTCATTTAACTGATCACTTAAAAGAACATAGAAAAGACCATCACACAAGAAGAGGTCTGCTTATGTTAGTAGGAAAAAGAAAAAGACTACTTCAATATCTTCAAAATCAAGATGTAACTAGATACCGTTCTTTAATTGAAAAATTAGGTATTCGAAGATAAACAAATAAAACTAAAGACAAAGAGTTGTTAATTGGGAGCTTTTAAAGAAGGCTGACAATTAATAACCTCTGTCTAGAAAAGAGGATATATGTCCGTAACTAATGTCACCTGTGAAATAGGTGGTAAAGAAATTAAATTCGAAACTGGGAAATTAGCATTACAAGCTTCTGGAGCAGTAGTCGTTACTTCAGGTGAGACTAATGTACTTGTTACAACTGTAGCTAATAAAACAGTACGTGAGGGGATTGACTTTTTCCCTTTAACAGTTGATGTTGAAGAAAGAATGTACGCTGCAGGGAAAATTCCTGGTGGTTTTTTCAGAAGAGAAGGTAGGGCAACTGAAAACGCTATCTTAGCTTGTAGGTTGATTGATAGACCTTTAAGGCCATCATTCGCTGATACTTTTAGATGTGAAACACAAATCATAGCTACTGTTTTAAGCGTGGATAATGAACATGAATATGATATATTAGCACTAAACGCTGCATCTTTAGGATTGCAATTAGCCGGAGTTCCTTTAGAAGCTCCTGTAGGTGCTGTGAGAATGTCTCTAATTCATGATGAATGGGTTGTTCAAGCAACAAATTCCGAACAAGAAGATTCTGTATTTGATATGGTTGTCGCTGGTAAATTAAATGATGATAATGAAGTTGATATCGTAATGGTTGAAGCAGGAGCTACAAGTAATTCTTTTGAAAAGATAGAAGCTGGCAGCATTGCACCTTCAGAAAATATTGTTGCTGATGGTATAGATAAATCCAAAGAATATATCTCAGTTTTAATAAGCGCTCAAAAAGAACTTGTTAGCAAAAATGAGGTTCCAGTTGTAGATTGGCCTGTAGTTGAAGACTATACAAAAGAATTAAAAGATAGCCTTGATGCAGCTTTTAAAACCAAAGTCGAAGATGTTATGAAGATTACTGATAGAACTGAAAGAAGTGAAAAGCAAGCAGAGCTTCAAGATCAAGCTCTAGAAGAATTCACAAATGAGGAAGCCAATAATGTTAAACCAATCAAACTAGCATTTAAATCATTAGTAAAATCAGTCGTTAGAGATAGAGTTATTGCTGGTGGGCCAAGACTTGATGGTCGAACACCTACAGATATAAGAAATATATCAGCAGAAATTAATCTTTTGCCAATGGTTCATGGATCATCTTTATTCCTAAGGGGTGAAACCCAAGTTCTTAACGTAACAACATTAGGTATGTCTCGACTTGAGCAAATGCTTGATACGGTTGATACAGTAACTTCAAAAAGATATATGCATCATTATAATTTCCCACCTTATTCAACAGGTGAGGCTTATATGAAGTTTGGACCAAAAAGGAGAGAAATCGGACATGGAGCATTGGCAGAAAAAGCAATGATCCCTGTTATTCCTGAAAAGGTTGATTTTCCATACACAATAAGAGTTGTTAGTGAAGCAATTTCTTCAAATGGATCTACTTCTCAAGCATCTGTTTGTGCATCAAGTCTTTCTTTAATGGCTGCTGGTGTTCCAATTAGAGAGCATGTTGCAGGTATAGCAATGGGTCTGATTTCAAAAGATAGTAATTATGTTACATTGACAGACATCTTAGGAGCAGAGGATGCGCTTGGTGATATGGATTTCAAGGTAGCTGGTACTAGAGGTGTAATTACAGCTTTACAACTAGACATGAAGATTGAAGGTTTACCATCTGATGTACTCAGAAAAGCCCTTAATCAAGCAATGGATGCTCGTCATCATATCTTAGATATTATGGAAGAAGCAATCTCTGCACCTGCTGAGAAATTATCTGGTAATGCTCCAAGATTAGAAACTGTTGAATTACCAAAAGATAAAATTGGTGAAGTTATTGGACCGAAAGGTAAAAACATCAGAAAAATCGAAGAAGAAACTGGAGTCAGTGTAGAGATTGATGATGATGGAATCTTAACTTTAGGATCTACTGAAGAGGAAGGTCTTGCTGCAGCCAAAGAAATGGTCATGCTGATAATTGATCCTCCTGCAGTCGAAGTAGACACGGATTATGATGGTGAAGTTGTAAGTATTGCTACTTATGGTGCATTTATAAACATTTTACCTGGTAGAGACGGACTTTTACATATTTCAAAATTCCACTCAGAGAAGAGAGTTTCAAATCCTGAAAACATTCTCTCTGCTGGAGATAAGATTAAAGTTCATGTCGATTCTATCGAAAATGGCAAAATCAGTTTATCTCTATTAGAAGATCTTGAGATTCCTGAAGAATCTGTTGATAAAGGTGGATCTAGAAAAGATACTAAAAGGCCTGACAACAGACGTCGTAATGACCGTCCTAACAATAGGAATCGTAATGATAAACCTAGGGATGAAAAGCCAAGTAATGATTCCACAAAGAGAAAAAGAGTCTCTTTTGAAGATGACTTCGAAAAAGGAATTTAACTACTTACGATTTGAAGTAAGGTTAATAGGACTTGTTGACTCTGTAGTTATATAAGCATCTGGATTAATAGAAGAAACAATATTAAGGACTTGTTTTGCTTTTTTTCTAGGTGCTACACACCATGCAATACTAACTTCACCATCACGTCCTTCACCACTAATAACTGTAACTCCAAAACCTTGTGAACGAAGTTCATCTGCTACTAATTTACTATCTTCATCTTCAGGAGAGAAGATTCTTATAACAACATCTCCTATCGCAATTGAAGATTCAATGTATGAACCTACAATAGTTCCTGATGCAAAACCTAATGCATACCCGACTACTAGAAAGGGACTATCTAAATCTTTTATAACCTGGGAAATTGCAACAACCCAAATTGCTGATTCTATGAATCCAAGTGCTGCACCAAAGGTAGGTCTACCTTTATTTACATATAGCATTCTTAAAGTTCCTAAGGTTTGATCAAGAAGCCTAAGAAGAAAAATTGAGGCAACTGCTAAAAATATGTCCATCAAGCTATTGTATTGCTTTTACCATTTCATCGTAAACTTTTTTCATCTTATTATGAGTTTCGGTAACAAGTTGTTCAATATTGTCTTTGTTGTACTTACTAATATCTATTGGTTCCAATGTTTTAATCATGGCCTTACCGCTTGTCATGAATTTTCTTCCTCTTGGCCAAATATCTCCTGTACCTGCAATTACTACTGGTAAGATAGGCACACCATTATCCAGAGCAATATGAAATGCTCCACTTTTGAACTTTCTAAAATCATCTTTTGGGACTCTTGTTCCTTGTGGGTATACCATAAGAGACCAACCCTTTTCGAAAATTATTTTTGCTTGTTTATTAATAGACACTCTGTCGTTTGGGTTTGTTCTATCAACTTTTATAAAATTAAATGCTTTTGCTGCTGTTCTGAAAAATGGTAATTTATAAACTTCTTTCTTTGCCATAAAAACCCATTTAATTTTAAGATATTTAAATTGCATCATTGGATCTAAATTGGATAAATGGTTGGAAATAACTACATATGGCTGATTAGTTTTATATTCAGTAGTTTTAATAAGATCAAGTTTTGCTCTAGCAGCCCACATCCACGGATTGCACCAACTGCGTGCTATGTAATATTTAACTTTGGCATATTTAGCAAAGAGACCTATGAACCAGATACTATAAGCTACTGGAATAGTGTATATAGCCATGACAAAAAGGTTTATCCAGGTAAGGAGTTTATTTTTGAACATCTAACTTATACTATATTGATTATTAGCAGAAAAGAAATTATGATACAGAAAAATATATTAAGAAGTAACCTTTCAAACCATAATCTTTACAAGATTGAACTTTCTAAAAAAATAGAATCTTTTTTTAATGAACTAATAAAGGGTTATGTTGTATGCACATATGTTCCAATAGAATCTGAAGTAAATATTCTTCCTTTATTAAAGGATATAGATATTTTAAATACTACTTTTATGAATCATGGAAATTTACAAATATGTAGCTATAAAGAACCTCTGATTAAAAAAAAGAATGGAATTCTTGAGCCTCAAAACCCAGACATTAAAAATGATACAGAAGTTTTCATAGTTCCAGGTTTAGGGTTCACAAAATCAGGTTCACGATTAGGCAGGGGTAGTGGTCATTATGACAAATTATTATATAAAAACCCATCAGTATTAAAAATTGGAGTCTGTCATGATTTTCAAATAGTTGACTATATTCCCGAAGAAGATCATGATATATCTATGGATTATGTTTTCACAGATAAAAATTATTACAAATCAGCAATATAGTATTCTAATTATATGGATTTAAGCATAAACGTAGGATATTTCGGACCTCATATTTCAGATGATGATCAACTCATTAAAAAATTAGATGAAATGGGGTTTGCATGTATATGGACTGCTGAGGCGTATGGTTATGATGCTGTCACTCCGCTAGCTTATTTTTCTGCAATTACTAATAATATAAATATAGGCTCAGGAATTATGCAGATACCAGGTAGAACTCCTGCAATGACTGCCATGACTGCAATAACCCTCGATAAGCTTTCATCTGGAAGATTTAGACTTGGACTTGGAGTATCTGGTCCACAAGTTGTAGAAGGGTGGCATGGACAACCCTATACAAAACCACTATCTAGAACAAGAGAGTATATACAGATAATTAGAGAAATATTTCAGAGAGAAAACAAGGTAAGTTTTGATGGTGAATTTTATAACCTTCCGTACAATGGTCCTGATTCCTTAAATCTTGGCAAGCCACTAAAACTCATTGAGCCACCATTAAGAAACAATATACCTATTTACTTAGCGGCTATAGGACCAAAAAATATTGAATTATCTGCTGAAGTAGCTGATGGTTGGTTGCCATTCATGTATTCACCAACTAAAGGTGATACAGTATTTGAAGAGTATCTTAAAAAAGGATTTAAGAAATCGGGAAATTCCAACAAAGAAAAAGGATTTAACATTGTTGCTACAGTTTTTGCTAGATTATGTGAAGAACATGAGGTTGAGGAGTATTTAAGACCAGCAAGAACAACCTACACTTTATATGTTGGAGGTATGGGTGCTAAAGATAAAAATTTCTATTTCAATCTTATGTGCGAGTATGGATATGAAGAAATGGCTACTGAAATCCAAAATTTATATTTATCTGGTAAGAAACAAGAAGCTGAGGAGTTATTTCCTGAAGACCTACTTAGAGATTTAACCCTTGTTGGTACCAAAAAGGACATTGAAGAAAAATTAAATCATTGGAAAGATTCTAAAGTCACGGAGTTGTCTCTATCACTTCCAATTGATATTCCAACATTAGAATTTATCAAAGAAATAAATTGAAAATCCTTCTCCTGTCTTTTTATGACCTTGGAAAACAGCCAAAGATAATTTCAGAGCTGTATCAAAAACTTAATAATGGTACAAACGAAATTGATATTGTGGATTATTCTGTTGAAGAAAAATCTATAAAGTTAAATGATTATGATGCTCTGGGTATTTATGCTTCAATGCATACAGCTTCTGTTCTTGCAGAAGAATACTTACGTCATAAAGAGTTACCAAGTAAGTTATTTGTTTTTGGTCTCTATGCAAAAGTGTTCACAGAAATATTTCATAACTTTGAAATAATTCAAAATTTAGACAATGAAGATTTGGAATCCTTATTAAATGTTCAACTTAATGGGGAATACTCTTTCAAGCATTCAGTGCCAGATAGAACAGTTCTCCCTTCGATTACTGATTATTCTCACATTGTTGATGGTTCAAATAATCTAATAGCAGGCTCAGTAGAGACTACTTATGGATGTAAACATGAATGCACCCACTGCCCAGTACCTATTGAATTTAATGGAACATTCAAAACATTTGGTACAGATAAAATCTTAAAAGACGTATCTAACCAGGTAGAAGCAGGTGCAAAGCATATTTCTTTTAATGATCCGGATTTCTTTAATGGACCTAAACATGCCTTGAAAATATTACAAGCTCTAAATAGTGAACATCCAGAAATAACATATGATTCAACTATTAAAGTAGAGCATATTCTAAAATATCCTGATTATTTTAAAGAACTTAAAAACCTTAAAATGCTTTTCGTCATTTCTGCATTCGAAACAACTAATGATAAGGTCCTTAATATTTTAAAGAAAAATCATACATCATCTGATTTAAATAATGCTGTTGAATTGTCTCTTTCAAATAGTATCGACATAAGACCTACTTGGATGCCATTTTCCCCATGGACAAAAAAACAAGATTTACCAAATATTATCAGACTGATTGAAGAATATAAACTTAGGGAAACAGTAGATCCAATTCAACTTACTATTAAATTACTGGTCCCTAAGAACTCTTTAATACTTAAAAATCCTGAAATTGATAACTACTTACAGGAATACGATCCAGCATCCTTTTCATATTCATGGAAGTATAAGTCTCCCGATATGGATAAACTGCAAATTGATTTATTCACTTATGTCCTCCACAATGAGTCATTGGATGAGTATGCACAATATCTTGGGATAGTAAAAATCATAGAACAACATACCGAACAGAATCTTCTTGAATCTGGAGACTACAATCAAAGAATAGTTCCTAAACTTTCAGAAACATGGTTCTGCTGTTCTGAACCTAATAAAATTCAATTAGAAAGAATAAAATCAAACAAGGCCTTAATATGAGCAAAGTCACTGATGAAGAATTAAATGTCGCTACTTGGAAAATACCGAGTCCTTTAGCAATAATAGGCTCTAGCAGTCAGGGTGAGTATAACGGTATGACTGCAAGTTGGATTACCCAAATAAATATGGATCCTTTACTTATTGTTGTCGGAATTGATAATAAAAGTTTTACTCATAAACTCATGACAAAAAACGATTTCTTTTCTATTAATCTTTTTTCTTCAAATTACACAAAAGTTTTTGTTAAATTTTCAAAACCAGCTGTTTATTCTCAAGGTTATTTAAATAAAGAACCAATAACCTTAACCCAAAACAAGATTCCTATTTTTGATAATGCTATAGTTTGGTTTGAACTTCAAAAGGTGAACGTAGAAGATCTTGGAACTCATTCATTGTACACAGGAAAAGTCATAGATTGTAAAACAATTGAAACTGAAGAAAGAGTTGCTTATATGGGTGACACTAGGATGAAGTATGGTGGAGTACCAAGAGGTGGTCACTAGTTAACAATAATTTAATATACAAAAATTTGCGTATATCTTAATAATGATATCCTTTATACAAACAGATTGGATAAAATATGAAAATTAAAGTTGGAGATAAAATATCAGAACTATCGCTACCAAATATAGATGGAACTGAGTTTGATTTAGTAAAAATACAAGGTAAAAAGGCTTTAATTTCCTTTTACAGGTACTCTTCTTGTCCATTTTGTCATCTACGTATCAATGAAACAATAAATAATAAAAATAATTTTGGTGAAGGATTTGAAACTATCGCTATATTTAATTGCACACTTGAAAGTCTTCAAAAGTCATCTTCAAAACATGAAACATCAATTTATATCCTCGCTGATGAGAATAGAGAATATTTTGACAAGTACAGTGTTCAAAAAAGTGGAATTGGAGTATTTGTTGGTTCAATAATTGGAATTTTCAGATTCATGAAGGCTATTTTTATAAAAGGATTCAATCCTTTAAAGAGTTTGAGTGGAGCATTTACTGGTATGCCAGTTGATATTTTAGTTAATAAAGAGGGAATTGTAGAGCAAGTTAAGTATGGTAAAACTACAATCGATCATATTCCAATGCGGGAAATAATTGAATTTTCAAAATAATATAATTATTTTTAACACATGAGTGTATATTTTTATATAAAATTTTATTAAATATTTATGAAAAAATTTAGATACCTTTTAATATCATATATCTCTATCTTCATATTGTTTCCTTTAATTCGTTTAATTAATAAAAATTTTTATGATAAGAACATTCTTCCACAGGTTATTAATTCATCATGTAACTCAAAGCCAATTGATTATCAACGAAAAAAAATTATACCTCAAGCAAAAGGTGTCGTGCTTGAAATTGGCATAGGGCCAGGCTCTAATCTAAAACATTATGAACAAAACAAGGTAAAAAAAATTATCGGCGTTGACCCATCTACAGAACTCAATAAGATTGCAATAAAAAGGGCTGAAAAACATAATTTAACTATAGAATTTTTGATAGAGTCTGCCGATAATTTATCAGTGCCTGATAATTCCATAGATACCGTTGTTAGTACATACGCATTATGCTCTATTCCCAATCCGTCTATGACATTAAAAGAAATCCATAGGGTATTAAAACCAACAGGAAGATTCATTTTTAGCGAACATGGTTTAGCTCCAGATACTTCAGTTTCTTTTATACAAAATGGTATAGACTTTTTTTACCCAAAAATTGCTGGAGGATGTCATGTAAACAGAGACATAGAGAGCTTACTTACACAAAATTCATTTAAAATAGAAAAACTAGAAAATATTTATCTTCCTGGAACCCAGAAATTCCTTGGTTACAATTCTTGGGGGAGTGTTTCGATTTAAAATAGAGTCAGAATAGCATTAACACATTCATCAGGCTTGTCTTCTTGTAAAAAATGCCCAGCATCTTTTATTTCAATGTGCTTTAGATTCTTTGCACCAGGCACATATTTTATAAAAGAGTTTTCAACTCCTTTAAAAATATGATCTTTATCACTAAATGCACATAAGAATGGTTTATCCCACTGTTTAAGAACTTCCCATGCTTTTACATTATGCTCATAGCTTGGATTATCAACAGAATCTGGAACTAGTAATGGAAATTGTCTCGCAGCTTCTTTGTAAGAATCATCTGGAAAAGGAGAATTATAAGCATCTATTGTCTCCTGAGACATTTCACTCACACTTCCTCCTTTAACTACACCGCCAATATGAAAATTTTCAACTGTTTGTGAATAATTTTTCCATGATTCAAAAGCTTCACCTAGTGGCGTTTTTCCTGTTGGTAATCCTGTATTTGACATCACAATATTATCAAATCTATTCAAATTATTTACCACAAGTCTTAAACCGATCAGGCCACCCCAGTCTTGTCCAAAAATTGTAATATTGTTCAAATCTAGTTTATTTAGCCATGTATCCATCCAACTGACATATTTTTCATACGTGTAACCTTCTCTTTGAGACAGTTTATCTGATTTTCCAAAACCAGGTAAATCAGGAACTACTACTCTCAGTCCATTATTTACAAGTGGGTCTATAAAATTTCTATATAAATATCCCCATGTTGGCTCTCCATGTAGAAGTAATACAGTATTTTTATTTTTAGATCCTTCATCTACATAGTGAATATTTATATCACCATATTCTGTATTTACTGGGACAAAGTTTGGTTTGTAGTCCCAATGTTTTAAGTTTTCAAAGTCTTGAGGATCATTTTTTATTATTTCCATATTTTTATTTTACAGATTATGAATAACATTTGTAACGACACCCCAAACAAATGCTTCACTTTCACCAGATACAACTATGGGATCATAAGAATCATTTTCTGGTTCAAGGTGAATGGCCTTTCCTTTTTGCCTATATCTTTTGACCGTAAGCTCGTTGTCTACAACAGCGATAACAACTTTTCCATTTTCTGCTTTGAGGCTTCTATCTACCACTAAGATATCATCTGGAAATATTCCTGCATTAATCATGGATTCCCCTGAAGCTCTTACTAAAAATGTAGATGCCGGATGTTTAACCAAATATTGATTCAAATCTATTTTGTCTTCTAAGTAGTCATCTGCAGGTGAGGGGAAGCCGGCTGCAACCTTGTTACTGTACATTGGGACCTCATGTAAACCTCTGCTCACTACTTCTGAAATATATTTAACTTTGCTAACAGGTATGCGCACGGCCTTTGTCTTTTCTCCATACCTGCCTTGACCTTTTGGTCTTCCAGCACCTTTTCTTGCTCCACCTCTTGGCATAAAAATGTCTTTCTTTTTTCTTAGAATAGTGTACAGTATTCAAAGGAGTAAGTGAATGAATAATAAAATTTTTGCCTTAGTTGATTGTAATAATTTTTATGCCTCATGTGAGCGTGTTTTTAATCCGAAGCTAGAAGGTAAACCGATCGTAGTGCTTTCTAATAATGATGGATGTATTATCGCTAGGTCAAATGAGGCAAAAGCTTTGGGTATTCCTATGGGTGCTCCATTTTTTAAATACAAACAGTTGATTAATAGAAATAATGTTCACGTATTTTCCTCTAACTACACTTTTTATGGAGATATGTCTGCAAGGGTAATGACTTCTCTGAAATCTCTTGTCAATGAAATAGAAATCTACTCTATTGATGAAGCATTTTTAGATATAAGTAGTTTTGCTTACTGTGACCTAGAGGAGACAGCTAGAGAGATAAAAACTCTCATAAAGCAGTGGACGGGAATACCTGTTTCTATTGGAATAGGTTCTTCCAAAACATTAGCCAAAATTGCAAACAGGCAGGCAAAAAAAGATGCAGTAGATGTATTTGATATAAGAAATTTAGGCGTGAAAAAAGATATATTGGAACAACTTCCCATAGAAGAAATATGGGGAATCTCAACAAGATGGGGTAGAAGATTAAGAAAAATCGGGGTAGAGACTGCGCAGGATTTAGCTGAAGCAAATCCAAGACATGTGAGAAAGACAATAAGCATCGTAGGGGAGAGGATTCATTATGAATTGAATGGCATATCTTGCATAGGAATAGAAGAAGTTAAAAATAAAAAAAATATTATCTCATCAAAGTCGTTTGGGAAAAAGGTCTCTCGTGTTCAAGAGCTAGAGGAAGCAGTATCAAACTACACGGCAAGGGCATGTGAAAAATTAAGACAGCAGAATTCAAGGGCGCAAGGATTGTATGTATTTCTAAGAACAAGTCCACATATAGAAAGGGACAAACAGTACAGCAACGGCATGAGCACTCATTTCTCTATCCCAACAAGCAATACCTCAAAAATAATAAAAGAAGCAAAAAGGCTTACAAACAAATTATTTCTTCCAGGATATGAGTACCAGAAAATAGGAGTGATGCTTTTGAATATTTCAGATGCAAAAAATGAACAAGGTAGTTTTCTCGATAATGAAAACTATAGCAAATCAGACACAGTCATGAAATCTTTAGACACAGTGAACAAACAGTTCGGATCAGGTGCATTGATGCTTGGTGCACAGGGGATACAGAAGAATTGGAGAATGAGAGCAGATAGAAAGTCTGGGGCCTACACAACAAATCTTAAAGATTTACCGATTGTTAAGTAAATAAAAAAAGAGGGGTGACTTGACTACCCCTCTTTTACAAGCTTGAAAATTCTGTCCGGAATTCAAAAGCTATAAAACTAGTTTAGATGATATGAGTGTGTTGCATACAAAAAAAAGAGATTTTAGGATTCTAATTTTCTCCAGATATTTCTTGTAGATAAATACCATACAAAACCAAATATAAATCCTAAAACAGGGAAGAGTTTAAATACGAACAATACACCATAGATAGTTGCTAGATACCCGATCATGAGTGTTGAAATTGTATTCATAAAAAAATAAAGTGAATAGTCTATTCCAGCAATTCTTCCACGTAGATTATCTGGAGTTAAAACTTGTAATCCATAAGTTGAAAATGCCCACTGTGAACCACCACCTGAGTGTCCCAATATCAATAGAAACACAGTCAAGTAGACAGAAGCTGAGAAAGAGATGAAGAAATAAAATAGACCCCACGCCATGATTGTTACCCCAATTGTGTTGAGCAACTTTCCATCAGTACTTCCAAAAAAATATCGAATAATAATTGGGCCTATTAATGCGCCTATCCCTCTTGCTCCAAACATAAGTCCTGTTCCGTAGTCACCAGTTTTGTAGATTTCGTATGATAGAACTGTAAAAAGAGACAATAGACCGCTTGCTGAAATACTGAAAGTAGCTTTAGTGATAACTAAAGAGAGAATCTCCTTCCTCGAAAACACATACTTTACTCCGTCAACAAAGTTTATATTCTCTTCATTTGAATTCGAGTGTTGCTGCTCACTTAAGTCTTTTTTGATTGAAAACACAATAAATGCAGAGATAACAAATGATAGGAAATCTATTGTAAATAATGTATCTCTACTAACTACAGTAGTTAAATATCCGCCTATGCCAGCGCCTAGTCCAGCCATTATTCCCCAGCTCGAGAAGAATATTACATTCGCCTCGGCTAGGAATTCTTTTTCTACAACATTAGGTAATGCCGCATCTGATGTCGGCATGTAAGCAGCACTTACAACCGAAAGCATGCCAAATGAAAACAAAATGAATATTACATTCTCCGTATTCACTGCATAAAGAATTAATAGGACTACTACACCAGATAGAAACTCAGAAATTGCAATGATTCTTTTTCTATCATATTTATCAGCTAAATACCCTCCAAAGCTTCCTAAAAAAAATAAAGGAGCACTCTGCACCACAAGTACAAGTGATGTAATTAGTGGATTTTGAGTCAGTTCATAAATAATACCAAGTAAGGGAACGGTAAGTAACCAGTCACCACCGAGTGTTATTAATCTAGCTGCAAATAGCTTTTGAAAATCTCTGTTTTTTGTAATTAGCTGTATATATTTTTCAAGATTTTTCATAAGTCATACAACTGTAACTGGATTAGAAAATAACTACTATAATTGAACAATGATAAAGACAGTATTAATAACCGGTGGAACAAGGGGAATAGGGCTTGCAACAGCGCTGAGATTCTCTGAAAATAATTGGAACGTTTATATTACATCAAGAAAAGAAGAAAACTTGGCAGCAGTGCTTAGTGAGCACAGTAAGTTAAAAGGTTTTGTTGCAAACGCAGACAGTGAAGATGCTGCAAATGAAACATGTGAAGCTATTGTTAAGGAAACCGATTCACTAGATGTCTTAATTAATAATGCAGGTACAAACCCTTCGGGTGGCTATTTAATGGATGTGGACATATCAAGAGTTCAGAAAACATGGGATGTAAATCTTCTTGGACCACTACTTTGGGCTAGAGCAGCTGTAAAGGTTGGCTTAAAGGAATCAATTTTAAATGTTGCTTCTGTTGGAGGTATCAAACCAGCATCTTATATGGGTGCATACAATATTTCAAAAGCGGGACTTATCTACATGACAAAACAATTAGCTAAAGAGTTAGCTCCAAGCATACGAGTAAATGGAATTGCTCCTGCTGTTGTAAAAACTAAACTTTCTGAAATGCTCTGGGAAAATGATGAACAAGCTACTGCAGATCTACATGCGTTGAAAAAATTAGGAACACCTGAAGATATTTCTAATTTGATGTATTTCTTATCTAGCGAGGAAGCTTCTTGGATTACTGGTGAAGTAGTTACTATTGATGGCGGTTATTTACTCTAAACTTAACTTAAAAAATATATAGCTAGTTGGTTATATAAAGGTATTCCAAAAATAACATTGAATGGAAAAGTTACGCCCAGGCTCAATCCAAGATAAATTGCAGGATTAGCATTTGGGATTGCATCTTTAACAACTGCAGGCACAGCAATATAACTTGCACTAGCTGTTAAGACCATAAGTAAAGTTGTATTACCAACTGTTAATCCAAAGTAAGAAGAGACAGCGAGAGCTAGAAGAGAACCAGTTATTGGTGTCAGTAATGCAAAAGCTATCAGTTTACTTCCTTTGCCAGATAGTTCAGACATTCTTTTTGATACTCGTAACCCCATAACGAAAAGGAAAATTATCAGAATCCAATCAAATATATCTTTAGTTATAAAGCTGAGCAGTACCTCGTTTTCGAATTTTACTAAGTAACCGAAAACTAACGATGTAAGAAGAATTACATTTGGAATTTCAAAAAAAGCATTTTTAAGTGTCTCGATTTTTCCACTAGTTTCAGCGTCACTGTTATGTGTGACTAAATATAAAGCCATAAAAATAGCTGGAAACTCCATTACTACTAATACTGCGGACATGTAGTTATCATAAACTTGATTACTAGCGAGCAAATAAGTGTTTGCAGTAACGAAAGTAACAGCACTTACTGAACCGTAAGTTCCTGCAAGTGCAGCAGCATCATCTGTGTTTAGTATATTTTTTAAAAATAAATAAGAAAGTATCGGTATTAATAGCGCAAAGAAAACACCTAACGATAAAACATTAGTTACTTCACTAATGAATCCAGTTTCTTTAAGACTTGTTCCACCTTTTAGGCCCAACCCCAATAAAAGATAGTATCCAAGATATTTTGAAATAATAGGAGATGGAGACTTGTCTTTAAAGATACTTCCAATAATTATTCCAGAAATGAATATCATCAAAGCGGGGTTTAACAAAGCATTCATCATTAATAAGAAATGATAGTGTTCAATTCCCTTTTTTATTGAATATTTTAAAATATGTTAGGTAGTTTTACCTATTATATCTTTAACTCTATCGGTATCAACAGGGTTGTTGAGAACCCCATCTACTTTAAAATCAGTCCCAATAATTCCAATATCGGCTATTTTAGAAAAATCTTGTATATTTTCACCATTTAATCCTGAACCTATTGCTAGTTTGCCTTTTGGTACAATATTCCTAATCCTATTTAGATCTTCAATATTTGTAACTTCACCTGTTCCGTCACCACTAACTATAATTACGTCAGCCCCTGCTCTTTCTAGTAATTCCTTTGTGTGGTTTTCTATTTTCGCCCCTTGAGGTGGGGTAGCATGCTTAACAAAGACATCCGCAAAAACTTGTATATCTTTCGAAAGAGTATTTCTGAACTGTGAAACGTCATATGATTTACCTTCAATTATTCCTTGATCTGTATACATAATGTTATTTAGTACGTTTATGCGTACAAAATTAGCATTAATAGCCTCAGCAATTGCTAAAGCACTTATTCCATCATTTCTTAAAACATTTATACCGATATCAAGATTTTTATTTAGCTCTAAATTTGAAGCTACAGTCGTGAAGCTTACCAAGGATCTTTTTGATAAATTATCTTTAACAAATGGAGCATCGCCAAAATTTTCAATAATAATGCCATCTACACCACCTTCGGTAAGTCCATTTATGTCATTTTGAGCAAGTGTAGTAATTTCAGGAATGGATAATACGTTAGAAGTTGATCCAGGAAGACCTTTTAAGTGTATAACACCATAAATTTTCATTATTAAATTTTAACGTGATTAGTTTTTAATAATTCTTTTGCAAATTCACCCTCAGCAGTCAAAGTCGGTTTGAATCCTTTTCCAGTTCTACCCGTCACCACTCGACACCAATCGCCAGCGTTACCATTAATTGTATTTTCCGATTTTTCATCACCAAACTGCCAAGCTCTATACTCTGGTCCGATTAACTCTATCCTGACATTTTCATATTTCAGTTTATTGAGTTTGGATATTTTTTCAATATTAAGGAACCCATAAAGCGCAACATGTTCAATCCTGACTGAA
Organism: Actinomycetota bacterium; assembly: GCA_014239265.1. GTDB lineage: Bacteria > Actinomycetota > Acidimicrobiia > Actinomarinales > Actinomarinaceae > Actinomarina. The sequence goes on from JAAZZH010000001.1 coordinate 168,480, forward strand.
TCTTCATAATCTTTTTTCATGCATTCGTATATATCTAAACCATGTGACCAAGTTTCCGAAAGTTTTGTTGCTGCAAATGTTAGGTAGTCAATCTCATTATTCCACCATTTAATCTTCCTTCCAGGAGTAGCATCTGCAAGTATTTCAACAACCTTAGCCCTCGATAGCCTCCACCACTCAATGACGTCTTGGGGCCGCATATCCTTACCTTTGGCAATAGATTTTTTTTCGAATTTACCTAATCCGGTTGGACCTCTAAATTTATTAAAATCAGTACCCTTTTTTTTAAGTGCATTAAAAGCCAGATCTTCTAAGCCTGCTAGATAGCTCACGTGTTCGGTAATTGTCCAATTTTTAAAGGTTGTTTTAGTATTCCAGTTCCTTACAGGAATACTTTGTAAGTATTGGTCTAGCAATTGTTGTTCAGCAACGAGGCTACTTAGGATTTCTTTCACATACTAATTCTAATTGTGATTCCAAAAAAGCCAAAGGCGTTGCTAAATAAAAGTTCTTTATTTATAACTTAATCTGACGTAGAATCTAGACATGAAAAAGATTATAAAATTAGCAACGTTTGTAATTGTAGTTAAAGCGCTCCTTGACTTGTTCAATGAAAATACAACAGTTAAAAATCAAATTGATAGGTTAAAAGAAGAAATTACAAAACTAGAGACTGATGATTTAGAAAGTAAAATAAAAGACTTTTTTAAAAAATATGATCCAAAATTCAAAGATGACATCTAAGTCATAAGGATTCTAATATCTGGCGTATATTTGGTAAAAGTTTTTATTATTGGCCTAAATGGTTAGTAAAGAGCATAACTTTTCTACATGTTAAAAGCATTAAATTCAATCATTCAAAGATAGGTAGTTTTGTTATAGGTAGTAACATTCTTCTTCTTGAAACTAGGGGAGTTGTTACCGGTAAGATTCGCAAAACTCCACTGACCTATGCTAGAACAAATAAAGGATACGTAGTAGCAGCATCTTATGGAGGTAGAGATGAGATCCCACAATGGTTTCATAACCTTCAAGACAATGAAAACTACATTACTGTCGATAATATACGAATAAAAGTTGTGCACAACATTATTCCTGTAGCCAACCAGGAATCTTATTGGTTTGAGCTAGTTAAGGTTTATAAAACTTTCGAACAATATAAAGTAAGGACAGAAAGAGATATTCCAATTGTCGAGTTTATTAAAGCTTAGGTTTTATATTCGGACCACTTCTCACCACTGTATTCCATAATGTATTGTAATGATCAATATCTTCAGTGTTTACGTGTGGAATTACCATATTTTTCCAGGTCTCCATCAAAGGGTCCGAAGAATTTTTATACAGGTCTAGTCCAACTGGAATTCTTTCTACAATCGTTCTGAGACTCATAGGTGTTTCAATATTCACACTGATATCATCGGAAACAAAAGAGTTGTTAATTTCAATTGATAACTTAATAATTAATTGAACAAATTCACTCTGGAGGTTTGGATATCTTTTTTTGAAAATGGCCTCTAACTGTTCTTTGCTTGGGAAAGGTTTATCCCATATTACCCAACGGTCTGCAAAAGCTTTATTCAATGTCTGTGTTCCTGCATAATCTCTCAAACTAGTTGGGTTCATTGTTCCAAAAATAAATGTGTCATTACGTAATTCAATAACTTCACCATTCGGTAATTCAAGTTTTTTGTGTCTGTCTAAGAGAGAGTGGAGGGCAAACAAAACTTCTGGACCTGCAGCATTTAATTCTGACAGGTTTACAAATGATGGCCCTCTTAACGCCCGTGTCAATTCTCCATCTTGCCACTTACTGTCGGTACCACCAATACCATCACCATAAAGCTGAACAGAACCTAATAAGGTAACATCTCTTACTTCTCCAGATAAGGGGATCCTGTAATAAGGAAATTTTAATTTTGCAGCTAATTGTTCTATGTCATGATCCTTACCAGTTCCCATGTGTCCTTTTAGCGCAATATGAATTGGTATTTCGTTATCAAAAGTTTCCTTCTTGCTTTTAATTATTTTCGCCAGTTTATATTGCGTACCTAGATCTACATAGTTTTCATCTACACTTGGAATTCTTTCTGATCTGGATTTAAAATCTTCAATTTTTTTATCAAGGACACATTCCTCAATTGAAACATTGTCTTTTCCATTCGGATCTTTAAAAAGTTGTTTAGCCATTTATGCTGCTCCTGATGATTCTTTAACGTTTCTTATAAGTATATCCTTTGTTATGTTTACTATTGAATGGATAAGTTCTTCTGGTCTACTAATTTGTGTTCTATTTTGATATTCTTTCCAGGTACCCCTATCTCCAATACCTATTCCAATAACATCTATGCCAAATCTACTTGAGTAATCGATAGAACTTTTTAAATCTGAAAGAGACCCTCTTGTCATGCCATCGGACAATACTGCTAATAATTTAGTATTTGATCCATGTTCTAACAGTCTTTTTGTTGAGAACATGATATTCCTTTCATCAACATTTGTACCACGCTCAAACATACTTGCAGGTGGATGTTCATCTGTAGACGTTAATGCATCAAGAGAAGACCTTAAATTCCTTGAAAACTCAATCAACCCAATAAATTTTTCATACTGGTTTTTCCACGAGTCCTCATATCTTTTAACGAAGTAATGATTTGTCGTGTTGAAATAAAATTCAGCATTTGATCCATAATTAGTATTCAACATTGAAGAAACTGCCATCTTTCTTTTTAAGTACATTTCTTCATTTTCATTTTCATTCGCCAAGAATGCTCTGTTAAATATTGCAACTTCAAAATCAACATTAAGTTCATGACAAATTTGCGATAGGTAGTTGGCACCAATCAGAGCTGCAGATAGAGACCAAGGGTATACTTCTCCTTTCTTTTTCTCCAACATAGAACCACTTCCATCGATTAATAAAGATACTGCGTAGGACTTATTGGATAATCTTTGTTTCTGCTCGAACATTCTCTCATATCTGCCAGAAGCTAATAACAAGGGTACATGTGGAGAAAGATCACCTTGATCGTATCCACTAATCCTTTGTCTTTTCTGATTATGGATGAAGTATGGTTTAATTTTATTTGTAACTTCATGTACGGGTAAGTTCCACTCCTGAAGTAGGTTATTATATGTCTTTATTCCTGATGCATACAAGTTGTTAAAAGTGTGAGGTAGATTCGTGTTAACTAGTTTTGAAACTTTTCCATTTGGTAAATAAACAGTTTCCGAACTACCAATTTTAGAAACGTGGTCATCCATAAAATTAAGTTTTTCGTCATCAGACTGCTTACCTTTTTCACCAAGAAACTTCTCCAGTGTGTTTCCTGTTGTTACATTTGTAGAAGAGGGGATTAAAACCTTATTTAACTCATCAACAATATTGTCGTCCATACTTTCAAGTATTTCCCTTTGTTCACCCAAGCTATATTCACGAAGATCAGGTAAAAGCTTGTTAACTCTACATATGTCAATAATCTGAATAGTTAACTCGATAACTTCCTCTAAATTATTACTATCGTATGTAAATTTAGAGAGCAACTTGTCTGATTCAATAACAGAAGTTTGTATATTTTTATTAAAAGACGATATGTCGACCTGCAAATAAGCGGTTATGTTATGAAACAATAGTGAAAGAAATTGATTAAAAGCCTTTAGATTTTTTATCTGATTAAATGATTCTTTGTATACATCTTCAAATATGGAGCTTAAACCTTGGAATTCTTTAACAAAATAGTACTCCTCATAGGAATGAATCAAAATTTCAAATACATATTTGCCAAATGGTCCAGCGAGAACTTCTAAAACCTCTTCAATATTTGATAGTCCAGTTGTTTCTTCTACATATTTTTTAAGATCTTTATCTATTTCAAAATTGTAATCTTGCATCGAGTGGATAGCTTCATGAACAACAGTCCCAATTATTAATTCTTTAAAATCTAATTTTGAAGTTGTTACCGAGTTAACAAGAATCGACGGGTTAATAATAATTTCATTAGTATTGATATTTTTAGATTTACCTAAATTAATATTCAGCTCTTTGTTCCCAGTTTGAGATTGGAGTAGTCTTGTTATTGCTGGTCTTATTTTCTCGAACTCTAAGACTATTTCAGATTCTATATTTTTATCATTAGGTTTCATCATTTATAACATTATCATTAATTACTGTGGATATAAGAAATTAGAATGATAAATATGAGTAACAATGAAACAGTGAAAATTGCTATATCAGGTGGTATGGGAAAAATGGGCTTACTGTTATCTGAATTTATAGAGAACAAAGATGGATATGATATCTCTGGTATCTTTGATCCAGAAAAAGAAAGCAACACGTATCATAACTACAAATCCATTGATGAAATAAATGCAGATATTTTAGTTGAATTCTCTCCAGCTAATTCCATTAATGAAAATCTTGCCGTACTAGCTAAAAAGAAAATTAATCTTGTTGTTGGATCTTCAGGAATCAATAAAAGATCACTCGAAGTACTAAAAAGTAATATTGATGATGATCAATTCATATGTATTATTCCAAATTTTTCAATAGGTGCATCATTTCAAAAAATTTTTTCAGGATTGTTGAATAACAATTTTCCTGAGGTTTCTATTGAAGAAAGACATCACAATAATAAAAAAGATTCTCCATCTGGAACTGCCGTTGACATGGCTCAATCATTAGAACATGAAGAAAGAACTTCCACAGAAATTCAAGAATCAAGTGACTACGAAGAAAATATAATTAATGAGATTAACATCAAATCAATACGCAGCGACAAATACATCGCGGAGCAGACTGTAACATTCAGCACAAGTGATGAATCTATTAGTATCGATCATAAAGTAACAAACAGAACAGCTTATCTTGAGGGGATAGGGTATATTCTCGATGTCCATAGTGAGTTAAAAGGATTTCATCATGGTTTAGAAAATATTATGATTGAAAGGTTTAAGATATAATCATGGATCACTTCGGACAATTATTGACTGCAGCTATTACTCCCTTTGACAGCAACGGAGTAATGGAAACAGATACATTTTGGAGACTTTGTAAAAAACTTGTGGGAGAGGGCTCGGATGGAATTGTATTAACTGGTACGACGGCTGAATCGCCTAACCTTACTGAATCAGACAGACTCAACATATACTCAACGGCAAAAGATGCAGTTGGGGACAAATCTAAATTAATTGCTGGTACCGGCACATACTCCACTAAAGAATCAATTCATTTTACTAAGTTGGCTGAAGAAATAGGTATGGATGGAATCATGATTGTAACCCCGTATTACAATAAACCATCTCAAATAGGAATTCTTAAACATTTCGAATCTATCAAAAATACTACTGAGCTTCCAATCATGGCCTACAACATACCAGGGAGAACAGGAACTTTAATAGAACTTGATACTATTGAAAAACTAATTAAAGATGTAGGGATACATTCAATAAAGGATGCTGTTGGTAATTTTGATTTCTCTCGAGAAGAACTAACAAGATTTAAAGATGATGTTTTTATTTACTCCGGTGATGATGCACTAACTAAAAACTTTATTGAAAACGGAGCAGTAGGTGTTGTTTCAGTAGCTTCTCATTTAGTAGGACGTCAAATTAAAGAAATGATCAATCTAATACTTGAGAATAAAGAAACTGAAGCTGAAAAAATACACCAGATGTTGCTACCTTTTATCGCAGCTATATTTGAGGAACCAAGTCCAGGTCCAGTGAAGTATCTTCTTTCTGAGTCATGGGAGAATGTAGGTAAGCCTTTATTGCCAATGACTGATGTGTCTCTTGAATTAGCCAAAAAACTTAATGATCAGTACACCAAAATAAATATCTAAAACCTTTACCCACAAGATAATGTGGTATAATGTATTGTGGCTGTTAAGACATCCACTCGCAAAAGGGTAAATGGGCGTAAGCGGGTGTCAAAACAAAACAATTTAATAAAAGTTAACAAGGGCTTTAAAACACTTAACTCTTCGATTTCTAGTGTCTTAAAAAAGTTCTTTAATTCGTATCAATCTGTTGCATCTTTTATGTTCATAGTTGCATTATTTACTGCACTTTCTAGTGTTCAAAAAGCTGGCCCGATGGGTGAATTATTCTATGGCCTACTTACTTGGTGTTTTGGGTATGGTGCACTAGCTCTACCTGTTTTGATGCTCTATGGTGCAGCAATTCTTGTTAGAGATAAAGAATTTATTAAATCTCAGAAAGTATTAGTAGGAACCTTTTGGGTTCAGATATTTTCATCTGCTCTTTTTCATTTTTATATACACCCTCAACCATTACCAATAAGTGTTGGTGGTGAAATCCTTCAAAGAGCAGGTGGTTTTGTTTCCGCATTCATTGTGTATCCATTAAACAACCTAATTGATGTTGAAATGACTCATGCAGTTCTTTTACTTGGATTAATAATATCTGTCCTTTATATGACTGATATTGAACTAAAAGATTTAATTGGCGGCATACAGGCAATATTTTCTTATACATTTAAGTTCATTGTTGCTTTTTTCAAAGCGCGAAGAGAAGCTTCTAAGGTAAACTTTGATCAAATACTCACTCAAACTGAAATTAACGATGTTGAAAATGTCTCTATCAAAGATAATGTATTAAAGCTAAAGCCTAAAAAATCTAATAAACCAGTTAAAGATAGTCTTATAGTCAAAGAAGATAAAAAGAATATTAAAAAACCATCTCTGCCAAAAAAATCGACTACCTATAAGCTTCCTCCTGTATCCCTTCTGGAAAAGGGGTCATCTGTATCTTCATCTAAAAAACTTCTTCAACAAACTGCAACAGATCTAACTAATTTATTAAAAGAACATGGTGTAGAGGCAGAACTTACAAATATAGTTCCAGGACCTACAGTTACTAGGTATGAGATAGAACTTGCACCAGGTGTAAAGGTTTCTAAAGTTACTTCATTATCTCACGATATTGCTTATGCTTTAGCAACTCCTGACGTGCGTTTACTTGCACCGATTCCTGGCAGAAGTGCTATTGGTATTGAGATTCCTAACAGACAACGTAAGCTTGTTTCATTAGGAGACGTTTTACAATCACCTGAAGCTAAAAATAATGCGCATCCTTTATCTGTTGGATTAGGTTTAGATATATCAGGTACAGCTCGACTTGTTAACTTATCTGAACTACCTCACGTGCTAATTGCTGGACAAACAGGTGCCGGTAAATCATCCTGTATTAACTCTATCGTTACTTCTTTATTGGTTAGGGCAAATCCTGATGAAGTCAAAATGGTAATGGTTGATCCAAAAAGGGTTGAACTAGGACAATACAATAATGTTCCACATTTATTAACTAAAGTGATTACAAATCCGAAAAAAGCTGTTGATGCTTTAAGCTGGGCAGTTGCTGAAATGGACAGACGCTACGATCTTCTTGCCGATAGTCAGGTTAGAGATATTAATGGTTATCATGAAAAATTCGATGCAGGGTTACTTGATGAAGAAAAATTCGACCGTTTCCCATATATTGTAGTTTTTATAGACGAGCTTAATGACCTCATGATGGTAGCTGGTAGGGAAGTTGAATCAGCGATTGTACGTCTAGCTCAAATGGCAAGAGCAATAGGTATTCATTTAGTTGTTGCTACTCAGAGACCTTCTGTCGACGTGATAACCGGTGTAATGAAAGCGAACATCCCTTCAAGACTCGCATTCTCCGTTGCATCTACAACGGATTCACGAGTTATTCTTGATCAATCTGGAGCTGAAAAACTTATAGGACTCGGTGACATGCTTGTAGTAACAGCTTCCAATCCAAGGCTAGAGAGAATCCAAGGTGCTTGGGTAACTGAAAAAGAGATACAAGATGTTGTTACATGGGCTAAAGACCAAAAAGATGCAGATTACAACCCTGCTGTTATTGAAGAACAAAAAAAGACTACCATAATCGGTGGTGAAGATTTTGGAGAGGATGAAGATTTAATACTTGCGGCAAAAGATCTTGTTGTCCGCTCACAAATGGGATCTACTTCTATGTTGCAACGGAAATTAAGAGTAGGATTTGCCAGAGCTGGTAGGTTGATGGATATTCTTGAAGCTCAAGCTATTGTTGGTCCATCAGAGGGTTCTAAAGCAAGACAGGTATTAATTACTGTTGAAGAATACGAATCTGTAAATCTTGTATCCGTTAATGATACAGAAGATGGTGAATCACCAGTAACAAATGATAAGGAAGTCATAGAAGCAGAATCAGAAGCTGTTCAAAATAATAATAATGATGAAGACGATAGCTGGTTTGAGTAGACTAAATTTTAATAGATCTACCTTTTATTATTCTTCTTCTTATCGCAGCGGATATATTATCAACTATTAAGACCATTAGAATAGTTACAACCAAAACAGTTCCAGCCCTAGGAAAATCTCTGAATCGGAGCTGGTTTATTAATTCTGCGCCAACTCCACCAGCTCCAACTATTCCTAATACTGCAGAAGCTCTTAAGTTTATTTCAAATCTATACAACCAGTATGAAGTTACAGTCGGCATTACTTGAGGGACTACACCAAAAAATAATTCATTTAATTTAGATCCACCTGAGGACTTTATTGACTCCAATGGCCCTTCGTCAATCCCTTCTATCACTTCTGAAGATAATTTACCTAGTGTCCCTATAGAATGTATCCCTACAGCCAAGGTACCTGTTAAAGGTCCTAAACCAGTTACAGGAAGCAGCACAAATGCAAGAATCAACTCAGGAAATGCTCTAATAATATTTAATATTTGTTTAGTACCTCTACTGATAGCATTTATAGAAGTATTATTTGCAGCTAAGAAAGATACAGGAAAACTAAAAACAGCTCCTATTACAGTACCTGCCCAAGCAATAAATAATGATTCCGCAACTTTAGGAACTATTCTATCAATTGCTTCTTGTGATAAATCTAATGGAAACATTGCAGATACCAATATCCAAATCTTACCTGGTGCACTTAAAAATCTATCAGGAGTTATCTCGAGACCAGATGCTGACCATATAGAACCAATAACAATTAATACAGTAATTAAATATTTTAAAAATTTTTGATTAAATGGCTGTTTAGGTATATTCATAATATTTTTCTTCTAAGCCAAACACTAAATTGTTCAATTACAATCACTGCAGCGAGTATGAAAACGATTATGGGAGAAATCCTATCAAAACGTAAGAAAATTCTCTGAGTTTCTATAATCCTTCCAACTCCTCCTGCTCCAACTAAACCTAGAATTACTGAAGCCCTAATACATAATTCGAAAATATATAAAAAATATGCCGCAAAATTTGGCAATATTTGTGGAAGTGCTGAAGTAAAAACTGCTTGATTATGTTTTGCGCCACTTGCTTTAGCTGCTTCTAGAGGACCCAAGTCAATACTGTCAATAGTTTCTGACAACAATTTTCCCATAATAGCCATAGAAAACATTATTAATGCCAAAACTCCTGCAAAAGGACCTAATCCAACGGCAACAGTAAATAACATAGCCCAAAATAAATCAGGAATAGTTCTTATAAAATTTAAAAAAGATTTATATATCAAATAGGTTGTTGTTGTTTGGTTAGTAGCCTTAGATGCATAAAAAGATAATGGAAGAGCTATAAAGCATCCAAGAATGCTTGCTAGTATTGCAATCTGTATTGTTTCAATTAATGCTAAAGATGCATTTTCAATTGCCCAATCCCATTTTGGATTAAACAAAGTATCAGTAACAAGCCTTCTATTAGCTAAGTTTCTTTTAAAGTCTTCTAGATTGAAACCAACTTGAAAGAACGAAAAAATGCTGAATGCAATAGTAAAAGGATAACCTACAACAGTTAGCAAAGAAGGAAGGGGCTTCTTAGGTAATTTAATTATCTTCTCCTAGTAAATCAGAAGATTTAATTGCTCTACCATATATGTTTTCAAAATCTTGGTCACTTACGTCATTTACTTTTCCGTCATATACAAGTTCGCCATCTTTTAAACCAATTAATCTTTCACCAAACTCTTTAGCAAGATCAAGAAAGTGAAGATTTACAATTGTTGTTATTCCTAATTCTTGATTAATTTGCTTTAAATATTTCATAACAACACGTGAAGTAATAGGGTCTAATGATGCAACGGGTTCATCAGCTAACATTACTTTAGGTTTTTGTGCTAAAGCTCTTGCTATTCCAACTCTTTGTTGTTGTCCACCTGACAAGTTAGAACCTCTTACATATGCTTTTTCTAAAATCTCAACTTTATTTAAAGATTCAAAAGCAATATCTTTATCTTTTTGTGGCCACATACCAAATATTGAACGAATAGTAGAGACTTGACTTAACCTTCCAGTTAAAACATTTTTCAATACAGAAGACCTGTTTACTAAATTAAATGTTTGAAATATCATACCTATATCAGATCGTATGGATTTCATTTCTTTTTTTGAAGCATTTGTAACATTTCGAGAATCTACAATAACTTCACCTTCTGTTGGTTTTACTAAGTTGTTAATAGTTCTTAGAAGAGTAGATTTACCTGCCCCAGACATACCCACTATTATTACAAAATCACCTTCAGTGATATTTAATGAAACGTTATTGAGTGCTTTTACTCCACCTGGATAAGTTACACTTATGTTTTTAAATTCAATCATAATTTTTCCAAAAAAAAACTAGGGCAGTAAATACTACCCTAGTTTTATATTAATTATTAGTCGTCGTATAGACCAAATTCTTCTGCTGCTTCTCTTACAACATCAAATTCCGAATTTACTGCAGGGACTAAATCAGTCCAACCGTAAATTTCATCCATAATTGCTAGACCTTCATCAGTAGCAATATATTCCGCTAAAATATCATAAATTTTTTGCTTCATATCTTCTGGTAGGTCTGTTCTTACCGCAATTACATCATTTGGTATTTCATCAGTGATTGCAAAGGCAATAACTTTTTCACCAACATCTGCATTTGTTTTTCTTAATGTTCTTCTTGCATCGTCATAGGTAACACCAAACTTAGCATCACCATTATAAAGTCCTGCAATTACACCATCATGTGAACCTGCAAATCTAGGTGTTATACCGTTTACATAATCTATTCCCATGTTCTTTAATTGTAATGCTGGATATAGGTATCCAGATGTTGAGCCTTCTTCAACAAATAAAACTTCTTCTCCAGTTACAACAGAAATATCTGCTTCACATGCAAGTCCTGGACTAGTTGTAACACCATCTCTTACTTCAGGTATTAAACCGTCATCTCCAAAACCCCAACCAACTTGTAAGGCTGCTACATCTGGTGAAGCAGTTGTTGAACCTGTAACTAATGTTGGAACACCGTTTATATTTTCAAATGCTCCAATAACTGGTGTAGATTTACAAATACTCGCATCTGTTGTCCACCAAGTTCCATGATAAGATCCTGAACCGTATCTAACAGATTTTGCAATTGCTTCAAATCTTGTAGGGAATGCATTCATAGCAGTTACATATCCTAGAGTAGCAAATGCACCAACATCAGCTTGACCTGATCCCATTGCAACTAGTAGTCCTGAATAATCACTTGTTACGAAGCCTTCAACTTCAATACCCAAACCATCACTTAACAAATCCATCATAGGTTGAATGTTATCTAATAATTGTGCTTGTTCCGCACTAGGGACGAAACCAAAAACTATTTTGTCTAATGTTTCAGCAACTGTTGTTGCTGGAGCATCTAAAGTTTCAACTTCTTCCGTAGCTGCGGGTTCTTCTACAGTCTCTTCTGCTGAGCCGCCACATGCAACTAACAACATAGATAGACAAAGTAGAATCAGAAATGTTTTTTTCACTTTACCTCCGCTTAACTTACTCCCATAATAACGAATCTTATTTACCGAGTTATATTTTTTGCATCTAATTTAATTCGTAGGTATGTATCCAAATTCTCTACTTAGAATTTCACCATTTGTATCAAAGATAATTGATATAGGTTGACCTACAACTTGGAGTTCATCTCTAAGATCATTCGTAGAAAATCCAATATTTAGATCTCCAATTAAATTATTGTTCACCCATTCCATAGTAGGTTCTACCTCGCTATGAGCTAAAGCTATAACATCGTACGTTTCAGAAAGTATTTCTATATTCTTTTCCAAGAGAGGCAACTCCTCCCGACATATTCCTCAGTAGTCTGCCCAGAAAACGATTAACGTCTTTTTATTTGTTAAATCTTCAATAACCTCTTCTCCATTCTGATTTAGATACGTAAGTGTGGTTGAAGATACTGCGATGGTGTCTTCACTTTCCTGAACAGAAATTTCTTGTGTTGCAGATGAAGAATTACAAAAACTAAAAATAAGAATCAAAAGTAATTTTTTCATGATCCAATTCTACTTATATATGGATTAAACATTGTTATCCTACAGTTATGAAAATTGGTCTCTTATCCGTCGGAACTGAAATTCTATTAGGTGACACAGTAAACACTAACCTAGCAAAACTTGGTTCTGAATTATACAATTCAGGTAACACACTCACACATGAAGTAACAGTTTCAGATATTGACGAAGAGATAATTGCTGGGTTCGCATATTTATATAATCTTTGTGATGTTGTTATAACTTGTGGTGGGCTTGGTCCCACAGAAGACGATATTACACGAGAGGTTATTGCAGAGTATCTAAATATTGAACTCGAATTAGATGAAGCACATGTTGAGTTTATGAAAAAAAGATGGCAAGCTCGGGGACTAATGATGCCAGAGACCAATATTAAACAAGCGCTTCTTCCTAAGAATTCTACAAAGTTAACAAACACACAGGGAACTGCTCCAGGTTCCCTGATCGAAGTAGAAAGTAAAAAAATATTTATATTACCTGGACCACCTAGAGAGTTCATACCATTAGTTCAAGATGAATTGATACCAAGACTTATGAAAGAATCTAGTGATAAGGTAAAAAATTATCAATTTATATTATTTTACAATCAAGCAGAATCTTCTTTAGCTCAAGAAATCAACAAATTTAAACCAGAAGCAATTGATATTGCTTATTTAGCTAGTAAAGGGATTATCAAATTAAGATACGATAAAAATACTATTACTAATGACCAAGAAGAATCCTTTTTGCAAAATCTGAGAGATATTTTCACAGATGACATAATTGCTTATGAAAATATTGATATTTCTAAAATTCTCCTTAATCTTCTTTTAGAAAAGGAACTTACATTATCTTTTGTTGAAAGTGTAACTGGGGGAGAGCTTTCCGCAAGATTAACTAAAAATCCAGGATCTAGCAAAGTTTTAAAGGGTAGTTCTATTGTCTACACAAATGAAGCAAAAAAATTACTATTAGAAAATGATATTAATCTAAAAAATTGGCCCCAGGTAACAGAAGTATTATCTGAAAGGGCAATACAAGATTATGCAAGCGATCTGAATCTTACAATATTAGGAGAGGCTGGCCCTATATCCTCAAGTAAATATGGGATTGGTGAGATATTTATAACTATCTCCAATAATGATAAGTTAGTATCAACTACCCATAAACTTAATGGAAATAGAGAAGAAATTATCCAAAGAGCAGTAAATAAAGCTTTATGGGAACTTATTAAATTTGTTAAAAACTTGTATTAGAACAAATGTTCTAGTAAAATATGTCTTATCAAGATGTTTTAATATAAATTAATTAATCTAATTAGGAGAAAAAAATGGATAAAGACAGGGCAAAAAAACTAGATACAGTATTCGATCAGATTGAAAAACAATTTGGCGAAGGTTCTTTGATGAAACTTGGATCAGCTGAAATTAAGAAGATACCAGCAATCTCAACTGGAGCATTGTCTATTGATTTAGCTTTAGGCATAGGTGGTATACCTAGAGGAAGAGTTGTTGAGATATACGGACCAGAAAGCTCAGGTAAGACAACATTATCACTACACGTTGCTGCTGAAGCTCAAAAAGCTGGTGGTGTAGCTGCATTTATCGATGCTGAACACGCACTTGATCCAATTTATGCAGCAGCTCTTGGAGTAGACATAGACGAATTACTAGTTTCTCAACCAGACACAGGTGAACAAGCCCTTGAAATAGCTGATATGCTTATTGAATCAGGTGGTGTTGACATTGTTGTAATTGATTCAGTTGCAGCATTGGTTCCAAAAGCTGAAATTGATGGCGAAATGGGTCAATCCCATGTTGGTTTACAAGCTCGGTTAATGTCCCAAGCACTACGTAAATTAACAGGTTCAATCAACAAAACACAAACAACCGTAATTTTTATAAATCAAATTCGAGAAAAAATTGGTGTTATGTGGGGATCTCCAGAAACTACCAGCGGTGGTAGGGCACTAAAATTTTATGCCTCAGTACGCATAGATATTAGAAGAATAGAAACACTTAAAGTTGGTGCGGAAATGATTGGTAATAGAGTTAGAGCTAAAATAGTTAAAAATAAAGTAGCTCCACCATTCAAAGAAGCACAATTCGACATTATGTTTGGTAAAGGTATATCAAGAGAAGGTAGTTTATTAGATGTTGGTGTAGAACACGGAATAGTACGTAAAGGCGGAGCTTGGTTTACCTATGATGAGGTGCAACTTGGACAAGGTAAAGAAAACTCTAAGAACTACTTAAGGGAAAATCCAGACTTAGCATTACAACTAGAAAATGATGTTTACAAAGCTGTTGGTATGATTGAATCTGACTCTGATGAAGAAACAACTGAGGAGCCTGCAGAAACAAAAGAGGCTAAGGCTTCTAATAAAGAAAAATAATATATATATTCTTTAAAAACATCCATATAATTTAACTGTGAAATCAACAGTTGAGTTAACGAAAACAGTAAAAGCGAAGCCATCTAGAAATGGCCTCAATTATTTTGTAAAAACATTTGGATGCCAAATGAATGAACACGATTCAGAACGTATTGCTGGTTTGTTTGAATACGATGGAATGCAAAAAGCTTCATCTGTCGATGAAGCAGATGTTTTATTTGTAAATACATGCACTATTCGTGAAAATGCAGATGATAAATTGTACGGCACACTTGGACAACTTAAAAAATGGAAAGGTGAAAGACCTAAAAGAAAACTTCTTGTTGGTGGTTGTGCTGCCCAGAAAGATAAAGAGTTAGTTAGACAGAGAGCACCTTGGGTGGATGTCGTTATAGGAACTCATAACCTCACTAATATAGTCAATCTTTTAAATCAAACTGAAGACTGGGGTCCAATAACTGAAGTTATTGAAGAGATACAATCTCTACCAACTGATGCACCATCAATTCGTGAATCAGAAGTTTCAGCATGGCTAACAATTCAAATAGGATGTAACAATAGTTGTACATTCTGTATTGTTCCTTCTGTCCGAGGTCCAGAAATTAGTAGAAGACCTTCTGATATCGTTAACGAAGCTAAAGCAATGGTTGCTAGTGGTGTCAAAGAAATAACACTGTTAGGTCAGAATGTCAATTCTTATGGAAGAGACTTGAAAATAAACGGATCCTCAAAACCATATTTCACAGAATTATTAACTGAATTAAATGAAGTTGAAGATCTGAAACGTATACGTTTCACCTCACCACATCCTAAAGATTTCAAAGAACACACCTTACAAGCCGTAAATGAGCTATCTAAAGTATCAAAACAAATCCACATGCCCTTGCAAAGTGGAAGTAATAAGATATTAAGAAACATGCAACGTGGATACACACAAGAAAAATATATGGAAAAACTTTATTTAGCTAAAGAAACCATTGCAGACGTTTCTCTTACAACAGATATAATTGTCGGTTTCCCAGGTGAAACAGATAAAGATTTTGAAGAAACACTTAAAGTTATTAGAGAAGGCAAGTTCGATGCTGTTTATATGTTCAAATTTTCTCCACGGCCTGGAACAAAAGCAAACTACATGAAAGATGATTTTGTGGAAAAAGCTATTATTGATTCTCGTTTTATGGAATTAAAACATCTTCAAACTGAGATAAGTCATCAACGATACAAAAGATTCATTGGAACACAACAAGATTTGTTAATTGAGAAATATTCAAAGAAAACGGATGAATTTCTTAGTGGAAAAATAGATGGAGGTCAAACAACTCACATTTCATCAGAAACTGTCCAAATTGGAGATTATATTAAAGTCAAAATAACTGACGCAACTCCTTTTGCATTGACTGCGGTACCTGTTTAATTGTTATATTTTTTAACTGGTGTTACCTCATCTGGTAAATCTTATGTTGCTCATGAGATTGCAATAGAACGTAATATTCCAATTCTTTCATTAGATTCAATGGCTGTATATAAGGGCCTTGATATCTTAAGCGCTAAACCTACAGATGTTATGCAAGCACAAGTAGAGTATCTAGGAATAGATATAGCAGATCATGATCAGAACTTCTCAGTTGTTGACTATCTAAACTATTTGATAGATATTGATTTTCCTAAAATGACTTATGAACAAGACATATTGGCGGTAGGTGGCACAGGATTATATTTTTCATCAATGATTAAAAACTTCGAATTCAAACCAACTGATCCAACTATTCGAGCAGAACTTGAACATTTGAACTATGGACAATTACTAAAATTTCATGAAATTTATAAAATTGAACTCCCAAATGTTGAGCTCAATAAACGTAGACTAATCAGAAACATTGAAGCAAGTCTTCTTGAGGACTCAAAATATGTATTTCCAAAACTAAATATTAAAAATGATAATGTAGGTATATTTTGGAATAATCCAGACTATAAAATAAATATCCAGAAAAGGACTAAAAACATGATTGAAGATGGTTTGGCAGATGAACTTAGATCATTAAAGAATCCTTCAAAAACAATAATGCAGGCTATTGGCATGAATATAGACACAGACATTGAAACCAATATTAATCAAAAAACTTATAAATTAGCAAAAAAACAGATTACCTGGTTTAAAAAGGAATTGTCTTTAGTTAGTCACACAACAAATGACTCAAATTTTATTAAACAAAAAATGATAGAGTTAATGCATGAGTAATTTTGCATACATGTCCGGAACAGGAAATGACTTCATTGTATCCACATATACTGGTCCAACTTCTGAAATTCAGATAATTTCTCTTGTTGCTGATTCTGACTACGATGTAGATGGAGTAATTTTTGTTGAATCAATTAATAACCAAACTGTAAAAATGCATTACTTTAACAGCGATGGTACAACTGCTGAGTTATGTGTAAATGGTGTACGATGTACTGCTAAATATGCATATGATAATGATCTAGTAACAGAGTCGATGATTACCGTCCAAGCTCCTGTAGGAACTCTCATAGCAACGATTGAAGACTCAATCGTTAAAGTTAGTGCACCGACACCCACCTATGTGGACAAACCAATTTATATAGATGAACTTAGTGGTATTAAAGCAGAAATAGGAAACCCGCACCTGTTAGTAGAGGTTGATGAAGTTGACTCTTTTGATCTGCAAAGCTTCTCAAAGAAAGTTGCTATGTCTAATACATTTCCAGATGGAGTTAATGTAGAAATATACCAAATAATTAACGATAACTTTATAAAAACAAGAGTGTTTGAAAGGGGAGTTGGAGAAACAGATGCCTGCGGTTCTGGAGCGTTATGTCTTTTCAATTACGCATATTCTGAAAAAAAAGTTTTAAACCCAACAACAATTCAGTTTCCTGGGGGCGAATTGGATCTCGAATATAAAAATGAAGAATTCTTTTTAAGTGGAACAGTTACATATCTCTAAATAAAGATACGACTTTGCCTACAGTACTAATATTTTCACTTATCTCAATGTTTTCATAGTTTTTGTTAGCTGGTATTAAATATTGTTTATTTCTTATGGTATCTATATATTTAACTGTCGCCTCTGTGTCATATACTAAAAATGCACCAATATCTCCATCAAGGGGTTTTTTTGATTTGTCTACAACTACTAAGTCTCCATCATGTATACCTGCATCAATCATTGAGTCACCATTTACTTTTAATGCTATTAAAGAATCATTGAAATTACTTTCTGGATAGGGGAGTTCTCCAATTTGATTCTCTTCTGCACTAAGCGGTAATCCAGCAGCTATTTCACCCACAATCGGAACACTTCTGAATTCACTTATTGAATTATTTAAATGCAGAGATCTCGATTTTCCGTCTGATTTATTTATAACACCCTTTTTTTCAAGTTTATTTAGATGGTATTGAACTGTGCTAGTTGATTTCAGATTGACTGCTTCACAAATTTCTCTAACAGATGGTGAATAACCATCATTTTTTAAGGTGAAGTTTATGAATTCTAAAATCTCTTGTGCTTTATTGCTCATATTTCATTATAGCACATATGTTCTAATAAAAAAACTGTCACTGCAAGTTTCTAATCTTAAATTATGAATAATTTTAAAAATGTATTGTATCTGTTAACTTTTGTAGTGGTTTTTTCTTATATTTCGACCCCATTTTTAATTAACAATAATCAACAAGTTGCTATTTCAAATGAAACCTCTTACAAAGTCGTTAAAGGAGATAATTTATGGAATATTGGCTACAAATTAAATGTAGATAATATTAATAAGTTTATTTTTGAGGTTAAAAAAGTGAATAATCTTGCAGAATCAACACTCTCTGTTGATCAAATAATTAAAATTCCATAGATTTATTGCTTATTTCATGAAAAATCTTTATAATATACTATATATGGTATGTCCATTTTGCCAATTAGAAGAAACTTCAGTAGTTGATTCACGTAAAAATAGTGAAGGTACCTCAATACGCAGAAGAAGGAACTGCTCTGCTTGTAATCTCAGATTTACTACATACGAAAAGGCATCAATCGGCATCATAGTTAAAAAAAGGAACGGGAATCGTGAAGAGTTTAATCTCGAAAAGCTTTATCAGGGAGTTCAGAATGCTTTTGGTGGTCAAGAACTAAGCGAAAAAAAATTAAAAGCACTTGTTGAAGCTATTCACAACGAAATAAAAGAACAAGGAAATAAAGTTCAATCAGAATTTATCGGCGAAACTGTGCTTAAACACCTAAAAGATATAAATGAGGTTGCTTACGTAAGGTTTGCCTCAGTATATAAAGAATTCTCTGACGCTTCAGATTTTGAAAAAGAAGTTGCTGAATTCAATTAATCAAGTTTTTCAATATTTGAATAAAAAATTAATTTATTATTTTTAAAAATATTGAGTGAATTTTCAAAAGCAGCAATTTCTGTTTCTTTATTTAGCAGTAAAGCATTGCTAATTGATTTAACTACATCATATTCGGCATTTCTTAAAGCTGCTAAAAGTCTTCCGTGAAGGTCTTCAGCAGTTATTATCGCAGTATTTACCAAATTTCTGTGATTATTCATTTCTTCTATTATTGGTAGTTCTGCATAGTTACGCTTACTAGTTGCTGTTATCTCTGATAAAGATGTGGTTAATACATCAACTTGTGTAGTTTCGTCTATATCTAAAATATCATCATAAATTAAAATTTCTGAAATCAATATGCGGTATGTTAATAAGTTATCTAATTCATTAATCAAGCTAAATATCGTTGATAAATTGTTGCTAACATCTTGAAGATTAAGATTCTCATTTTGTATAGCTAAGTTTTGGTACTCCAGAACAGAAGATTCTACGGACTGTAAATATGCACTAGCATTTGAGATATCATATTTCGAATAAAAGGTATCAGTCGATATTGCAAGTACGTTTTCTAAACCATTGATTAGTACATTTGTATCAGTTGCAAGGTTGGAACTTATTTTTACTACTTCTTCTTGCTGCGATGACCGAGATATGAACGTAGTTACTGCTGTAGTAATGATAAAAAATGAAATGACTGATATCATTAATGGCATAACCCACTTACGTCTAGATTCTACATCTGTCCAAATCTTTTTTACTTTACTTGTTACATTTACTGGTTTAAATGTTTCTGTAGCAAAGTTTTTATTTTCGCTTTCCTCAGTTACTTTTTCTGTGTATCTATATTCTGTATCTTTTATATATGATTCTATTGAAGACTGTTGGGACTCTACTTTAATTTCCGTTTGTATATCTGTGTAAGAATTTAACTCTAAAGATTCATCGTCATTTTGTAAATCTGAAACTACTTCAGTGTTCTGTGTGATTACTGTTTCTGTTTCAAAGCCCAACATCTCCAAAATTTTAATTCTGTCTGTGGATTTTGCTTTATTTATAAAAATAATATCTCTAATATTCATCAATGAAAGGTTACCATTGTGTATGAGTAAAAACATTGAAATAAAATTACTAGATTCTTCAGCAGTAATACCTCAAAAACAACATGAAGATGATATAGGATATGATCTATCTTCATGCGGAGAGTTAATTCTTCCATGTAAAAAAGTGACACTAGTTAGTACAGGAGTAGCTATATCTTTGCCTACAGGAATTGCTGGATTTGTTCTACCGAGATCAGGATTGGCTAGTAAACATCTAATTACTCTTATTAATACACCTGGATTGATTGATCCCGGTTACACGGGAGAATTAAAAATACCATTGATAAACCACGGCGAAAATGATTACACCGTTAAAAAACATGAGAGGATAGCACAACTAATAATTCTGAAAACAGAAGCTATTTTATTTCAAGTTGTAGACGAGTTACAGTCGACAGATAGAGCTACAAACGGTTTCGGCTCCACAGGATAATTAATTATTTTATCCTGACATTTAGCTAATATTAGCATTACGCGGGTATGGTATAACGGCTAACACACGACCTTGCCAAGGTCGAGCTGGGGGTTCGATTCCCCCTACCCGCTCACATGGCGACGTGGCGGAGTGGCTACGCAGCGGTCTGCAAAACCGTGTACACCAGTTCGATTCTGGTCGTCGCCTCCAACCGTCGGGGAAAAAAGTGATAGCAGTTACTGGATCAGGTGAATATTTATCAGGCATAATTGATGCAGATTTAACACTTATATCAAAACTAAAAAATCGTCCAAATATCATCACTTTACCAACTGCTGCTGGCAAGGAAAGTAGTGACAGAATTAATTACTGGTGTGAGTTAGCAACAACCCATTTTTCAAAATTTGATGTTGACCATAAAAATATTAAAGCTCTTAAACACAATGATTTTTTTGATGAGGAACTCTTGGAAGCTACCAAAAATGCAAATTTTATTTATTTTTCTGGAGGTAACCCTACTTATTTATATGAGACTATAAAAGATACTCCATTTTTTAAGGAAATGATAAATACTCATACAAACGGAGGAATCATAGCTGGTTGTAGTGCTGGAGCAATGATTATGGGTGAAAAGATGATTAAAGGCTATGGATTTAATCTTATTAACAATGTGATTGTTATTCCTCATTATGGAGAGTCATTTTATTCTTGGGTAACGAATACTGTTAAATTGCTAAATAGAGGTAACTATAAACTTTTATGTTTAGAAAAAGATACATACTTTACTCTAAATGATGACCATATTGAGATAATCGGTAGTAATAATGTACATCTAATTTTTAAAGATAAACATGACACTTATAAAAATGGCGATGTATTTAGTACAAAAGAACTCGTGATTTAAATGTGTGGACGTTATCACTTGGATGTAAATACTTTATATGAAGAAAATATGCAAGAAGAAGAAAATTTTAACTATGAAAATAATTTTAACATAACCCCACAATCTAAAGTTCCTCTAGTTATCGATGATAAATTAACAATGGCAATCTGGGGGTTTTTCCCAGAGTGGTTAAAGAGTCAAAAAAATTCAAAACCACTTTTTAATACTCGTTGGGAAACAATTCAAGAAAAAAGAACTTTTCAAAGTGCGTACAAAAAACATCGTTGTCTTGTCCCAATTTCAGGTTGGTATGAATGGAGAAATATTGATAATGAAAAACAACCTTATTATTTCTACAAAGAAAATCAACTTCTAAAAGCTGCTGGTTTGTATTGGTTAAGATCTAATGGAAATATAGAGTTTTCAATTATTACTAAAGAGGCTTATGGTGATCTTTCTTCTATACACCATAGAACACCACTTATTCTAGATTCAAGCAAACAAGCTATGTGGATGTCTCAAGTTGACGAGAATTTACTTTATGAAGACATTTCTAATCAAAGTGAAATACCAATCAAATTCCACAGAGTTAATAAATCTGTTAATAATCCAAAAAATAAAAACTCTTCATTAATAAATGAATACACAGAGGTACCTTTTTAATGAATTCACAATCACCTATATATTCATTTAAATTTACAATCTCTTGGATTGCTATCTATCTAGTCATCGTTTACTTTGTTGGGCTATATCTTAATATTTTTATTTCTCTGTATGTAGGGTTGTGGATTCTCAACCTTTTAATTGAACTTGCAGAAAGATTTCTATTGAGATTTGGTAAGCGTATCTATACTGTCGAACGTTAGCATTTACTTAATATATTATTGTTGCTATATTTGTGAAAAGGGAGATTAGCTCAGTCTGGCAGAGCGCTACCTCGACAAGGTAGATGTCACAAGTTCAAATCTTGTATCTCCCACAAAATATGAAACTATTCCTTAAGAAACTTACTCCTATTTATTTCAGGTACAACCACATTTGGATTACAAAAAGACTGGAGAAATTAATCTGGTCCTTTTTTATTTCTTTAGCCTTTTATAGTTTCTTAAACAACTATTAAAACAATGAGCTATTTAAGAAATTAGTTGTTTTATAGTTAAGTTGACCGTTTATTTGGGCAGTATTCAACTCAAATAAGTATGTATAAAGGAATTTACAGTGGTCATTTAGAAAAGAGGGGTTTCTCCAGGATGGGAATTCCCTTTTTTCTTTTATAAGTAAATTATTCCTCAACATAGACTTCACACATGACATCAAAAAACATTGGTCACTTACGGCTCATCATTGTCTTTACAGTAATAATTGGCTTTCTATCTCTAATTACTCCTGATACAAACTTGAAAATATTAGATATTAATATTCTTCAATTCATCTTATTTTATATCTGGTTAGTACAGATTGTTGCTTTCATATTTGCCTTCATCTATCAAACTGAAAAGTATTATGATTTTATAGGAAGTTTAACTTATTCAACTTCAACATTAATTGTCTACTACTCACTTCCAGTTAAAACACAGACTGATACTGTTCTTCTTGCCCTTGTATTAATTTGGTCCTTGAGATTAGGACTATTTCTTTTTAGAAGAATACTTGAAGATGGTAAAGATAACCGTTTCACTAAGCCTAAACAGTCATTTTTACATTTTCTGCAATATTGGACAGGACAAGCAATGTGGGTTTCGTTCACTTGTATTGCTGTTTACGTTGCAATGATATCCGAAGAGGAAAACACTCTCACTACAGTTTCTTTATTTGGTTTAATTATCTGGATTTTTGGATTCACAATAGAAGTTATCTCAGATGCTCAAAAAAGAACTTTTCGTAAAGATCTAAACAATAAAGGAAAATTTATCTCGAATGGTCTGTGGAGTAGAAGTCGACACCCTAATTATTTTGGTGAAATTACACTATGGGTAGGGGTAGCAGTGATTTCTTTGTCTAGCTTAAATGGTATTGGCTATGTCGCACTTATCTCACCACTGTTTGTATACGCTTTACTTTCAAAAGGAAGTGGGATACCTCTATTAGAACGAAGTGCTGACAAGAAATGGGGTAGTGAGCCTGAATACCAAGCCTACAAAAACAACACGCCAGTATTATTTCCTAAATTGTTTAATAATATAGAAAACACCCACAGCAATAGCGATTAGTTGATAATATGGCAGAGTCTCATATCTTATAATAAAGTTGTAACCTATACCTATAGTTCCTAAACCTACCGCTAGTTTCTGCCAGTTTTTCATTATATAGAGTCAAGTTTTTCTAAAAGAATATCTTTTTCACCCGGTAGCATCTCAACAACATGATCACCATCTGGATAAGTTTTATTCTCTACTTCATCTTTAAAAGATTTTATAGCATTTGCCCTTTCTAAATTTAACTCATCTTTTATAGATTTAGCATCTCCCCAGGATTTAGCATGACGTGGCATTTTAATCCCTGTAGTTTCACCACATATATCTTCAAAAAAAAGAAACATAACATCTCCGCCTGAACCTGAACCAAGAGAGTTTAAAACGAGTGATGTATGTTTTTTAAGTTCAATAAGCGCATCTTCTGCAACACATTCAACTTCAGCTCCAAATGCTCCAGCATCTTCTAATCTTTTCATGTCGCCTAAGATGCTCATAGCTTCATCTGCTGTTTTACCAACTGTTCTGATTCCACCGTACTTAGTAGCCATCGAAGGCACCATTCCTATGTGTCCTTGAACTTGCATTCCTTCTTTTGCTAACATTTCAACAACATCCATACTTCTTGGTGTTAAAACAGAGTCCGCACCATTCATCATTACATCAAATGCTCCGCGGAGGATCTCTTCATTTGTAACAAATCTTCCAGCAAATAGTGCTGCAGTAATAAAGGTATTAGGTGCACCTTTTCTTACATCTTGATACCAGTCACTACCCGTAATAATCATATCAATTTCTTGACTCGATATTATTTCAGCTTCTTCTTGATTTGCAGCAGTAACTTGCGTCATTTTAATATCGTTTTTTTTATTATCAATCATGTCACCAACTGTTATGTTTCTATCAACTTGTTCATGTCCGAATGTATAGATTTTTTTCATACTATAAGTATACGTGGGCACGTGTATGAAAAACAAGGTTTCACTATCTAGAACTATTATTTTTTCGTTACTGTAAAAATATGTACCGGTACATAAAAGAAAGAAATAATTATAAATAAACGTTTGTTAAGGTTTTTATTTAATTGTATAAATTGTAAGATATCAGTATGAGTTTATGGAAAAAATTTTTAAACCTTGAAAAGAGAGCCTTTTCTGCGCCTTATAAGTGGTTACTTAAAAAAGGTATCATTGCCATAGGTACAATTGCCAAAAGAATCTACCTTTCAATGGATGATTTGTACGAAGACAATTTTTTAGATGAATATAAGGGAAACCCAAATTGGGCTGGCGATGATTGATGATTAATACATATAATTATCTAAGCACAGTTTTTTACCTTAGTTTAAGAAATTTTAACTAGTAGGTTGTAAATTTAGTTCGGTTCATGAAAATATCCTACAAACCTATTGATAGTGACTATCAAGTATTAATTAAAAATGATTACGATTCTTGGGAAAGCTCACACTATTCACCAGATGGATTTTTTAAATATGAATTTCCAATGAGTGAATTTCTTCTTCCAACTGAAGGACGAACTCTTCATGCAATGGAAAATAGATTGGTCTTAACAATTGAGTGTAAAATGAAAAAAAATAGGTTTTACAACTTTCAAATAACGGAACACATGAAAGATAAGAATTTAGGCATATCTTTAAAAGATATATATGAAAATGTTAGAACTGCGAGTGTGATGGTTTTTGACTATAATTTAACAAAAATCCTTCCTGTTCCGATGTGGGATAAAAACAATATATCTAACTATATAGATAAATCATCAAATGAAGAGTTCTCTATGCATATAAAGAGTGTGTTACTTGCAACTGAATATATTGAATACAGTAATTACTTTATGGCTGAACCATACGCAATTTGGCTTATTGCTCAGCCGTCATTTTTTAGAAGAAATACAGTTATAGGTAAAACTACTCCCAATTCTCAAGAGGTGCTAAATCTCTCTTCTGCACAAGAAATTGATAAAGCTATAAATAATATAGATAGAGATCTTTTTACGCGAAGTACTTCAGGAACAAATGGTGGGAAATTAACGGATAAAGGCCAACAAATACTTTATGACTTTCTTAGTGCCTACGATTATGAAATGTATGAATAGTTAATTATATTTATCTTGAAATAGGCTAACTGACAAATATTGGTTACCAGTTTACCCTTTTAGAACTACAAGCTAATTGATACAATTATTAAATTTTAGCGAACACATCATCAAAACAATATGGACAGTATTCATCAATTTTGTACTTTTCTGAACCTATCTCTTCTTTATTAAGAGGTTCTCTACATCGAAAACAAAGAACATAATCCGTTTCAAGAAGATCTTTATCAAGAGCAACTCTATCATCAAATACAAAACAATCTCCATTCCAATGTCTTCCTCCAGTTTCTTTAAAATAGTTGATTACTCCGCCATCAATCTGTTGTATATTTTCAAATCCATTTTTAAGCATTAAAGCTGAAGCCTTTTCACATCTGATTCCACCCGTACAAAACATTACAACTTCTTTACCATTAAGTTTTTTTCTTAATTTTTCAATCTCTTTTGGGAAGTCTCGAAAAGAATCTAAGTTAAGATCGATAGCATTTTTAAAAGTACCTAATCTTACTTCATATTCATTTCTTGTATCAAGAAGCACAATATCTTCATTATTATTTAATTTCTTGTTAAGTTCTTTTGGTGAGATTTTTTGCCCTGTAAATTGAAATGGATCAATCTCTTCAATTCCCATAGAGATAATTTCTTTTTTAATACGAACTAACATTTTACGAAAGGGTTGATATTCGTTATAAGTTATTTTGACATCAACATCAGCAAATCTACTATCTGAACGAATAAAAAGTAGAAATTTATCTATGTTATTTTTGTTACCAGAAACTGAAAAATTAATTCCTTTTCTACTGATCAGTACTGTCCCCTTTAGATTGAGATTTGTCGAACGTTGTAATATAGTTTCTTGAAGAACTAATTCATCTTTAATGGGTATGAATTTATATCCAGTTATGTTTGCAATTTTCATCGTTGGTACTTCAATTACAGCTGATTACTTTCTTTTCCCAGTACGGCCAGTTCTAAAATCAAGCCGACCTTTTCTTTTAGAGACATGTTTATTTTTTCTTTTTTGACGTCTACCTTCTGGTATTGAAAAATCTTTCATAAATATATATTAGTTATTTTATTAACTATTTAAATATAATAGAAAAGGGAGTCGGCAAACCCCCTTTTCTTGGCAAGTACTAGTGATAGAAACTTGCCAACCATATTTTACACTGAGATTCAAGTAAACTGATTAAATCTTATATCACTGATACATCTTGTGATATTTGATACTAGAAGGGGGAGTTCTCTGTCTGAACTCCTCTTTCATAAGATAAGGAGAATAATGACTATACATTCAAATATACCATCCATAGGTCTTGGTACCTACATGATGTCACCAGATGAGGCTGAAATGATGACTTATGAAGCAATAAAAATTGGATATAGACATATTGATACTGCTGAAGTGTACCGAAATGAACAAGGTGTTGCAAAAGGTCTCGAAAAAGCTTTGACGGATGGATTGGTCTCAAGATCTGAACTATTTATCACAACAAAAGTATTTCCAGGGAATGAAATGTGGGGTCAAAATCAAAAAAGCTTTGACGATGTCATGGAATCTTTCGACAACAGTCTCAAGAGACTTAAATTAGATTATGTAGATTTATATCTAATTCATTCAGCTCATGCTAATAAAAAAAGGATAGAGCAGTGGAAAGCACTTGTTGAACTTAAAGATAGTGGAAAGATTTCTTTTGCTGGCGTTGCAAACTGGAATATTAATCATTTTCAAGAAATTAATGACGCTAATCTTTCATTGCCTGATACAAACCAGATTGAACTACACCCTTGGGCCCAGCAACCAGAACTTGTAAAGTTCTTGCAAGATAAGAATGTACATATAATTGCTTACAGTAGTCTTGTCCCACTTTCTACTTGGAGACAAAAAGATGGTGAAAATAGTCTCAAAACTAAAGATATGGAAAATGAGGGCTTTTCCGATGAGTCATTGTTTAAAATTTTAGCTAATAAATACAATGTTAAAGAATCACAAGTACTTTTACAGTGGGCCCTTCAACTAAAGTATGCAATATTACCTAAGACAATAAAGATTCCAAGACTTAAAGAAAACTTTCATTTTTCATTCGTCATCGAAGAAGAAGATATGCTTTTGATACAAAAGGAAAATAAAGGTGGAGGAATTACATGGGAATGGGGAGATCCTTTATTAGTTAAATAAGCTATTTTGTCATAAGAAAATTCCAAATTGAAATCACAATATGGCAGTTTTATGAAAGTTTTCTTACACGAAGCAACCAAAATATACCCATGATGATTGAAATTAAAAATATTATTATTCCAAAATTCTGAAACTCAGATATTTTAAACTCCCTATTTGAAAATAATATTCTGTCGATAATAGTAGTTATAGTTCTCAATACTATACCTGTACCAATTACTGTTATAAAAAAACCTGTTATTTTTGTTGGAATCTTGTCATTCACTTTTTAAAATTATATCAAAAAATTTTAATATTGTCTGATTCTTACATACGATGCAAATTATCAATATAATTAATTTATGAAAGACTGGATACAAAGTACACCGAAAGCTGTTCTTCATGACCACCTTGATGGCGGTTTACGTGTAAATACTCTCATTGAATTAGCCGAGTTGCAGGGTTATAAAAACTTACCATCTTCTGATAAATCAGAACTATTGAAGTGGATTGAACCAAAACCAAACAAATCCTTAGCAATCAATTTGGAAGCATGGGATCATACAATAGCCGTTATGCAGGATGCAGATTCGATATATAGGGTAACAATGGAAGCACTAGAAGATTTAGCAAACGATGGTGTTATCTATGCAGAATTGAGATTTGCTCCACTTGTTCATTGTGAAAATGGTCTTTTCCCAAATCAAGTTGTAGATGCAGTACTTAATGGTATCAAAGATGGTACCGAAAGATATGATATTTTATCTGGAGCTATATTGTGCGCTATGAGACATTTGAATAATTCAAAAAATGTAGTCAAATTATGTATTGATAATCCAGATGTACTAGCCTTTGATCTTGCAGGGCCAGAAGTTGGGTTTTCTGCCCTGAATCACCAAGATGCAATAGAAATTGCTTATCAAAATAAAATTAACATTACTCTTCATGCTGATTGGGAAGTCCCTGAAGGTATACATGAAGTAATTTTAGAACTCAAGTCAAACAGGATAGGGCATGGTTCACAAATCGTAAACGATTACAAGTACACTAGTGATGGTATAAAGTTTAAAAACCTTGCAGCAAAGTTCGTACACGAAAACAACATTCCACTAGAATTATGTCCAACTTCAAATATGCAATGTGGATCTTGTAATTCAATATCAGAACACCCTTTCAAAAAACTTTATGATGATGGGTTTAATGTCACTATTAACACAGACAATAGGCTTATGAGCAACATAACTATGTCACAAGAGGTAAACAATCTTGTTGAAAGTTTTACTTTTACTCAAGATGAAATACTACAAATAACAAAAAATACGATAGAAGCTGGATTTGTAGATAGTAAAAAAAGAGAGAAATTACTGAGTAGTTTTTAATTTGTATTCAATTAATTGAATCAAGTGTAATTTCAACCATAGTTTTTAAACCGATTTCACGTTCTTCTGATGACATTTGCAAATTCTTCTCAATTACATCCGAGACAGTCGCAACAGCTAAAGCTTTAGCACCATACTCTGCTGCAACGCCATATAGTCCTGCAGCTTCCATTTCAACCGCCAGGATTCCCATTCGTTTCATGATTTCAAATGTTTCTTTTCTAGGATCATAAAAAAGATCACCAGAAAATATATTACCTACATGCACAGTTCTAGACATAGACTGAGCAGTATTTACAAAATTTTGTACTAATTCCCATGAAGCAGTTGCGGAGAAGTCAGCGTTAAAAAATCTTGCTCTGTTTACACCTGAATCTGTAGATGCTCCAACACCTACAACAATATCACCAAGTTCAAGATGTTCTGCTATTGAACCTGAACTTCCAACTCTTATTAAGGACTTTACTTTATATTCAGTAATTAACTCCTTAGCGTATATTGATATGGAGGGTATACCCATCCCTGTTCCCATAACTGAAATACGACTTCCTTTATATTCACCAGTAAATCCAAGAATATTACGGACGTTTGTTACTTCCTTAGTTTTTTGAAAAAAAGTATCTGCAATATATTTAGCTCTCAGAGGATCGCCAGGTAGCAGTATTGTTTCAGCGAATGCATTATTTTCGGCATTAATATGTGGTGTTACCATTTTGTAATTCTAACATTTATTGATCTACAAAAGGTAATTTAAGTAGAATTTAAGTATGCAATATTCAAAACAAGAACAATATCTAATGAGCAAAGATGTCCAACTCAAGAAAATTATTATTTCTAATAAGCATATTAAGATAACAAGACCCACTGAAAATTATTACGATTCGCTCATTAATCTGGTAATAAGTCAATTTATATCAAGATCAGCAGCAATATCTATATCAAATAAATTATTACTAAGTTTTAATGCCAACATCTTTAAAGAAGAGTTTTTTGAAAACCTAACTTATCAACAAATACATAGACTTGGATTAACTAAAAATAAAGCCAAGTCTATAAAAGATATTACATACCATTTTATTAATGAGGACTTCCGTAAAAAAATAACATCTTTACCTATGAAGGAGTTTGATAGGTACTTTTTATCAATCTATGGCTTAGGACCCTGGAGTTTGAATATGTTTAAGTTATTCTCCCTTGGTGATGAAGATATCTTTTCATCTTACGATGCAGCTTTAAGGCGAGCTATGGAAACAAGTGGCATGCTTAAATTAGGATCAGACCATAAAGACTTTGATTTGCATGCAATGAAGTGGAAACCCTTTAGATCTACAGCTTCATTACATCTTTGGCGATCCTTAGATTAATTCTTTCACAATTGCACAAAGATTAATTTTTGCGGTATAATATTTAAATGACAAATTACAACGTTGTGCAAGTGGTGAGTTACATATATATGTAGTGCCTTTTCGCAATCGTTTGAAATCCGGGCACTTGCCCGGTTTTTTTATTTTAGGAAGGAAAATAATGAAAGACCAAACAAACACAGATACAAATAATAACAATATTAAGAAGACAAAAGCTGACTTGTATGAGAGTTTCTACGATGGAGAATAGTTTTCTTGACACTGAGAAATTACAAAAGGATTGGGACACCAATGGTAGATGGAAAGGAATATCAAGAAACTATACATCTAATGAAGTAATTGGAATACGTAATTCTGTAGAAATTAAACATACACTGGCTGAAAACGGTGCAAAGAAACTTTTTACTGCTTTAGGTAATAAAGATGATTGGATTTCTGCTCTCGGCGCATTATCGGGAAATCAGGCAGTACAAATGGTTAAAGCTGGCTTAAAAGCTATCTACCTTAGCGGATGGCAAGTAGCTGCGGACTCAAATCTTGGAGAGACAACCTATCCAGACCAATCCCTTTATCCAAGTAACAGTGCTCCTACTCTTGCGAAAAGAATAAATAATGCTCTTTTAAGAGCTGAACAAGTAGATCGAGTTGAAGGTAAAGATGATATTGATTATCTTGTACCGATAGTAGCTGATGGGGAAGCAGGGTTTGGTGGAACATTAAACGTGTTCGAACTAACTAAAAAATTTATTGAAGCTGGTGCCTCCGCTGTACATTTTGAAGACCAATTAGCTGCCGAAAAAAAATGTGGCCATATGGGAGGTAAAGTATTAGTGCCAACTAGTCAACATATTAGAACATTAACTTCCGCAAGAGTAGGAGCCGACACTTTAGGTGTTCCAACCTTAATAATTGCTAGAACTGATGCGCTTGCAGCCAATCTTATAACAAGTGATATTGATGCTTCAGACAGTCATTTTGTGTTAGGGGAAAGAACTGCAGAGGGATTTTTTAAGATAAAAAATGGTCCAGAGGCAGCAATAAGTAGGGGTCTTGCATACGCACCATATTCTGATTTAATTTGGTGTGAGACAGGCCAGCCAGATATAGGGTTTGCAAAGGAATTTGCGGATGCAATTCATGCTAAGTATCCCGATAAACTTTTAGCATATAACTGTTCTCCTTCTTTTAATTGGAAAAAGTCATTATCCGATGAAGAAATATCTACATTTCAAGAGCAATTAAGTTCTTTCGGATATAAATTTCAATTTATCACTCTTGCAGGATTTCATTCATTAAATACATCTATGTTTGAATTAGCATCTAAGTATAAGGGTGGAAACATGAGTGCCTATGTCGAATTACAACAAAAAGAGTTTGCTTTAGAAAAAGATGGTTTTACATCTGTGAAGCATCAAAGAGAAGTTGGTGCGGGATATTTTGACACTGTTTCTACAATTATAACTGGTGGGGATGCATCGACACTTGCACTTTCTGGTTCCACCGAAGAGGAACAATTTTAATGTTCGAAATAAATCATAACCAAAATACAAAAGCACTACTTACTGATGAGTTTCTATCTTTTTTAGAAAAGTTTATCAATAGTTTCGAAGATGAGAGACAAATGCTACTCATTAAGAGGTTAGAAACTCAAAAATTAATTTCAAATGGTGGAAAATTTACATTTCCAGAAGACTCAACGATCAGAGATGGAGAATGGAAAGTTGTACCACCTCCTGCTGATGTACTCAATAGGAATGTTGAAATTACAGGACCTGTAGATAGAAAAATGATTATTAATGCACTAAATTCTGGTTCAGACGTTTTTATGGCTGATTTTGAAGATTCTACATCACCAACCTGGGAAAATATACTTAATGGGCACCTCAATCTGATTGATGCTAATAACAGATCACTGTTCTTTGAAAACAAAGAAAATGGAAAAAAATATGAACTAAATCAAAATTCTGAAACTTCATTATTCGTTAGGCCTCGTGGTCTACATTTAAATGAACAAAATATAACCTATATGGGTAAAGAAGTTTCTGCATCACTATTTGATTTTTGCCTTTATGCATTTCACAATGCTGAAATAAGAATGAAAAATAGTTTAGGTTCATATTTTTACATAGCGAAACTAGAAAACTCTAACGAGTCCCAACTTTGGGATAGTATTTTTACACTAGCCGAAAAAGAATTACATTTACCTGTCAGCACTATAAGAGCAACTGTTTTACTTGAAACCATTTCTGCATCATTTGAGATGGATGAAATTTTATATTCTTTGAAAGATCACTCCCTGGGTATGAATGCAGGTCGTTGGGATTATATTTTCAGCGCTATAAAAAGATATAGGGATGTAAAAAATGTTACTTTTCCAGATAG
Source organism: Actinomycetota bacterium (assembly GCA_014239265.1). Lineage (GTDB taxonomy): Bacteria > Actinomycetota > Acidimicrobiia > Actinomarinales > Actinomarinaceae > Actinomarina. The sequence goes on from JAAZZH010000001.1 coordinate 201,534, forward strand.
AGATCAGATAACCATGACTGTACCTTTTATGAAAGCATATACAGAACTTCTCGTAGAAAGTATGCACAAACGAGGTGCTCATGCAATCGGTGGTATGGCTGCATTCATACCCGATAGAAAAAACCCACAAATTACAGAAGCGGCATTTAGTAAGGTTAAAGATGACAAAATTAGAGAAGCAGAAATGGGATTTGATGGATCATGGGTCGCGCATCCAGATTTAGTTCCGATTTGTAAGGAAATTTTTACTGATTACCTTCATGGAAAGGACAACCAAATAGAAACGGTTCCTAATTATCAAATTAATGCTGATATGCTACAAGACTTTAATATACAAAATAGTACAGTGACAGAACATGGAGTGCGTACAAACATAAAAGTTGGTATTTTATACATACATTCTTGGCTTCTTGGGCAAGGTGCTGCAGCCTTGTTCAACTTAATGGAAGATGCAGCAACAGCAGAGATTTCTCGATCACAACTTTGGCAATGGTTACGAAATGATACTATAACTGATCAAGGAATAGCTATTACTAATGATTATGTTGAAAGTCTTATCAATGATGAAGTAACAGAGATTATCAAAGAAACTAAAAATGAATTAATGTTGTCTGAAGCCATACAACTATTTAAAGACTTAATCTTTAATGATGATTTTGAAGACTTTTTAACATTATCAGCTTATAAATTTCTTAAATAAGAATAAAAAATAGTATTTATTTACTTGTTCGGTTATTATTTGATTAGGTAATAAGCCTGTTACCTCAAAAAAGAGTTCGAGAAATCGGGCTCTTTTTTACATTTAATAGTCTGTATAAATTAACCATTAAAGTTCACTGCATTTAGATTGTTTATATGATAGAAGTTGTTCTTGCTCGAATAATACAAGGAGGTCTTTCAGGCATTGGTATTGGATTTCTTTTTTACTGTTATCCCTTTGTGAGACATTTAGTATCTAGAGAATACAGATTCCGTTTCTATCAGACTGAAGACAAAAACTTAGCGTTTAAAAAAGAATGTATTAAATATCTAAAAATTGGACTTACTTATGGATTTATTTATGGTTTCATAATGGGGACAATTATTGGTCCATTTGGACAACGTAATGGTATTTAATTAGTTTTATCCAAATAAAATTCTAACGGATAAGAGTATAGAGACTATTACTAATACTGGTCGAACTACTTTTTCACCATTGGATATTGCGAATCTTGAACCTATATTTGCACCCCCAACTTGAGCTACAGCCATTATTAATCCAAGTTCCCATATGACATATCCTTGTACAGCAAAGATGATAAAAGCAGCAAAATTTGATGCGAAATTAAGAAGTTTAGTTACTGCAGTTGCTTCCATAATTGAAATTCCTTTTATTATTACAAATGCCAGTACAAAAAATGAACCAGTTCCTGGTCCAAAAAATCCATCATAGAATCCAATTGAAATGACGATTAAATTAAAAACATAGAGGAATTTTGAATTTGTTGATGTTTTTGAAGGTCCTCTGTTGAGTATAAAAAAGAATGCAGCTGAGATAAGTAATATCGGTATTATCGTTTCTAAAAGTTCATTTGAAATTCTACTTACTAAGAGAGTACCTATTGCAGAGCCGACAAATGATAAAAGAAAGTAAAACTTCTTTTTGGGGTCGGTAAGTAATCCATTTTTAAAATAATTATAAGTTGATGTAAATGTACCAAAACATGATTGGAACTTATTTGTAGCCAGAGTATTTAATGGATTTATTCCTACTAACAACATTGCAGGTGTAGTTAATAATCCGCCCCCTCCTGCTATAGAATCAATAAGTGACGCTAAAAACGCTGCAAAAAATAAGATTATGTAAGTGCTAGTTTCTAAGGAAAATTCCATAGTTATTACTTTAAATAGAATTAAATATTCGGCAAAAAAATTTCAGATTACTTCATTTGGTATAATTATTCATGGATTATTTTGGAGCTATCGATCAAGGTACAACTAGTACTAGATTTATTGTTTACGATGAAGAGCATAAACAAGTTGCACAGCATCAAATAGAAATTAAACAATATTTAAACCAACCAGGATATGTAGAACATAATCCTGAAGAAATCTGGAAGTCAGTTGTCGAATGTGTTAATGGGGTTTCTAAGAATTTTGATATGTCATTATTGTCCTCTATAGGAATAACTAACCAAAGAGAAACTACTCTTGCTTGGAGAAAATCTACAGGTGAACATTTACATAATGCAATTGTCTGGCAAGACACTAGAACTCAAGATATATGTGATGAAATTCAAACTTTTACTGAATTAAAAGATGAGTTTGATAAAACGGGATTACCAATAGCTACATATTTTTCCCTTTCTAAAATAATTTGGTTAATTAGAAATGTTGACGAAGTAAAACATGCATTAAGTGAGGATGATCTTTGCTTCGGAACAATTGACTCCTGGTTACTGTTTAAATTAACAGGTAAACATCAAACTGATATTACAAATGCAAGCAGAACACTTTTATACGATTTACATAACTTAGAGTGGAATAAATTAATATTAGAACAGTTTGATATACCTGAACATACTTTACCTACAATTAAACCCTCACTATCTACGTTTGCAAAAGAAAGTTCTCTTTTTGGAAACGTTCCTATTACTGCTGTCCTTGGAGATCAGCAAGCATCTTTATTCGGACACAAAGGCTTCAATCAAGGAAGCGTAAAAAATACCTACGGTACGGGATGCTTTATGTTATGTAATACTGGTGATAAGTTAGTAGTTTCGAATAATGGGCTTTTAACAACAGTTGCATACCAAATTGAAAATCAATCTCCTGTGTTTGCATTAGAAGGTTCAGTTGCATTTGCTGGCGCATCTGTTCAGTGGCTAAGGGATAATTTGGGTTTAATAAAAAAAAGCAGTGATGTTGAAAAACTTGCACTAGAAGTGAAAGATAACGGTGATGTATATTTTGTACCAGCTTTTTCTGGACTTTTTTCACCACACTGGGACTCATCTGCAAGAGGTACCGTTGTAGGATTGAGCAGGTACTCTAATAAATCTCATATTGCTCGAGCAGTACTTGAATCTGTCGCTTATCAAACTGATGAACTGTTAAGATCCTTAGAACTTGATGTAGGGGAGAAGGAAAATAAATTATTAGTGGATGGGGGAATGGTTGATAACAATTTACTTATGCAGTTTCAATCTGATATTAGTAGTTTACAAATACAGGCTCCTAACATCAAAGAAGTAACCGCTTTTGGTGCAGGCTTAGCTTCTTATGTTTACATTAAAAAGACTGAACTAAAGGACATACCTTCTACTAAAAGTTCTCAAAATTGGAATACCAACATGAGTATTGAATCACGCAATATGTACATATCTAAATGGAATAAAGCAATAGAGAAGGCTAGAAATTGGATTTAATAAGAATTTCGACATACTTATACGTACTTTTTTTTATAACAGCTGGAGTAAACCATTTTTTGAATCCCATTTTTTACGACTCACTTGTACCTAAATTTATACCATTTCCTCGTCAAGTTCACCAACTAACAGGTGTTATCGAAATAATCCTTCCTATATTTCTACTTACAAAGTTCAGATCAGAAGCAGCATTGTTGATGATTATATTTTTAATTGCAATCTACGGTGCAAATTTATATGTTTGGGTTGAAGGGTTGCCATACGGTAATCGTGTATTTACAAACGCGCAGCATATATTTAGATTACTTCTGCAACTTGCATATATAGCTTTCGCATATATTATTTATCGTTATGACTAAATATAATTTTCCACCCGAATTTATTTTTGGGACAGCTGTTGCCTCCTATCAAGTTGAAGGTGGTATTTATAATAATGATTGGACTCACTGGGAGAATAAATCAAAAACTGTATGTAATGAACCCTGTAAAGAAGCGTGTAATCATTTCGAATTAGTTGATAATGATATAGCTTTATTGAAAGACTTAGGAATTAAAGCTTTTAGATTTTCAATTGAATGGAGTAGAGTTGAGCCCGAAAGAGAAAAATATGATCAAATAAGTATCGATCATTATATACAAAAAGCCAAAAAATTAATCGATGAGGGGATAATTCCTATTATTACATTTCATCACTTTACAACACCCGAATGGTTGGCACAAGATGGTTATTGGGCAAGCATTGATACTGCCGATGCTTTTGTAAAATATGTAGAAAGAATGATGAAGGAATTGCCTAAGGAAATTAAATATTTTAATACAATAAATGAGCCTGGTATTTTTAGCATGTTTGGTTACTTCTCTAAAGAGAAATTTCCTCCCGGTATACGTAATGAAAAAATCTTTTTAAATACATCAGATAACATAATCAATGCACACAAAAGGGCAATAAAAGTAATAAAGTCAAGCAATGAGTATGCAAAAGTAGGCATGACACATGCCCTTCATGAATGGGATGACAGTGACAATAGTATTTTTAATAGATATCTTAAATATCATCTTGAAGACAAGTTTTTCTTTGCATCCGATGAGGATGATTTTATAGGATTACAAACATATTCTATAAAAAGAACTAGTCCAAATTTAGTATATAGAACAATTGCATGGCTTCTTATTAAAATGCCCCTCTTGAGGAATAAAGTGTTTCCGTTTTTTCTTGATAAATTTTCAGGTCGAAATGATTACGTAGCAGCAAATGCTCGTAAAACTAAAATGGGTTATGAATATCGGCCAGAAGCAGTTAAATACAATCTACACAGAATTCATGAGAAATTTCCTGACAAAGAGATTTTCATTACTGAAAACGGAATTGCCACCGATGATGACAATGAGAGAATTCAATTTGTAAAAGAAGTTCTTAAAGATGTTCACGCATATGAAAAAGCAAATGGTCAGGTTATCGGTTATCTCTACTGGTCTTTATTAGATAATTTTGAATGGGATCTTGGATATGAAATGAATTTTGGGCTGGTCGAAGTCAACAAATCTACCTACGAAAGAAGTCCACACCCCTCAGCTGAGTGGTTTGGTAGAGTGTCTGCTAGTAATTCATTTACTGATTAACTCACTATTCTGTAGAATAAAACTTATGACATACATCATTGCTGGTGCCACTGGAACAACAGGAAGAGCTATAGCTACTGAATTAGCTCGTACAGATAAAGTTCACCTTATTGGCAGAGATGAATCAGCTCTTACAGAACTAGCTAATCATCTAGATTCCTCATATAGTCTCATTGATATTGAAAACCCCATTCCTGTAAAGGAATTTCAACAAACAGTAGAAATAGATGAGATAAAAGGATTGGTTAACTGCATAGGTTCTATTTACCTAAGACCCCTTCATGGTTCTACAATTGAAGATTTCAATAATGTAGTTAATACGAATCTATTCTCATCATTCTATCTTTTATCTGCTTTTGCTAGAAGAATGAAGAATGGCTCGGCTATCTTTTTTTCTTCGGTTGCTGCAACAAAGGGGTTATCAAATCATGAATTAATTTCAGCAGCTAAAGCAGGAATAGAAGGAATGGCAAGGTCTGCTGCTGCTAGTTACGCTAAAGACAACCTTAGGGTAAACGTTATTGCTCCAAGTATTATGGACACTAATATGTCTGCCAAAATACTAAGTAGTGAAGCGGCTGTAGAGATGTCTAAATCAATGCATCCAATTCCTAAAATTGGTGACATAAGTGATATACTTCCTGTTGTGACTTGGTTATTGTCTAGTGAATCAAAATGGATCACAGGGCAAACAATTCACGTTGATGGTGGATTCTCAACACTTAAACCTAGATAGGAGAAAAATGACAGAGAAAAAATATTTAGAAACACACGAATGGTATTCACTCACAGATAATACAATAACAATAGGAATTTCTGATTATGCACAAGGAGAACTTGGAGATATTGTCTTTGTTACTCTGCCAGAAGTCGGCCAAGAGTTTTCCAAAGGCGATTCCATGGTAGAAGTTGAAGCTACTAAAACAGTTGCCGAAGCTTACGCTCCAATGGATTGCGTTGTAGTAGAAATAAATTCTTCCTTAGATTCAGAACCTGAGATTATCAATTCTGATCCATGTGGTGAAGGCTGGATGGTTAAAGCTGAGGTTAAGAACCTAGATGATTCAGGCATGTTATATCAAGAATACGAAAATTTTATTTCGTAGATGCCCATTATTAAATACTCACCGCTACATAGTCTACATTTAAAAAATAAAGCTAAATTTATCGAATTTAGTGGTTGGACTATGCCATTTTCGTATAAAGGGACTATAAAAGAGCATCAGTTTGTAAGACAAAATAATGGCTACTTTGACGTATCTCATATGGGGCGTCTTGTGATAGGTAATGATTATCTACAAAAAGTTTCAACTCTAATTTGTTCAGATCTTCTTGAGCTAAAGTCAGGCAAGGCTCTATATTCTATATTTACAGACGACAATGGGTCTGCTTTAGATGATGTAATTTTTTGGAAGTACGACGAGTATGTTCTTCTAATTTGTAATGCTGCAAACACAGAAAAAATAAGAAATTATTTACAAACAGAAGAAATATTTTATCAAGATCTTACTGAAAAAACAGCATTAGTTGCTGTTCAGGGTCCTAAAGCAATCAGTAATTTAGAAACCTTACTACCTATCCCAGGATCATTTTCATGTTTAAGTAATGATAAATATACATATGCAAGGACAGGTTATACGGGTGAAGATGGCCTAGAGATTATGGTTGATATCGAGGATTTAGATGAGTTAATTTCATTTTTACATAACAACGAAATAGAACCATGTGGACTGGGCGCAAGGGATACCCTAAGACTTGAAGCAGCCTTACCTTTATATGGGTTTGAGTTAACAGAAGATATCACTCCTGTAGAAGCAGGATTGAAATGGACACTAACAAACAAACGTGTATATAGAGGCTCTCACATTATTGATCAGCAAATTAAAACTGGTAATCATAAAGTACTTAAAAAATTTGTTATAGATTCAAGAAATATAGCTAGAACTGGTACCAATGTTCTTGCTTGTAATATTCACGGTGTAGTTACCTCTGGAAACTTTTCTCCAATCTTGCAAAAATCAATTGGGTTCGTATTGTTCGAATCACAACCAGATACTGATTTATTAGAATTCGAAATACGTGGTAAATTTATAGAAGGAAAGATTTTAAAAAAGAGGTTTTTAAGCTAATGTTTGTCCCACATTCAAGTCTAGATTTAAACGTAATTTTTGATGAACTAGAGATATCCTCCCTAGAAGAATTATTTAAACATATTCCAGATGATTTACTTATCAAAAACGGATTAGATGTTGAAGATTCATTGTCCGAAATTGAAGCAACGAAATACTTTGAAGATATATCAAATAAAAATAAGAATAACTTAGTTTGTTTCGCTGGAGGTGGACATTACGATGTCTACTTACCACCTACTGTTAAATCTCTTACAATGCGACCAGAATTCATGACATCTTACACCCCTTATCAAGCTGAGATTTCACAAGGTATTTTACAAGTTTTGTTTGAATTTCAATCTTTAGTATGTGATTTAACTGAAATGGAACTTGCTAATGCCTCTTTATATGACGGTGCAACTTCAGTCGCAGAAGCTATTTCCGTAGCTATAAATAAAACTAAACGCGACTCAGTCATTATTTCTGATGGATTTAACCCTAACACAAAAGAAGTTGTTAATACATTGATTGATAAAGCAAAATTTGATCTGAATTATGTTCCATTATCAGGTTATCTTTTTCCAGAAGATTACGAGTTTACTGATAAAGATGCAGCTTTTGTCGTTTCATTTCCACATTATGAGGGCTCTGCACAAGACTTATCAAAATTAGTTAAAAAAGCACAATCTAAAGGTGTAATCACTATATGTTATGTTGACCCTTCTATGCTAGGAGTATTGAAGACACCAGGATCAATGGGTTTTGATATAGTAGTTGCAGAAGGCCAATCTATTGGAACGCCTCTATCTTTTGGGGGACCAACAGTCGGCTGGTTTGCTACTAAAAAAGATTTAGCTAGATTAGTTCCCGGTCGCATTATTGGAGAAACGATAGACAATAATCATAAAAAAACTTATGTTATGACTTTAAGAGCTCGAGAACAAGACATTAGAAGAGAAAAAGCATCCTCTAATATTTGCACTAATCAAACTTTAAACGCTATCGGATCAGCAATTCATCTATCTTGGATGGGCCCTGAAGGCATATATCAGGTAGGATATCAAGCGATACAAAAAGCTATGTATATGAAATCACAGTTAAAAGAGGCTGGGTTTAATGTAATTAACGATGAGTCTTCTTTGCGAGAATTCCTTGTAGAAACAAACCTTCCGGCTAAAAAAATAATATCAGAAATGGGAAATAAAGGATTCTTAGCGGGTATCGAATATAGTGAAAATCTTTTGCTAGTTGCTTTAACTGAAAAACGAACTAAAGATGAGATTGACAACTACATAAACCTTTTCAGTGAGGTTAATCATGGTTAGTGGGGGTAACGCAAGTTCTCTTCCTTTAGTAGGAGGAGCATCAGAACCGACAATTAGAGAACTATCTAGACCTGGTCGTCGTGCTTCAAAGTATCCTAAATTAGATGTTCCAGAGGTAGACTTTAATCATCCAGCTATGAAAAATGAAAAAGCTCCATTACCTGAAGTATCCGAGCATGATTTAGTTATGCATTATTCACGATTAGCCCATAGGAATTTTGCTGTAGATTTAGGTTTTTATCCATTAGGGTCATGCACGATGAAATACAATCCTAGGTTTGCTGATTACGTTGCTTCTCTTGGGGCTTACTCAAATACTCATCCAGCTACTCCTTCAGAATTTACTCAAGGTTCATTGGAGATTCTTAAAATCCTAGAGACTTATCTAACGGAAATAACAGGTATGGATGTTGCTAGTTTTCAACCTCCAGCAGGAGCATCTGGAGAACTTACTGGTCTATTAATCATTAAAAAATATCTTCAAAACCAAAACTTAACAAACAAAACTGAAATTATCGTACCTGATTCAGCTCATGGAACTAATCCGGCGTCTGCAAGAATGGCAGGTTTCAATGTTGTTGAAGTAGCTACAGATGAAAGAGGTATGGTTAACATCGAGGACTTAAACTCGAAAGTTAATGAAAACACTGCAGGTTTAATGTTAACAAATCCCAATACTGGTGGCTTATTTGAAGAAGAGATATTAACAATTTCAAATATAATTCACGACGCAGGGGGATTACTTTATTACGATGGAGCAAATCTCAATGCAATAGTAGGAGTTTGTCGACCAGGGGATATGGGTTTTGATATTGTTCATTCAAATCTTCATAAAACATTTGCTACTCCTCATGGTGGTGGCGGCCCTGGCTCGGGTCCCGTTGCAGTTAAAAGTTATCTCAAAGAATATTTACCTGGTCCTATAGTTGAAAAAAATGAAAGTAATTTTTACTGGTATACGCCTGAAAACAGTATCGGACGAATGCACGGTTATCACGGCAACTTTTTAGTAGCTTTACGCGCACTCGTATATATGAAACTATTAGGGAAAGAGGGACTGGATACATTAGGTTCATATGCAGTATTGAATGCAAGATACCTTAGTTCAAAAGTTTCAAAATACCTACCTCTTGCTTACAAAGAACCATGCATGCATGAATTTGTAGCTACAGTGAAGGATTTAAAGAAATCTCATAAAATAAAAGCATATGATGTTGGAAAAGCTTTATTAGATAAAGGCTTTCATTCACCAACAATCTATTTTCCGCTCATAGTTGAAGAGGCGTTAATGTTTGAACCTACAGAAACACAAACTGTTGAAACACTAGATGACTTAGCTGAAAGTATAAAACATATTATTGAAGAACTATGTGCACCAGGTGTAAATCTTACAGATTACCCTAAAAACCTTCCAGTTGGTAGACCTAATGAGTTAATACCCGCAAAACACCTTACTGTTCATTGGGGAGATTTTGAACTTCTTGAATTAACTGAATAGACTGTCCTTATGACAGTTTCAACATTAGATGTGGATAGATATATTTCCACACTTCGTCTAAATTCAAAATCATTTTCTGAAATATCAAATGAAGCACTTGCTATTATGTTCGAGGAATCAATTCAAAATATTAAAAATATTGCATATTTCTGGGCAACTATTGGTGCTGACAATAAGGGTATAAAAGACACAATTGCAGAGGGTGAAGAATGGCTAGGTGGTCCATTTGCCTCGACAATTGCACTCCAATACTATATTGAATATTTAACATCCTACAACTCAACTATTTCCGAAGAAGATATAGATCAAAACAAAATTCACGTTTTTCCAAATAAACGTATTGAGAAACTTTTATTCCCTTTCATCAAGGCGGATGTTCATTTTCATAAAAATATGTCTAATACTGATATATTAAACGCTAGAGGATTTGGGAATAGGCTTGGCTTTAAAAAAGGTATCACATTGATACTTGGTGCTGGAAACGTATCCTCAATCCCTTTACTTGACACAATCTTTGACATGGTAGTAAATAGACACTGTGTTCTTCTGAAGTTAAACCCAGTAAATGAATACTTAAAACCAGTTTTTGAACAAGTATTCGAAAACTTTATAAATAACGGATTTATGATCGTTACCACAGGCAATGTTGATATTTCAAGTTATATGACTAAACATACGGGTATAACGAATATGCACCTCACTGGTTCTGATATAACATATGAAAATATTGTTTATGGTTCAACATTAAAAGAAAAAGACAAAGGTAAAAAAACACTTCCCAAAGTTAACAAAAAACCATTTACAACAGAACTAGGCAATGTAACACCATTTATAATTCACCCAGGAACATGGTCTTCCTCTGAAATAAAATACCAGGCACGAAAAATAGTAACTGCAAAACTAAATAACAATGGATTCAATTGTATTGCCGCACAAGTCGTTGTTCTACCAAAAGATTGGAAACATACCGACAAATTAGTATCTGCGATAAAAAATCAACTCTCAAATGAAAAAGATAGGCTTGCTTACTATCCGAAAAGTAGTGAAACTCTGAATTCATTGAAAGAATCTGAATACATCACACAAGAAAATGATTTAACTTGTTCTACACCTCATCTCACAAAGGATTTAGAACTCAATGACTATTTTGAACAAAATGAAGTATGGTCATCAACATTATTTTTTAAATATATCGAATATTCTGATGAATCAGATTTTGTAGCAAAATCAATTAACTATGTTAATAATCACGTTTGGGGAAATTTAGGTGCTGCTGTATTAATTAAACGTCATAACAATAAAACAAATAAAGTTCATACAGATAAATACATTGAAAAACTTAATTACGGGACTGTGGCTATAAATGAGTGGCCTGCATTAGGATTTATCATCCCAACCATGCCTTGGGGTGGGTTTCCTGGTAACAAAGATTCCGATATTCAAAGTGGACAAGGCTATGTTCACAATGCTTACTTTTTTGAATCTCCACTTAAAGGAGTTCTGTATTCTAAATTTAAATTACCATTTGTTGACCCAGTATGGTTCACTTCCAATAAAAAAGGTAAAAAGGTATTTAAACGTCTGACATATTATCAGATAGATAATTCAAAATTAAATCTGGTAAAGTTAATTTTTTCAGCGCTAATATAAGAACAGATGAAAAAAATATATTTAATTATCCTTATATTGTCATTAATATCTTGTTCCTCAGAAGCTGAAGTAGTGGATGAACAGGTTCCAACAACCTCAACTAATATCACATCAGAAGATTCGACTAACACAACTACAATGAATACATCAGAAGAGAATATTCCCGTAATTGAAAAATATGTATTTGATGTCGAAAGAATGTCAGCACTTACTGGGTTAGAGATTGCTCCGGAACTTTGGCTTAAAAGACCAAGGAGAGTCCTTGCATTTAAAATTGATAACAATATTAATGCAAGACCACAATCAGGCCTCCAAGAAGCAGATGCAGTTTTTGAACTATTAGTTGAAGGTGGCATGACACGTTTTCTAGCATTTTTTCACGATAAATCATCATCGTATTTAGGTCCCGTTAGGTCAGCAAGGCCTACAGACCCAACAGTAATTAGACCTTACGGAGGAACACTTGTCGTTTCAGGTGCAACTGGAGGTTTAATACCAACTATTAGAGAATCTGGGGTACCTGTGCTAGAAGAAACTGGAGCACCAGCGATGTTTAGAATTTCTAATCGAAACGCTCCCCATAACCTTTATGCAGATACAGAGTTAGTTAGAGATGTAATTACTGATAAAGGCTACTACTTCCTACAACCAGGACCCGAACCACTATATTCGTTTGGTAATGATCAAACTAAGTGGGATGAAGGGG
>JAAZZH010000020.1 GCA_014239265.1 Actinomycetota bacterium
CCTCATCTTGGTTACCCTCATCTTGGTTACCCTCATCTTGGTTACCCTCATCTTGGTTACCCTCATCTTGGTTACCCTCATCTTGGGCATATATTTTATCTTTTTCTAGTTCCTCTTCACACTCAGGTATCAAAGCGTAAAAAAGGTCGAAAAAGGCTTCATCGTAACCATCATCAAATCGGACAACAATTTCAGAAGTGTTTATTTCAGGATACGGGAGGCCACCAACACCTTTACTGTCCAAACAGCTGAATATTTTATTTATCTCATAATCTAAATCAAACTCAAGGACTACAAATTCTTCATTTTGATTTTCTTCATTTTGATTTTCTTCATTTTGATTTGCTTCATTTTGATTTTCTTCATTGAAATCATTGTCTACCTCAACTTCAGTATCTATTTCAACGGGGGGTGCTTCAGAGGTTTCAACAGTAGTAGATGAACCACCACACATAGCTACAATTAACAGACTTATTATTGGAAATTTTTTAAATTTATTTTTGTTTAGAATATTTTTCATAGACCAAGTCTATATATCAGACAAACTATCTATAACTGAACTTATAAAGATTATTCTTAACAAAATAAGCATCTCTATAAATACTTCAGCCAATACTTTGTAGGATTACTATATGAGGAAATATATTTATGAGTACTGAAGAAAACTTCGTAGCAACAACATTTCAATCATCACTTCCAATTAAAGGGTACTGCCATGAAGATTTTCAAGAAGTAGCGGAAACCTTTACACAAAACTTTGAAAAATATGAAGAGATAGGTTCATCTCTCTGTGTTGTTGTAGACGGAGAAATCGCTGTAGATTTGTGGGCAGGGCACAAAAATAAAGAAAGAACAAATGAATGGAGTGAGAAAACTCTTTCCGTTGCTTTTTCAAGCACCAAAGCAGCTCTTGCACTTTGTGCACATTTATTGATAGATAGAGGAGAGTTAAACTCCAAAGCAAAAGTAAGTGACTACTGGCCTGAATATGCCCAAAAAGGTAAAGAAGAGACAACAGTAGAAATGATTTTAAATCATTCAGCTGGACTGCCTGCACTTAAGACTCAAGTAAAAGAGGGTGGATTCTTAGATTGGGACTATATGACTACATTGTTACAAGAGGAAGAACCTTTTTGGAGACCGGGTGAGGAAATGGGTTATCACATGATAACTAGTGGTTGGCTCATAGGAGAACTGATTAGAAGAGTATCTGGAAAATCATTAGGTCAATTTTTTAATGACGAAATAAGTAAACCACTTGAACTAGATTACTGGATTGGCCTTCCTGAAAGTGAAGATGAGAGAGTTGCGAAAGTTACACCTTTCAGATCAAGTCCTTCTGATAAGCCAAGTGATTTTGCTGATGCTTTTAGAACGGATGTAACTTCTATGCAAAGACTCGCATTAACTAATACAGGTGGATATGACTACAACGCTACAGAAACATATAGATCTGAACTCGGCGGCGTTGGCGGAATAACTAATGCTCGCTCTTTAGCTGGCATGTTAACTCCCCTTGCTCAAAACAACGAGAAGCTTCTATCAAAAAGTTCAGTTAAAAGATTGGGTACGCCCTCTGTTAATTCAGATATAGATAATATGCTTCTTTTTCCGACTAATTTTTCTGAAGGGTTTATGTTACACATGGATAACCGAGATACTTTTAAAGGAGAGGGTGGTTCTTTTATTATTGGCCCAAATGCTTTTGGACATGTTGGTTTCGGAGGAAGTAGTGCTACCTTTGCTGACCCAGATCATAAAATTTCTTTTGGTTATTTAGTGAATAAGTTGGGTGGAGAGTATTTAATTAATGAGAGAGCACAAAGCCTGATAAATGCTTCATACAAATGCGTAATTTGATACCATATTACTTATGAGTAACGCAGAAGAATTAGGAAAATATAAAAAACTCTTAGATGATCGTGTAATTACACAAGAAGACTTCAACAAAAAGAAAGAAGAGCTCTTAAACCGTAAAGAATCAAGTGGCTTAACAACAGACAACACTTGGCTTGTAGCTTTGTTGTTATGTTTCTTTGTTGGCTTTCTTGGTATTCATAGGTTTTATGTGGGTAAAGCAGGCACTGGTTTTTTACAAATAATTACTTTTGGTGGTCTTGGAATATGGGTACTCATTGATTTGATAATGATAGTTATGGGCAAGTTTACAGATAAGGAAGGTAACTTCATTACTAAGTAAAGTAATAAGTTAAGGTAAATTCTATGGAATTCACAGATATCGCAATAGCTGGTTTAGCAATCGCAACACTCATTAGTGCGCGAAACATGGAATGGAAAAATAAGAAAACCTATAAAGTAGCTGCCATAACACTAACCGTTATTGCACTAGGTGTTGCATTACTCGCAATATTTGATGTATGAAAATTTTCCAAAATAAAAAGCGTTGTTTAATCCAGACTACATTAACTTAGATACGGTCCGTTTTGCCTCCAAGAATTCTTACTAAAAAGCTTTCCTTGTCTTTAATGGGATTGTAAGATTTTTTAATTTCTTTAACTTCCTTTACGACTATATCTTCAGCATCAAATTTTTCGAATTCCTGTAAAGTTTCTTCATCGTAAATATCTTTATCTTCCTCCATAGTCTCTTTGGAGCCCTCGTCACTATTAGGTGTTTTGGAACGTCGGGAAATACCTGAGAGGAAGAATACAATCACTAAACCCCCTATTGCTCCACCAATACTGTCGCCAGAAAAGGTTCCAGATAAAATATCATTAATTATTCCAGAGACAATGGAGAAGAGTAAGAATATAGAGAAAAATCTTCTTATTATTTTAGAAAAGGAAGGTTTTGGTTTATTGTTCATCTAATTCAAGCATAGTTTAACTTGGGATCAATAAATTGAATAGTTGCCACACAATTTTTAACGGGAGGGTTGGTTATTCACGTCTATCAGTAGATTTGGATCCATTATTATTACACTTAATCCCCTTGTAGCTTGTAACCATACTGCTATGTAGACATATGCATTGTTTGTCTATTCTTTCCATATTGACGAAGTGCAATGGGAACATAACCAACTTCCATACCTTCTGGTGGCGTATGGATTAAGGCGTCATCTATAATTTACTTATGTTCTTTAAGCCACCAAGTAAACAAACCCAGTACTACTTAAGGTTTATCGTAGGTTTCATAATTCTTAGACAGATATTAATTTTCTTATTCTGAACCCACGACCTCAACCTTGACAAGGTTTGTCCTTATTGGTTGATAGATGGTTTGTAGTTGTAAACTAACCTTATGATTGAAGATGAAGACTCCCCCAGAAAAGAAGAAAGTTCGTTCGGACAACAGTACTGCCCTTATTGTGAGAGTGAAAAACTCCACATAAAGAAGAATAAATTTAAGGGAAGAATCTTAGGTGTAGCTAAAGATGGTGTGCTTAAATGGTATCCAAATCGCCAACAAGCTGAGAAAAGTGCTGAGGAAGTATTTAAAAATGTTGTTTGGTGTTCAGATTGTGGAGAGATCTCTCAAGTAAGCCAATATAGACCTCACTATAAGAATAAATAAAAAAAATCATTGATGAATTTTTAAATGGATTTTTCGATTCTGGGTTACATTGCAACTTTTTTCTCAGCAACTTCTTTTTTGCCGCAAGCGGTAAAGACAGTCCGCACTAAAGATGTTCAAAGCCTATCTCTAATCACTTATATTTTTCTTTTGTCAGCATCCGTCTCCTGGTTTAGTTATGGTGTTTATCTTGGAGATATTCCATTGATGGCCACAAATACATTAACCTCGACCTTTCAAATAATAATTCTCTTTATGATGTTCAAAGAAAAAGCAAAATAAATATATTAATTTATTGTTACATTGTAAAAAATACTTGATTTTTCACTAGAATTTTAATATGAAGTTTAAGTCTAAAGCCTGGATAGGATTTCTTGTTACTGCGACTATCGGATGGCCAATACTTGCTCCTAATTACAGACCCTCTCAAGTAATTCTTGCTGCAGTTTTTGCATATATAGCTGTACGTCTCTTTGCCACGGTCATATCTTCAAAATCTGGAAAAGATATTTATTCTCAATTAGAGGAAAAAGAAGAAGAGGAAGACTAAATATTAAGCATTGACGATCTACTTAATGGATTAATAAATGGATAAAGAGAAAAAAACAAATATTTATAAATTAATTTTTTATGCTGTGATTCCTCTCGTTGTTTCAGTTATTTATGTTCCACCAGATATCACAACTTCACAATCTATATATGCTTTAGCTTCTTTTTTAGTGATAATGTATGTCGCTATAAAAGCATTGAAATATTTTAAAATTATATAAAGTAATTAAATTCTTTAATAAATAATCTAAGAAAGTCCGCCTTTATATGACTTCGCAACAGGATTCATCGCAGCTAAATTGGTTTTAAGATTTTCTGTCATTTCACCAAGTACTGTCATTTTCTCAATAGTTGCTAACTCACGAAATTTAAGATTTACGGGCGTTCCTATTGCCTTTTCTGCTAACTCTTCCCAGCTTTCAGCTTTGTCAAAAACTTCAACTAATGTTGCTGTTTTTGCATCCTCGTCAACAAACCACTCAAATTTAAGTAAACCTTCAACGCCCAGGCTATCTATAAACTGACATTGTTCATTTAAAATAAAGTCGATAAATTTTTCATCTTCGGTATAAGTGACATCAATAATAACACTCACTTCACCACTATCATTGTGTAATTCCATGGACACTCCTTTTAATAAATTATTTTAATTAATCATAGATATTTATA
>JAAZZH010000021.1:0-4128 GCA_014239265.1 Actinomycetota bacterium
TTGTAATACTCTGAATAATCATTTTCCCTCCAGGTCTTAAAATAGAATGTAGAATTTTAAAATACGTTTTCCAGTATTCTTTTCCTAATGCTTCAAACATTTCGATTGAGACAATATGGCTATATTCTCCTGTTATTTCCCGGTAGTCTTGAAGCCTGACTTCAGCAATTCCTCCATATTGTGAGAGCCTTTTCTTTGCAAACTCATATTGTTCTTTTGAGATTGTCACACCTGTAACTTTAACCCCTTTCCTGGCAGCATACTCCATGAAACCGCCCCAACCACATCCAACTTCAAGTATATGATCTCCGTCTTTAAGTTTTAACTTTTTCAGTATGTTTTCGTACTTATTTTCTTGGGCTAATGATAGCCCTTCATCATCACTCTTAAAAATTGCACTGGAGTACGTCATAGAACGGTCCAGCCACAATTGAAAAAAGTCATTCCCAATATCATAGTGGGCAAATACATTCTTCTGGCTTCCTTTCTTAGAATTTCTATTTAGAATATGTTTAATCCTGTAGAAAATAATTTTTAGAAAAGAACCTTTTATTACTCTTTCCAACTCTTTATAGTTTTCTACTCCAAGTTGGATAAGTTTATTGATATTTTCACAATCCCAATAACCAGAAATATACGATTCCCCTAACCCGATATCACCTTTCATAAAGAGTTCTTCGCAAAATCTCCAGTCATTAATACGGATTGTAACCTCCTCTCCTTCTTTGATACCAGAATATTTCAGATACTTTCCCTCCGGAGTAATAATTGTTATAACTCCTTTTTTAATGTTAGATATCATTTCTAGAAAAAGGATGCCCCATTTAGGTAAATCCTCATATGTATCAATTGCTCTTTTATTCATTTTTGTCATAAGTTAAATCCTGACTTAATTTTATAGGCTTAGAAAAATATTTATTTTTCTTGAAAAATAACTTTATTGCTTGATAGTGAATTAAAGTTATTATGAGTGCCGTGTAAAAAGGATGCTGAACAAAGGTCTTTAATAAATTTATATCATTCCAGGGAGTCTCTATTCCTTTAATGCTTGTACAAAGCTGAAGTGTTTTATCAAAATAGTAATTTATTTTTACTGCATTTTTTTTTGTGAAATCAAATTTATATTCTCCTTTAATATCGTAAAATGGTGAGACATGAAATTCTTTTGGAAGAGTACATATATTTTTATCTGCACCCTGCTTAATGACATAGTTATGAGATTCGCCAAATGTGTTATTAACTTCACAAATAATGGCAACCAACTTCTCTTCATCGAAACAGTACCAAAAGCACACGGGATTAAAAACGTAGCCAACAATTCTTGGAAATGTCTGTAACACAACACTCCCTGCAAAATTATTTATGCCTGCTTTGCGAAGAGTATCATTTGCCCATACCTCTAGTGATGAACCATCTCTATAACCATGGTCTTTTTCATAAAATGAAAACAGGTTAAACTTATTTACACTAAAAAGCAGAGACTCCAGTTCTTGCAGGTTTCCAAGAGAAAATTTTATATAAAATCCTGAATAGGTAAATTTATTTATTCGAGGCAAAAATCTTTTATGAAAAATTTTTGCTCTAAATAGTGACTTCATAAAACCCTTAAAAATCCTTCATTCATTCCATCATCTTCCAGTAATTTATTAATAACTGTTTTTGAGCTTAGTATTCCATCTTCATGAAAACCATATCTCAACCATGCTCCAGAGAAATATACACCTTGTCTTCCTTGAATATTTCCCAGCTCTCGCTGAGCCATAATTGCATCTTTAGTAAAAAGCGGGTGTTGATAATTAATTTCTCTGACAACTTTATTCTTATCGATTTTGCTAGCAGGATTTAAGGTTACAATCACTGCTTTTTCAATAGGTAGACGTTGTAACTTATTTATCAGATAGCTCACTGATACAGAGTCTTTTCCACTAGTTGATTCTGTTGAGAGATAATTCCAGGCTGCCCATGCAATTTTTTTACTTGGAAGTACACTTTCATCAAAGTGCAATACTGCTTTATTTTTTTGATATTTAAACTTTGATAGAAGGTCTTTAGTTAATAAATCTGCGTTTTTAAATATCTCCAGACCCTGTGGAGGATGAGTACACAGCAGACAATAGTCAAAATATTCTATCCTTTTTTCTGTAATCAGCTTTAAACTATTGTCTTCAGTAATCACTTCTAGAACCGGCTCATTTAAAAACTTGTTATCTATTTGGGAAAGGGCCTTTTCAATATATGTCCTGGAGCCCTTTGAAACAGTTTTCCATTGTGGCCTTCTAAAGATCTGTAGTAATCCGTGATTCAAGCAAAATATTAAAAATGTGTATGCTGGAAACTTTAGCATTTCGTCAGTAGGTGAAGACCAGATACATCCTCCCATGGGAAGAAGATACCAATTTTTAAAATCCTCTGAATATTTGTTCTTTATTAACATCTCATCAAGCGTTAATTCTGGCTTTCTTTCATATTCTAAAAGATATCTTTTAGATTCTTTATTAAATCGCAGCACTTGTTTTAAGAATCTATAAAACCTAATGCTTAACAAATTCTTAGGTTGCGCGAATACTGTTAAAATATTTGTGCCAGCCCAAGTAATGTTATCAGTTCTGCTATCTACACTAAAACTCATCTCGCTTAACTGTGTTTCAATCTTCAACTCTTCAAAAAAATCTATTAAGTTTGGATACGTCCTATCATTATGAACAAGAAAACCTGTATCAATAGGGATTTTTTGTCCCTCAAAGTCTAAATCTATAGTGTTAGTGTGCCCTCCGAAGTAACTCCCTGATTCAAAGAGGTAAACATCATATCCCAGCTTATTTAAATAATAGGCTGCCGATGTTCCAGAGATTCCTGAGCCGATAACTGCCACTTTTTTCATCTTAAACTTAATTTTATTTCTATAAGGATTTTATCGAAGTCTTCAAAACTTTTGACAACCTTCACATTTTCTATGTTCTTAAATTCTGGAAAATCAACCTCCCTGCCACCACCAAGTATAACTTTTACGTTATTTTTCAAATATTTATCCATTGATTCAAGGTATGGAACAATATTCTTTTCGTAATTCCATTGAGCTGATGAAATAACACCCATCACAATAGTTTTACATTTTAGAGCATTAACAGCTTCGCTCAAACACTCTGCCGGATGTGAAGCACCAAGGAAATTAGTTGAAAACCGATTCGCATTACAAATAATTTCTGCAATCATAATAGGGAGTTCATGTAAGTTCCCCTCAGGAGTCGCTAAAGCAAATCTGTCATGGTTAGGCCCTTCATTAGCCAAATTAATTTGGCCAAGCTGATCTCTAACAATTGTTGATATAATATGTTCTTGTGTGACCGAGTAAATTCCTTTTAGAGCCAACTTTTCAATCTCATGCATTACAGGTAAAACAATTTTAAAAATAAATTCTTTTACCCCTAAACTCAAGCGAAGGTACTGCATCCCAGAGGCAACCTGGTCAATATTAAAATTTGCTAAATGCTGAACTAATTTTTTTATTTCAAGAGCAGTAAACATCCTGTCTGATTCAGAATCTTCACCATTTTTCACCACCAGTAATGAACGAAGTTCTTGTAATGAATGTCTCGCTAAACTTGATATAGTGTGACCTTGTTCTATCAATGCAACAATGAGTTTTGCTTTGGTCAAATCAACTTCACTGTATAGTCTTTGTTTTCCTTTAGAACGCTCTGGCGTAAAGACCTGATATCTCTTTTCCCACGTCCTGATTGTGTGGGGCTTGACGCCACAAGCATTTGATATTACATTTATGCTAAATTTTTTTTTCATATCTATCCTAAATTTTCATGCCGGCTAATTTTTAGATATTCTATAGTATATTACTTAAACAATATTTAATTATGTTTTTTACAAGGAAGTGGGAAGATTGTGGAGGTGTGTCTGACTTTGGAAAGTTAAGGTTCCTCACACAGTAAAAAAATTATAAGCAGCCCAGAGTAATGCTACCAATAATAATTAAACTGTTATATTAATTATCTTTCCTTTATTGGATTAAATTACTATTACCCACAAAAAACAGCTTAGTAAAAGTAATCTGACTCTCTGGAAGTGGAGCATATATCATGAACTTTCAGGATCAAACTAAGGAAATAGCATTGA
>JAAZZH010000021.1:4138-4440 GCA_014239265.1 Actinomycetota bacterium
ACAGGTGACCCATTTGAAGTTCCCCCCATCTTAAACGAACCAATAAATTTTGTTTTGTAAACTGACATTCTTCATCTAAAAAAACCCAAGTACGAGATTCTAGAAGTGTTGTTAGGGTAGAACAGTTAGGGAATATATTTCTAAAAGACGCTATGTTCGGTTACCCACAAAGAAAAAAAGTATCTGTAGGACTTGTTTGGAAAAGAATAAATGAATGATGAAATAATTTTATCTATAGTGCTCCATCAAATCTGAGATGCGCTTCAAGAAAATAGCATGCTCACACGCCTCTTCTGAAGAGT
>JAAZZH010000022.1 GCA_014239265.1 Actinomycetota bacterium
GCACAGCTTGGAAACTTTCAGAAACTTATAAAAATCCAGGTGACATTGTAATTCTAGAAAAAAAAGATACTGCAGCAGGTGCAAGTGGAATAGCTTGTGGTGTTATAAGAAATAATTATTTTCAACCAGCTATGAGAGAATTAATGGCTCATTCAGTTTCTGTATGGGAAAGTGATCCAAAAGCATTTAAATATAATGCAGTTGGATATTTACAAATTTCTCCAGAAGTAATGCATGCAGATGTTGCAACAATTTACGAGCAACAAAAAGCAATTGGTTATGAGTCAGAATTTATTGAAGGTGAAAAAGATTGTATGAATTACATGAAAGGTATGTTTGATGATTGGCAAGCAAAAGGCATCACATCTGTTCTTCATGAAAAAAAAGGTGGTTATGCTTTTAATAAAGACTCTATTAAAGCTATTGCAAAAAAAGCTGAAACTAATGGAGCAAAAATTGTAACTGGAGTTAAAGTAACAGGATTTAAAAGAGGAAGTAATAGTAAAGCTGTTACAGGTGTTGAAACAGATAAAGGAATTATTGAGTGCGAACAAGTAGTTGTTGGTGCTGGTCCTTGGGTTAGAGATTTTTGGAATATGTTAGAACTTCCAAAAACTGCAAATATCAAAGGTAAAGATGGAAAAATGCACGAAACTGATATGTGGACTTATTGGATGCTTCAAGAAGGAGTAATTGGTGTTGATGCAGATTTTCTAAAAATGAATAATGGACAACAGCCTCCTGTAATTCACGTTGACTCAACAGCTCCATTGTATTCAGATAAAACAAAAAAATTAATTACAGATAAAATTTGGGGAATTTACTATAAACCAGACATTGAAGGTTTAGGTGTTCAATGTGGAACTTCTCCTTACATAGTTGATAAACATTTTGATAAAGTAAATGTTGATCCTTACGGAATTGAGTCTCCTGAGTTTCAAACAACAGAAGCATTTAATGATATGTGGTGTTCAGCTTTAGCACATTGTCAAAAAAGATTTGAAGGTAAATCAAATTTATATAGTAAAGGACCTTCTGGTGGACTTGGCTGCATGACTCCAGATTCTTTTCCAATTTTTGATAGGTTTTGTGAAAATGTTTACATGATTGCAGATGCAAATCATGGATATAAAATGATTGGTGTTGGAGAATTAGTTGCTAAAGAAATTATAGGATCTGAAAGTGAATTGTTAAAACCGTTTAGATTCAACCGTTACGAGAAAGGTGAACTTCACCCTACATCGAACAGTCCGTTCCCTTGGAGTTAAACTTCAAGCCTAGACACTAATAAAAATTTCAGCTACCTTTGAATAAATTATAATTCATTGAGGGGTGAAATAAAAATGACTGATCTAGATAAACACGTTAACCAACCAGGCAGAGCTAAATTAGTAAAGCAAGTTAGAGCAAAAATTAATGAGCTTGGTATTGAATATATATTTTTTCAATTCATATCGGTAACTGGAAGAGTTGTTGGAAAAGGAATTCCAACAGATCATTGGGAAAGAACATGTGAAAAAGGTTTTCAATTAGTTTATGGAGCAACAGCTAACTTATTTACAGATCGTCATGGTAATTACATAGGTTATGGCCCTGAAGCAAAAGAGCTTGTTGGTATCCCTGATCCAGAAACATTTTGTCAACTTCCTTGGGATAAGAAAGTTGCAAGAGTATTTGTTACTTGTTTTAGAAATAGAGAAGAAAGAGATAACCCAGGCGCTCATTTAACTTCAGATTGTCGTGGTAATTTAAGAATTCATGCTCAAGAATTTAAGAAAAAACATGGTTATCAATTAAGAGTTGGAACTGAGCCAGAAATGATGTGGCTTACAAAAAATGAAGATGGTACTCCAACAGGAAAAGGGTTTTCTAGACCATATTGTTATCATATTGATCAATTTGAATCTTTAAGACCAGTGTTTATGCAAGTTATGAAATATGCAAGAGCTATGGGTCTTGATATGATTCAAGGAGATCATGAAGATGCTCCAGGTCAATTAGAATTAAACTGGATGTATGATGATGTATTAAGAAATGCAGATAGACTTTCAACGTATAGACAAATTTGCGCACAAGTTGCTAGAGAGTTTGGTATAATAGCTTGCTTTATGACCAAACCATTTATGGGTGTGTCTGCGAGTGGTTGTCATACCAATATGTCTTTATGGACTGGTGGAAAAGATAAAGTAAATAAATTATCTCACAAATCAATACCTGCTATGGATGAAGTTTTTACTTATGTTGAAGGTGGAAAAAATACTTTCATGCCAGATACTAAAGATGTTCAATTGCCTGGTAAGATAGGATTAAAAGCAATCGGTGGTGTCATGAAACACTTGGGAGCTTTAACTGCAATTGGCTCTTCTACTGTAAACTCTTATAGAAGATTATGGGACACAGGTTTTTGGGCTCCCGTTTATGCAGATTGGGGATACCAAAACAGAACTTGTGGATTAAGGGTATCAGCACCTGGAAGATTTGAATATCGATCAGTTGACTCAATGCACAATCCTTATTTGATGGGTTCAGGATTATTAAAATGTTTTGATGATGGTATAACAAATAACATTGATCCAGGAAAACCAGAGTCTAGAAGCATGTATGAAGCTCAAGCAGCTGGTAAAGAAGTTAAAAAATTACCTTTAAGTCTTGGTGAAGCACTCGATCGTTTAGCTGAAGATAAAGTTATTAAATCAGCTATGCCAGATGAAATGTATAAAGTATTTCATTGGTATAAAAACGATGAATGGGAAAGATTTTTAGGTGCAACAACTCAGTGGGATCTGGATACTTATCTTGATTGTCTACCGTAGGTCTTAAAAAAAATAAATAAAAGGGGTAAATTATATGTGCGGGATAGCTGGACTAATACATAGAGGCAAATCTTCAAATGTAGGAAGTGAACTACAAGGTATGCTTCAAGCATTAAAACA
Source organism: Actinomycetota bacterium (assembly GCA_014239265.1). Taxonomy (GTDB): domain Bacteria; phylum Actinomycetota; class Acidimicrobiia; order Actinomarinales; family Actinomarinaceae; genus Actinomarina. The sequence goes on from JAAZZH010000022.1 coordinate 2,934, forward strand.
TAGAGGTGAAGACTCAACAGGTTACGCTTTATACGGAGATACAGATGGTAAAAATTTTATCATGCGTTTCAAAGTAGGAGAAAACGTTGGTGAAGGTAGCTCATCTATAATGGAAGATGTTTCTGTTTATGATGAAAGAAAAAAAATTGTAGATCAATATTTAGCTGAATTAGGTGCGAAGGTTATAAAAGAAGAAAGAATTCTACCCTATTCATTAAGATATGAAATTTCTTATGATAAAAAAGATCTATTAGATTTCTCTCAAAAAATTGAAAGTATCCCTGGTGTCGAAATTCTTTCAATGGGAAAATCACTGGAAGTAATTAAAGATCTTGGAAATGCTAAAGCAGTATGTGATAGATATTCTCTAGATAAACTTGTTGGTACTCACGCAATTGGTCACGCAAGAATGGCAACAGAGTCTGGTGTTGATATTAAATCAGCTCACCCTTTCTGGGGTTATCCTTTTAGCGATGTCTCAGTTGTTCATAACGGACAATTAACCAACTACTGGAACAATAGAAGATTGCTTGAGAATAAAGGTATGAGATTTATGTCAGAATGCGACTCCGAGTTAATTGCAGTTTATATTGCTCAAAAGATGAGAGAAGGTGCAAGTCTTGAAGAAGGAATGAAAGCATCACTTACTGGTCTTGATGGAGTGTTTACTTATTTTGTTGCAACAAAAGATTCATTGGGAATGGCAAAAGATACTATGGCTGCAAAACCATTGGTTCTTTACGAGTCAGATGATTTAGTTGCAATGGGTTCAGAAGAAATAGCGATCAGATCAGTTCTTCCACAGGAGATTGATACTTATGATCCATTTGATGGAGAGGTAAAAGTATGGCAAATCTAAAAACAAATGAGAAAAAAACAAAAGCCCAGTCAATGGGTATGCACACAGAGGTTTTAACAGGAAGAACTCAACAAAAGTTTTTTAACCCTGATGAAGCTGAAAATTTTTATTACTTTGGCACATATGATGTTGATTTTAACAAGAGAACAGATCTTGATGTAAAAGAAATGACTGCACCTGAGGCTAATAAAGAAATCGATAATTTAATGAGCCAAGGCTATGGAACTATTGTTATTAAAAACCCTCAAGGAAAACATAGTTTAGGAGTTGGAATTCTAAATAAATTAAACTTAATTTTTGAAGGCAGTTTAGGTTATTTTGGAATTGGTTCAT
>JAAZZH010000023.1 GCA_014239265.1 Actinomycetota bacterium
TTTTATCTTTTCAAATCTTTCTACTTTTTCAAATACTTGAGGAACAGATAAGCACCCTTCTTGATATTCTTGACTCCCTGTTCTTTCAAGAATATCTGGATTGATCAATACCATCAGATTATTTTTTTCCTCCGAAATATCAATTACTATGATTCTTTCATGAAAATCTACTTGACTGGCCGCCAAACCAATCCCATTTTCTTCATACATTGTTTCTAGCATGTCAGACACAAAATTTTCAAGACTTTTGTCGAATTTTGTAACAGGCACTGCTACCTTCCTGAGCCTTGGATCAGGGAATGTTAAAATATTCAGCTTTGCCATATACACATTATATGATCATTCTCTATAATCAACACCTGTAAACCAATAATTTATTAATTTTTCCGGAGAAATATTTATGTCATCTCAAACTGCTGTTTCTATATTTATGGGTTCAAAATCTGACTTGCCTGTAGTTCAGGCCGCAGCCGATACCCTTGCTGAATTCGATATCTCTTTCAACATGTACATCCTTTCTGCTCATCGAACACCAGAAGAGGTAGTAAAAACTATTAAGGAATCAGAACAAAACGGTGTCAAAGTATTTATTGCAGCAGCTGGAATGGCCGCTCATTTGGCTGGTGCAATAGCCGCACAAACAACTAAACCAGTTCTAGGGATTCCATTGGCTGGTGGAGATTTAGATGGAATGGATGCTCTGCTTGCAACAGTTCAAATGCCAAAAGGAGTTCCGGTTGCAACATTTGCTATTGGTAAATCTGGCGCTATTAATGCAGCAATTTGTGCCGCACAAATAATAGGTACCAGTGATGATGAAATGTCTAAAAAATTAGACGAATATAAGATCAAAATGCATGCGGATGTTTTAGAAGCCAACAAGTCTATTCAATAAAAATTTGAATAAATTTAACTCTGCTGAAGAAGCCATTGATTGGTTAAAACAAGGAAAGATTTTATTGCATCCAACCGAGGGAGTTTGGGGGATCGGATGTGATGCATTTAATGCTACAGCAGTTAATAAAATTAACGCTCTTAAGCAAAGAGAGGCATCAAAAAGTTTAATTATATTAGCCCCAACTATCCATGATTCTTTAAAATATTTTCAACCATTATCTGAGACGCAAACTAACTTCCTTGAGACTATTTGGCCGGGCCACACAACAGTAATATTTGAATCAAATAACTTGGTACCACCTCATATAAAAGCTTCAGATAATACTATTGCAATGAGAGTAAGCGATCACAAACCAATTAAAGAGTTACTAGTGAAATTTAAAAGTTTAATGGTTTCTACATCTGCAAATATTAGCAACCAACCAACACCCATAACAGCTGCTGAGGCCCTAGAAATTTTTCCAGAACCAGATGTGGCACTATATGATTTTGAGAATGGATCAGCAAATAAACCTTCCGCTATAATTGATTTGAAAACAATGGATTATCTTCGTGAATAAACTTACAAAAAAAGAGCTAGAAAATCTGGAGTCAACATTCATTAGAATACAAAAGAATATTGAAAATGGAATTAAAAAGCTTAATATTACTCCTGCTATCAGAGTGGCGAAAGTTTGGAAAAGAGATCAAGGCGGCGGCGGTAAATCTATTTCAATTACTGGTGACACAATTGAAAAAGCGGCAGTAAATTATTCATCAATTTCTGGCAAAAAATTACCGGACTCTTCTATTGCTGCGAAGAATAAAAGCACCTCTAGTAAATTTCATGCAATGGGAGTTTCTGCAATAGCCCATCCAATGAATCCGTTTTGTCCAACCAGCCACATGAATGTAAGAATTTTTCTAGAGCTAGGAAAAAATAATAATATAGAAAACTGGTGGATCGGAGGAGGCTTTGATCTAACTCCATTTTTTCCAACCAAAGAAGAATCTTCGATGTGGCATTTAAAAGCAAAGACTTGCCTTGATAACTTTGAATAAATTTTATAAAAAATTTGCTAAAAATTGCGATGATTATTTTTATCTACCTCACAGAAAAGAAAAAAGGGGCATTGGAGGAATATTCTTTGATCAGTTGCAGCACAAAAATATCTCAGAAAGCTTACTTTTATTGGAAGAAGTTTCAAAATGTTACATTGAAACCTACGTTGAATTAGTAAATATCAACAAAAAGCACAAATTTACAGCAGAGGATAGAGAGTTTCAGCTATACAGAAGAGGAAGATACGTAGAATTCAACTTATTATTCGACAGAGGAACAAAATTTGGAATCGAATCTAACGGCAGAACTGATTCAATACTTGCCTCTATGCCGCCAGCAGTTAATTGGCCATTCAGGCTTTCAGCAAATATTAATAAAAAAGAAAAGAAACTTCTAAAATTCATAGATAAAAAATGGAATGAGCATAATTAACTTATGAAAACTTATAAGCTTGGTGTAGTTGGGGATCCTATAAACCATTCTCTCTCACCCAAAATTCATAATTTATTCGCAAAGCGTGCAAATATTAAGATCGAATATGAGCCATACCATGTTCTTACATCAAACTTAGATAGTTTTATTAGAGATTTTTTTGATGATGGGGGCAGCGGTCTGAATGTAACCCTTCCGCACAAAATAGATTGCCTAAATTCTGTTGATGACTTTTCACCTATTGTAAAAAAAATAGGAGCTGCAAATACACTAACAAGATTAAGCGATACCAATCAAATATTCGCTGATTCTACGGATGGAATGGGGCTAATTAAGGGCTTAATGGAGGCTAATATCAATGAAATTAAGTCTGATATTTTAATTCTAGGAGCTGGTGGGGCAGCTCAAAGCATCATACATGACCTGCAAACTAGGTTCCCTAGAGTTATTGCTATAGCTAACAGAACCAAAGAGAAGGTTAAACCAGTTGTTAGTAGGTTTCCCCCATTGGATTATGATAATCTCCATCCAAACACTCAAGTAGTGGACATAGAAACTTACCTAAATGAAAGGGACTCTCAGGGTTTCCGTACATTAATTAACGCAACATCGGCTAAAGAGGAACTTGATTTCAAGTGGTGCGAATCATTACCTATTAAAGGTGTGACAAACTTTTATGATCTAAGCTACAGCAAGTTGGGAGAGACAACGCCATTTGTAAATTGGGCTAAGAACCAAGACATAGGAGCCAAAGGAAAAATAGTAAGAGATGGCTTTGGAATGTTAATTCATCAAGCCGCTTTATCATTTGAAATATGGACAGGAATAAAGCCTGACACCAAAATAACCAAAGCGGAGCTTTTTGATGAGTAAGGGTTTTATACGATTTATTGCTGGAGCTGTATGCCCATCTTGC
>JAAZZH010000024.1 GCA_014239265.1 Actinomycetota bacterium
TCGGAGAAGACTCAATAATGATAGGAAACTCTTTCCTCTCAGTTAATGAGATTGATTAATCAGCTGTAACTTGTTTAAACAGATACACCAACATACTTATTTAGAAAACTTCCAAACATTTTAAAAGATTCCTTTGCTTCTGGAATCAAGCTCTCCATTTGAAAAACATGCCACAATTCATCCCATTCTTTATACTCATGCAGTACCCCATCTCTTTCAAAGACTTTTTTTAGTGTCCTTGAGTCAGAAAGAAGAAGTTCATCTTCTCCCACATGAATCATTATTGGAGGGCAATCTGTGAAGTCACCTTTAATAGGACAAATTAAAGGATTATTTTCATCCATATCGGCATCATCAACATAGTAAGTTAAATATGACTCCAGCCCATACTTTAAAAATACCTTTTTGAACGTTGGCCCCAGTACAAGATCTCTCTCACAAGTTTCAAGATTATAAGTGTCACCAGTCGCTGCAGGATCTGCCCAAGGTGACATACAAATTACCGCGGAAGGTAAAGTTTCCCCATCTTCTTTAAGTTTCAATAATGTTGCAAGAGCCAAGTTGCCTCCTGCTGAGTCTCCGCCAAAAGCAATTTGATTTGGAGAGTATCCATGGTCTTCAATTAGTGATTTATAACTATTACAACCATCTATTAGTTGTGAAGGGTATACATGCTCTGGTGCCAATCGATAGTTCGGTACATAAATAGTAAAACCAGTTGCTTCAGCTAAGTGAGACATCATTGGAAAATATGACTGTGGATTACCTACAATATATGCTCCACCATGGAAATAGAGTAATATTTTTTCAGGATCAGAATTTGGAGCAGTTACTTTCCAAGCTTTAATGTCACCCAGTTGTACTTCAGAATGATTAACGCCTACTGCTTTTTTTGCGAGCCTACCAACTATAAAATCAAAATTAGCTCTTTGCAGTGACACCTTAAGGGAAGACAATTTCGTAGGATTTTGAGAAATTAATCTAATTAAAAAACCTAAACGTTTGAATCTCTCTTTTGCTTTAATTGCCTCGGAACTTATCAACCATATCCCCTTTAATTACAATATATATAGGTTATGCCAGTGAGTGCAACTTGAATCGGAGATTTATAAATTAGAGGGTTTTATTTCGTAATTAGGCCTCTTTTTTGAAAGAAGTCAATTGTATCAAATATGGTCTCTTCAAATGGTCTAGGGTTATGATTCAACTCCTCTTTTGCTAACTTACTAGGAATAACTTTATTACCAGTCTGAGCAGTATGGATGCTATCCAGGGTAATTACACGTGGTTGCTTAGTGACTAAAGATTTTGCATACTCAAAAGGAATTCCTAAATAAGTAACAAAATCTGGCAAAGTACCAAAAACAACCTTTTTCTCGAGTTGTTTTCCGATTAATTCAGCAATATATAAGTACAAATTATATTCTCCGCCAACTAAATAATTCTGTCCGCTTTTTCCATTGTCTACTGCTGATATTGCTGCATCACACAAATCTCGTACATCAATAAAGTTATATCCCCAATTAGGCATGAGTTTTCTTTTTCCATTTGCCATGTCAACCAAAGCCTGCATCGGTATGCCAGGTTTAAAGTCATTAGGACCAACTATTGAGGTTGGATGGATAATGCTTGCATCAAGTCCATTCTGTGCATACTCTAAAACAATTTTATGACCATCAGCCTTAGAAAGATCGTAAGGCATAGCTTTTGGGTCGTCGATAAGTTTCCTGTCTTCATACAGAGGTTCATCTATTGGAAACCTGTAAAAAGCATCAACTGAAGAAAAATGAATGAACTTATCTACGCCTGCTTTTATGGAGGCCTCGCAGACATTCTTAGTTCCATCTACATTCACACGTCTTATTAGGCCTGAGTATCGTCTGTCTAAGTTAATCATTGCAGCAGTATGGAAGACCACATCAACATCTTTAAAAACTTCTTGAAGAGATGCATAGTCTGTAATATCACCTTTAACCAATTCAACATCAAAACCTTCAAAAGCTCTATGGTCTCCATCAAAATCAATTGTTCGTATTTTGTAACCCTTTTCTGTTAGTTTTCTAACCAAGTTAGAACCTACATGTCCCGAACCACCTGTAATAAGAGCAATACTCATTTCATTCCTTTTTTTTAACTTTTCTTATTTTAGATTCAGTTACCATTGAGTGGCTATGGAAAGAAAAATATATTTACTTTGGTTTGGACAAACAATTTCTTGGACAGGTTCATCCATGTCTTTCTTTGCTATAGGGGTTTGGATTTATGAAACAACAGGAAAAGCCAGCGCACTTTCTACGATCTTATTCATTGTTGCAATAGTTGGTGTCGTTACAGGTCCCTTTGGAGGAGTGCTTGCAGATCGGTTTCAAAGAAAAAAACTCATTATTATTTTTGATTTAACGATTGCGGTACTGATGTGCATTATTGGATATCTTGCATTAAACGATATTTTGACGTTAACTCGTTTAATTCCCTTTGCTTTAGCTTTTGGAATATTTGAAATAGCGCACTGGACAACATGGAGTGCATTTTTAGGCGACGTTGTAAAAAAGAATGAAGTAACAAAAATCTCTGCTTTGTTCGAAAGTGCAGAAGCAATTTCTGTTCTAATAGGGCCAATAGGTGGAGCTTTTATCTACTCATTCTTTGGTTTACCAGGAGTAATACTTGTTGATGTAATAACTTGTCTTTTTGGAATAGCAACTATAACTTTCTTCAAAAGTAAAGAAGTAGAAGTTAAAGGTAAGTTAAGTTTTAGAAATATTTATCTTGACTTAGTTGAAGCATACAACTGGCTAAAAAAACAAAAAGGATTACTTGCTTTAGTGTCCATCCTTTCATTAGGTAACTTTTTGTGGGGCTTTACTTCGGTACTACTTCCTCCAATGATATTAAGCTTCACTGATGCAAGAGGGCTTGGCATTGTTGAGTCGAGTATTGGCTTAGCCTTCCTCTTCGGTTCAATGATTTCACTACGATTAGCTGATAAGCTGCAGGGAAATTTGAAAGTTGCTATATATATGGGACTTTTGGGTGGGTTAAGTCTAATACTTGGCTCAATCAGGCCCAGTATATTTCTTTTATGTGTACACGGTATTATTGCTGGAGTCAGTGGAACGGTTCAATATACAGTCTCTTCTGGAGCATGGCTAGCCATTACAACTGAAGATATTAGAGGTAGAGCTTTGGCACTCAGAGGTACGATTGC
>JAAZZH010000025.1 GCA_014239265.1 Actinomycetota bacterium
ATCTTTTCCCAAACTTCCATTCTCCTTCATACTTTGTTCCATCAGACCAAGTTATTGTTCCTTGACCATCCCATTTCCCATCCTTGAACAATCCTACATACTTACTTCCATCAGACCAAGTTTCAGTTCCTTGACCATTTGGTAATCCATTCTTGTATTCCCCAACATACTTATCCCCATCAGACCAAGTGTATGTCCCTTCACCATGTCTTTTCCCATCTTTCCATTCACCTACATACTTTTCTCCGTCAGTGGAAGTCAAACTACCTAAACCTTCTAATATATAATCTCCAAATAATATATACTCTCTCTTTACATCACCCTTATATTGTGGATTATTGTTTTTATCCCCCATCGTTTTCCACTCCCAACCAGAAGAAGTTTTCCATCCGTATAGTATCTTCTCTTTTTTCTCACAGGAAGTTAGAAGAGAAGATAGAAGAAGAAGGGAGAGGATGAAGAGTATATTTTTCACTTGGTTTCCCATTAGTGGTTTAGGAGAACCCGAAATATAACATCAATCGGTTTGAAATACAATGTGTGGGGGATTTTAATTGGGAGGTGTCTGACTGTGAAGAATTAGTGGGAATTTTATGAAATAATTAAAATTAATTAACTGATTTACTATTAACCAGTATATGGAGGATCACCTGGAGATCTGTATTTGTCAAATGGACTTCGAACACAATCACTTCCATAATATTGACCGCTACCACTTGGATTTCCCATTAACAGAAATATGCTTGCAGATGTTCCTTCCTCTGGTGATTTCATCCCCATTTCTGATGGAGTCTTGTGATTAGCCTCAGCCATCGGTCTTGTTAAATCAGTCTCAATGAACCCAGGTGTACAAGCATTTATAGTAAGCTTATGATTCTCCCTTGCCAAATAAATAGTATATGCATTTGCACAAGCTTTGGAAATCCCATAAGAAGAATCAATTCCAGAGCCTTGTTTCGAAGTTTGCTCAGATTCTAAATCAGATTTGAGACATTCTGACATAAATGCTTCAATTTCAGTCCAGGAAACCTCAGGACTTGTTAATATTTTTTTTACTTCCTCACTGCAACCAGCAAGGTATATTGGACCCGAAGCAGAGGTAACATTTACTACCCTGCCAATGGATGAGTCCAATAGAGGGAGAAATGCATCACATACTCTTTTTGGACCATAAGTGTTGACCTGAAGGATTTTATTTAAACCTAATTGGGGATTTCCAATACCAGCATTGTTTACAATAGCGTAAAGAGGACTTGATGTCCCTCCAAATTTTTGTGCTACTTCATCAGCAGCAGATTTTACTGAATCGTCTTGTCCAACATCAATTTGAATTAAATCAAGCCGATCTTTCCATCCAGGTTGACTAGCCACCAATGAATTGAGGGCCTCTTGACCTTTTTTTAAATCTCTGGAACCCAGTAGTAGAAATGTTTCATCGTATGAGTCTAGTAATCTTCTAACAGTAGCTAGACCTATTCCCTTGTTTGCTCCTGTAATCAATATCCGTTTCATTTTATTCCTAGAATTAAAATTAATATTTTTTTGTAGTCTTGCATTATATCAAATACTTCACTTATTAGGCACTTATCTTCAAATCCTTTGCATAACATCTTACCTTTTAACTTAAATTTTGTATTTAATCCTAAATAAAGGAATCATTGCATTTTAAAACTGCTTTTCCTGAAATCAAACAACAAGAATTGCAGAGGTCTCATATTCAGTTGAATTATTTTTTATGAGTTTCATAGAATTTATTTTCTGTTCACCCTTTGTCATCTGTTTAAAAAGGAAGTCTTCTTTATTCAAAGGGTGACCCTGTATGTATAATTGTGTCGTTAAAACATTTTCACTTTCATTCAAAAGCTTCAGGTGGATGTGTGGGGTTCTTCCAGGGTATTCTACTGGAATGATAGTTCTGAATGAAAAATGCCCATTCTTGTCTGTGATGGATCTGCCAAATCCTTGAAATTGATCATCCCTCATTTTACTTCGAAATGACCCCGTGTGGAGATAAACACCATTCATGTCCGTCTGCCAGATCTCTACGGTCATTCCTTTAATAGGTTTAGAATCACGATTTACGAGACTGCCCATTAGGTTTAAAATCTTCCCTCCTGCCTCGATTGTAGAGTGTCCATTTTTTACAAGATCATTATCAGTGTCTTCTGGTATTCTATCAGGATAAAAAGGTCCTTCTCCTTGCCAAGGTGTTCTGATGATTTCCCCTAAGGAAACACCAGGAAAAACTATTGCTCCACACATAGCAAAAAAAGATCTTCTTGAGGTAAACATAGTTGTTGTATATAAAATTAGTTCCTCTTCAAAAGAAGAAGTATTGAGATGAGGATGATGAGTAGGTGTTTCACTTGGTTTCCCATTAGTGGTTTAGGAGAACGTAATTTATAACAGAACTTGGCTCGAATTACAATTATTCAACTTTTAGTTTGAGTAACTTTATTATAATTAATATATGATTTACTATATATTAAATCAATAAATAAATAATCTATGAAACACGTACAATTATCTGACAGACAAAGCAGTTTTATTTTTTACCTCGTCCATCAGGCCAAGGGACGCACTGAAGCAGCACGCCTTGCAGGCTTTGCCGCTCCAAGACAGAGTGGCTTTACTTTGACACAATCACCAAAGATCATAGCTAAAATCTGGCAAGAGTACGGTTAGGGCAATTATAAATTTACCACCAAAAATATAATTTGTTACCACCACTTTTACCACCAAAATTTATAGGAAGTAAGCGGAAAGTTTATAATGTATTGGGACGGTTAAATATGCAAGTAGTAGCTTTGCAATGGATAAAGGCTTATTTAAGGTATGATTTGGAACAGGATGGAATTGTGATGTGGTGGAGGTGGGGGGAGTCGAACCCCCGTCTTACTAAGTTTCCATTTGGGCATCTACAAGTTTAGTTGGAATTTTTCTTTTTCTTCAGATGTGTCGGCAAC
>JAAZZH010000026.1 GCA_014239265.1 Actinomycetota bacterium
CGTATGGTTCAGGAAAGCCTCCAGACATAATACCAAGCCATTCTAATAGGTCTATTGGAGAAAAAAGGAACTTTAATTTGAAAGCCTTTATTCTGCTCTCAACAGAGAACAAATCTAAACTAGGAATTTTTATAAGATTTACATCATCAGAGATTTCAGGGTAAGGAGGACCAGAAAGTACGTGAACTTCATGACCTAAATTTTTTAAAGCAGTGCTTAGGTGACGAATGTATATGCCCTGCCCGCCCGAGAATGGGTGACTTCTGTAGCTAAGTAAGCCAATGATCAATTTATTTCCTTATTTTAATAATCTCTTAGATAAGGGCTCCAAGGAAACTCCATCATCATCAAAACTACGAATTATTCTTAAAATATCTTTCTTTATCTTTCTGTCAATAAGCATTAAAAGGTTTCTTCGTCTTGAGATATCTAAGTCAAAGACAATTAAATTATTCTTAAAAAAGAAATTAGAACTCTTAGCATCTCCATGATTAAAACCTATCCACCTAAGTCGCTTAAAAAAGGAAGCTATTCTAGCTGAAATTATTCTTAAATGATCGGATGCATAAAGAGATTCCTTTAAGGGACTGCCTTCAATAGCAAGACTTAATAGATATGAGTCTAACGTAGTAAAGGTATTAAATTTCTCAAAGACCACTATGGGCTTAGCTGTTTCTATACCTACAGTATTTAACCAATGTGCTGCAATCCATGAATTATAAGCTCTACTTTTTGAAAATTGCTTTCTTAGAAGATGCCAAAAGTTCTTAACTTGATATTTCTTAATAAAAATCTTATTTTTTCCAACATCCAAGGAAACTATAAAATGACCTCTTTCTTTCTTTATAACTTTACCTTTTTTCATGTAGAAATCTAAATTTCTTAAAATATGCAATATAGAATCTGAAAGAAATTCTTTTTTTCCTATCCATCTATAGTTACTTCCAAGTTCTTTTTGATAAATTGAGTGATCTGGAAACTGTTTTTTACTGTTTATATCTATCTCTTGAAGAATAGGTTTCATGTGCATTGAATATGCCCTGAATCTAGATTTATTAATGAAAGAACTCTTTTCTCTAACTAATCTTCTAAAAGAGCAATTGAAATAGGTTGATAAGAACCTGTAACAATCTGTCTCAGAAATACCAAACTGTATTATTGAGTGAAATAGCCCACCAATATCTTTTGTTGCCCATCTTGTTGGAACTCTTCTTCTAATCTGAGCTCTATGTAAATCTATTAAATAAATCTTCTTTTTAACATCCAGATCAATATCAACATGGAAGTGACAAAGATAAAAATCTCTATGATTCATTCCTCCGTCATGCATTTTTTTAGAAATCTCAGCAATCTTTTTAACAAACTCTCTCTTTATTTTCGGTCCCAATGCCTGAAACTTTTTTTGTTTCAAGGCATCTTCTAATGAGATAGTATTAACTAAAGATTTAGTAACAATAAAGGATTGCGAATTTGCTGGGTTAATTCCTTTATAACAAACTGCAGCCACTTCTGGACAATCAATGTCTAGTTCTCTCAGTTTATTTATAGCCTTCCATTCAGTTTTAGCACCTACAGTTGGCAATCTAATCTTTAAAAGGTTTTTAAAGACTTCTGCCCATCCAATTCCTTCATGAAATTTAATAAAGTAGCTTATTCCATTGTGATTAAACTCTTTAGTTACTCTATTTGCAGCTTCTCGGAAAATTTTACCTTGTATATTTTTAGCAATATCGTAAACATCACCCTCAGAAAAAAGTTCTTTGATGTTTTGATCTGGGAAAAAATTTTTGCTCACTGTATTTTTAAATTTATTAACATTCTATATCTTAATTAAGTTAAGAACTGTTCAACTAGAAGTTTTTTAATGTAAAGTATTTGGATGTCTATTTTTACAAAAACAAAACAGCGACTAAGAAGACATAATCTTTCTAAACTTGGCATCAATCCATCGACTAATAATTACTCTGCACTTTTTGGGGGAGATCATGGATGGGTAGTAGATACATCTAGAATTTCTAAGGACAGTATCATCTATTCTGTAGGTGTTGGTGCGAATATAGACTTTGATTTAGCTCTCATAAATAAATTTGATCTAGTTGTACACGCATTTGACCCAACCCCCAGATCTATTGAGTGGGTAAATAATCAATCAGTTCCAGAAAATTTTAAGTTCTATCCCATTGGACTGGCTGCAGAAAATGGAACTATGGATTTCTTCCCTCCAGCCAGAGAGAAATCAACTCACTTTTCTCCTGTAAAAAGATACAACGAAGACAATAAAAAGATTATAAAAGCTCCTGTGAAAAACCTTCAAACCATAGCTTCTGAATTAAACCATACTGTAATAGATGTTTTAAAAATGGATATTGAAGGTGCTGAATATGAAGTAATAGATTCTCTCTTAGCTTGTGATGTGTCTATAAACCAAATATTAATAGAGTTTCATCATATGTATAAAACTATTCCTATAAGCAAAACTATAGAAGCAATAAATAAATTAGAAGATATGGGGTTTGAGCTATTTAATATTAGTCAAAGGACTTATGAATTTTCTTTTATTAATAAGAACTCTTAAAGTGAAGAAGTCTTTTCAAGAGAATCCAAATTTTCCATAACTTCATCAGGTTTTATCATTAAAAGACTGGGATGATAGCCGCCAGCGACAGATCCTCTTCTAGTCTTATCCATTCCTGATACTTTTTTTATTATTTTTGCC
>JAAZZH010000027.1 GCA_014239265.1 Actinomycetota bacterium
AAATGAAAAAAGTAAAAGTTGAATTTAAAAATATAGTAAAAAAATTTAATGAAACAACTGCAGTAGATAATATATCATGTGATTTTGAGCCAGGAACACTGACTACATTACTTGGTCCTTCAGGTTGTGGTAAAACTACTTCTTTAAGGTTAGTTGCAGGTCTCGAAAGAGCAACATCTGGTAATATTTTAATTGATAACGAGGATGTCACTATAAAACCAGCAACTGATAGAGATGTATCTATGGTTTTCCAATCTTATGCACTTTTCCCACATATGTCAGTTCTAGAAAATGTTTCATATGGTTTAAAAATGATTAATGTTAAAAAATCTGAATATATCGAAAAATTAATTAAATACGTATCAGAATTTTGGTCATCAATATCTACTTTGATAATATTAGAATCACCAATAAAATTAGCAACAAACTTTGTATTCGGAAAAGAATATAATTGTTTTGGAGTACCTTCTTGTGCAATTATTGCATCATTCATAACAATAACTTTATCTGAAATAGCAAGCGCTTCTTCTTGATCATGTGTAACATAAATTGTTGTAACAGCTAATTTTTGCTGAATAGATCTTATATCTTCTCTAACTTGTCTTCTAAGTTTAGCATCTAAGTTTGATAAAGGCTCATCAAACAACAATACTTTAGGTTCTAAAACTATTGCTCTTGCAACAGCAACTCTTTGTTGTTGTCCACCTGATAACTGCATTGGCATTCTAGCTTCAAAACCTTGAAGAGATACCATCGATAATGCTTTATCAACTTTTTTATCTGCCTCATCTTTTGGAATTTTTCTAACTCTTAATGGAAACGCTAAGTTTTCATAAACGGTCATATGAGGAAACAAAGCATAATTTTGAAATACCATTCCAATTCCTCTTTTATGAGGAGGGATATCTGAGATTACTTTATTGTCTAAATAAATTTGTCCGTTTGTTGGAGTTTCAAATCCAGCCAACATCATCAAGCATGTTGTTTTACCAGAACCAGAGGGTCCAAGCATTGTAACAAACTCTCCTTCAGCAATGTCTAGATCTAAACCTTTTACAACAAGTTGTTTACCATCGTAACTTTTGTCTACATTCTCGAATCTGACGAAGTGATCGTTGCTCATATGACTTTAAAACATTTGTTAGATTGATAATCAAGCAATTTATTTTATATGTAATTCTTTACTCATATTACAAAATAACTCACTTCCAGTTTCTGTAACTCTAATAGCTTCTGATGCTTCAACGCCCCAATCACCGAATTGCATTACTGCAATCATATGAAAACACACATTAGGTTCTAGGACAGTCATGTCTCCTTTATATATATTAAGAGTATGCTCTCCCCAATCAGGTGGATAACCAATTCCTATTGAATATCCCGTTCTTGATTTTTTATCGATACCATATTTGTCTAATATTTTCCAAAAGGCTTGTGCTACATCATCTGCAGTATTGCCAGGTTTTACTGCACTAATACCCATTTCCAAAGCTTCAATGGTTTTCTTCATTGTGTCAATTTTTAACTGATCAGGTTTACCTAATAATACTGTTCTAGCCATTGGTGCATGGTATCTTTTGTAAACTCCTGACAACTCAATAATAGTTGCCTCACCTTCTACAAATTTATCTTGAGTAGCTGTTAAATGTGAAGCTGAAGTTCCTTTTCCTGTTGGAAGTAAAGTTGCAATACTTGAATACTCTCCCCCAAACTCTTTTGTTCCATAAAATAATGATTTTTGAATTTCCCCAACTGCATCACATTGTCTAACGCCAGGATTAATAGTTTTCATAGCTACTTTCATTGCCTCTTGAGATATTAAGGCCGCTCCTTTCATAAGATTTATTTCTGATTCAGATTTTACTAATCTTGCCCAATTAACTAATCGATCAGAATCTTTAATTTTTGCATTAGGTAAGCCTTGTTTTAATTTTTCATAACAGTAAGCAGTGAAGTAGTGACTATCCATTTCAACGCCAATATTTAATTTATCCCATTTATTTTTTTTAATTAATTCAATTAAAGGATCATAAGGATGCATTGGCCATGTATGAATATATTTTTCTTCATAAACAATTATATTTTCTCTCTTTAGATAAGTTTTAATATATGCACCGCCAGCATCTTGTGCTCTTACAAAGCATAAAGGCTCTTCTGCATTTACATGAACTATTACACACTGTGTATAGTAAAACGACCAAGCATCATATCCTGTTAGATAATTCATGTTATTGGTGTCTTGGGAAATTAATAGTTCAATGCCTTTATCTTGCATTGATTTTTGAACTTTTTTTAACCTGTTTTTATATTCTTCTTTTGTAAATTTAGTAGAGAATTACATATAAAATAAGAAAAAGTAATTTTTCCTTGAAATAAATATCAACAAATGTTTTAAATCCCCATGTCAAAATCAGATAGCTTTGTTAAATTTGAAAAGGTAGACAAAAGTTACGATGGTGAAATACTAGTCGTAAAAGATTTAAAGTATGCTCGCCCCAATCAGGTGGATAACCAATTCCTATAGAGTAGCCGGTTCTAGATTCTTTTTTAATATTATAT
>JAAZZH010000028.1 GCA_014239265.1 Actinomycetota bacterium
TAATAATTTTTTCTATAACCTTGTTTGGCGCATTAGCATCATTAATTTTTAGTGTTTTAATTTTTTAGTTTTTAGTTTTTTGTTTTTTAATTTTAAATAATTACAGAAAAAAGAAATAAAGAAATAGATTGATTCAAACTTTATATGTTTTTCTTAAAAAATACAGAACAGTTGACCGCAAATGAAGTTTTTGAGCAATCTGTTGGGATTATGGCACCAATTAAACGAAGGTATCAGACCATTGTAGAAAAACTGTCACTGCAAAATTCTAATATTTTGTTATGTACAGTTTATGAAGGAAATCTATTGAACGACCCCCTATTGTATGATATTGCACTTTCCTCTAAGGCAATGGTCTCGATGCTGAATGACATCGTCTACTCCACCGCAAATACTTATAATGCTCAAGTTTTAGAGCTGAGAAATATTTTTACTAAACCAAAAGACTACGCAAACCCCATAGAGCCATCACATATTGGTGGATCGAAATTTGCTTTAGAGATAAACGATTGGATTCAACAGAGTGCTTAAAACCTTATACGTGTATTTTATGGCTTCAGTGTGGATTGGAAGTTGGGGACTTTTTGCTGTAGATGAAGTAGGTGCTTCACTTACTCATATATTAGAAAAAAATGATTTAGAAATAAATTCTGTCCTTAAACCTGGATATGTCATGCATGAAAAGAATGGTGTAAAGTTTATGATTAAATCTGAAACGGCAGAGAAAATGGGTGTCATTACTCTTGAGATGGAGTGCGATAGTGAAGAGTTTTGGGACAATATTGAATATGAAGTAGATCTAGAAACCCTTGAGTTTGTAGTAGATTTCAATAATCTCAACTACAGAGATTACAAGATTCGAAATCTCTATGTAATAACTGAACCCTACTCTCCTGATGCTGCAGATTGGAACCATAGTACCAAAGGTTTTGAATACCATAACTTTACAAAAACTCTTGTACCGCATTATCACGATGTTGCGACAGTTCGACTACCCCTTTATAAATCAAACTTCGCTTCGTTGGAAAAAACATATCCCCTAAATATAAAACTTGAAGCAACCAGTATGGGGGCTTCTTCTTCAGTTGCCTGTGTTAAAGAAAATGTAACGACGATTCCAGTTGAGAGATTTAGAGACTTTGAAAACATGGAGCCATTTTTTGCTGATGGTATATTCGAGCCGTATGATATTGAAAATTTACAGATAGAGGCTTCGGGAGAAGATGCCTTTATAGAAAAGTTTATGGAGTATCAAGACTTGAGAAAATCTGGAGCAGAGCTTCCTTCATTAGAAGCTGGATTAGCTTTGCTTGGCAAGGATCTCATTTTCGAACCAAGTAATGACGGTGATTATAAGTGGGAAGACCAACCTGTTAGTTATAAACTACTTAGGAATAACAAAACAGTCATTGGGCTTTATGGTGATGTTATTAAATCTGATCTAGAAGATGTAAACAAAATGATACAGGCCTTACATGTTGTAGCTCCGGGTCTAGATATCTCATACTCCAGTGAAACAAAAGATGTTACCTTACCAATTCACTTTACTGATTGCAAAGATAAGCTCGGCAAACACATAGGTTGTAAGACTGAAGGTTTTGTAGGGGTTTACTTTGCGAATTTTAAAGATTACATCTGGATTGATAGCAGTAAACGAGGTGACTATCGTTCCCATATAATCATTCATGAAATTGGGCATGCTCTTGGTTTGGGTCACAATCTCTGCTGGACATCAGCAATGACCTATGAGTTTTCAGGACCACGGGTTCCATACTTAAGTCACATTGATTTAATGCAGCTACAAATCTTATACCATCCGGATTTAACACCTACCTCATATAATTACAAAACTGCAAAAAGATCCTTAGGGAGACAAGAAGTAATAAACAAACTGGGTCTTTCAGAGGAACGAGTTGCATATTATGAAGACAATATTGAGGAGGCTTGCTATCAAAAGCCAGGAGTTTATGACTACCTGATTGAACTACAGGGAATCGAAAACTAGATGGGGGTTTTTAATAGTGACGCAGAAGAAAATAGTTTCATACGTAATTTACACCTTCTTTCGTTTAGTAAAGAAGTTGCAGACACATTAAATTTAATCTGCGGAATGTGTGAAAAACCTTTTTTTACTAATTGAAGATTTTATTAAACTAGGAATTAAAGCAGAAAAAT
>JAAZZH010000029.1 GCA_014239265.1 Actinomycetota bacterium
ATTACCATTTGAATCAACAGCTACTGTTACTGGCATATCTTTAACTTCAAATTCATGTATTGCCTCCATTCCAAGTTCTGGGAATGCAATAACTTCGGAATGTGTTATAGCTTTTGATACAAGATATGCCGCACCACCAACAGCCATTAAATAAACAGCTTTATGTTTTTTAATTGCATTTATTGCTACAGGCCCGCGCTCAGCTTTTCCGATCATACCAATTAAACCAGTTTTATCTAGCATCATCTCTGTAAATTTATCCATTCTAGTTGCTGTTGATTCAAATGGTAATGCAGTACATAAGGATGGCCCGAAGGAATGGCAAAATATTATTAGAAAAAAATCTCTTAAAAACTAAAAATGTTGATAACCTTTTGATTTAAATTTGTATATTCTTCCACTCTCATCTATTAAGTTCAATTTTGAACAAGTTTGATCAATTTTACCTATATAATGAATCTCCACTGCAGTAATCATCTCCTTTAAATTAGATTGAGATATATGCGGAGGAATTGTAAAACATAATTCATAGTCATCTCCTCCCGTTAATGCAAGATCGATAGCTAATTCTTTATTTAACTTTTTTAAACTCTTTGAATAAGGGATATTTGATAATTTTATCTCTGCCCCAACGTTACTAGCCTTAAGAATATGATTAAGATCGGAAAATAAACCATCTGATATATCAATACAACTAGTTGCAATATCTCTTAATACTATTCCTGCTTGGATTCTCGGTTCGGGTTGATTTAATTTTTTGATTTCTTCCTTAGTTGGTTCTAAGTTTTTATCGGGATTTAGAAAATATCTTAAGGTATATGCAGCAGCTCCTAATTCTCCAGTCACATAGATTAAGTCTCCAGGTTTAGCTCCGCTACGACATAGAAACCTTCCTTTTGGTACGGTACCATGCATCTGAATCGTAATTGATAGTGGGCCTTTTGTTAAATCTCCTCCAATAAGTAATAAAGAATATTTAGCAGCTAAATTATTAAATTGAGATGAAAATTTTTTTATCCAATCAATGTTATTCTCGGGAAGTGTTAATGATAAAGTTATCCATCGAGGAGCAGCCCCCATAGCAGCCATATCACTTAGATTAACTAATACTGATTTGCTCGCAATATCCCTAGGAGAGGTATCTCTTAAAAAATGAACACCTTCGACTAAAGTATCCATTGAAACTACTAATTCTTCGTCTTCATCAATACTTATAACAGCAGCATCATCACCAATACCTAACGTAGGGACGTACTGATTATTCAGTAATTTAGGTTTAAAATAATGCTCTATAATCTCAAATTCATTCAAAATCTTTCAGCTGACTAAATCTTTAGTTTCATTGTAACGTAACTCTTTAGCAACCTTGTCGAGTATACCATTAATATATTTGTATGAATTTTCTGCACCAAATATTTTTGCAAGCTCAACAGATTCATTGACCACAGACCTCCATGGGATATCATCATGATATTCCAATTCGTAACAACCAATATGCAAAATAGCACGCTCTATAGTATCAAGCTCATCAACTGGCCTATCTAACAAGTTAATTATTCTTGAATCGAGCTTTTGGTGATTTGTGATTGTTCCTCTCAATAATAATTTAAAGTAATTGATATCTGTTTTAGCAAGTTTATGTTTATCATTCTCAAATTCAGCAATAACCTCGTCTACATTCTTATTTGTAATAAACCATTGATACAGGGCTTGGACTGCATTCTGTCTTGCTTTAATACGTCCACGTATGTTTTCTTTATAGGATTTTATATTCATAACTAAATATTTTGTAATGCCTCAACCATATCTAATGCCGCTTTTGCTGCTTCAACCCCCTTATTTCTACCTTCAGTTCCAGATCTTTTTAATGCTTGGTCTTTATTATTTACTGTTAAAACACCAAAAATGATTGGCGTACCACTAGTTATTGCTAATCTTGAAATTCCATGCGCACATTCATTCGCAATAAATTCAAAATGTGGTGTTTCACCTCTAATAATAACGCCAAGAGTTATAATCACATCATATATCTTCTTATCAAGTAACGTTTTGACTGCAACTGGAATTTCAAATGCGCCGGGGACACTAATAAGTTTTATTTCATTCTCGGTTATCCCATTTTCTTTAAATGTTGCTATGGCTCCATTATACAA
>JAAZZH010000002.1 GCA_014239265.1 Actinomycetota bacterium
AAAAAAACCCGCAGCAAAAAAACCCGCAGCTAAAAAACCCGCAGCTAAAAAACCCGCAGCTAAAAAACCCGCAGCTAAAAAACCCGCAGCTAAAAAGGATGTTGAAACAAAAGTATTTAATAATGAAACATCAATTCAAGTTGAGGACGAAATATCTAAATCATTTTTAGATTATGCAATGGCGGTGATTGTTTCGAGAGCTTTACCAGATGTAAAAGATGGACTTAAGCCAGTGCAGAGGAGAATACTTTATTCAATGTATGAAACCGGAATAAGACCTACCGGTCCTTTTAGAAAATGCTCAAAAGTAGTTGGTGACGTAATGGGTAACTATCACCCACATGGAAATGATGCAATTTATGGAACATTGGTTAGACTTGGACAACACTTCAGCACACGTTACCCATTAATAGAACCACAAGGAAACTTTGGTACACCAGATGATCCACCTGCTGCGATGAGGTACACAGAATCAAGAATGTCTTTACTATCTTCACAACTTTTAGATGGAATTGATGAAGACACTGTTACTTTTGAACCAAACTACTCAGGAGAAAGTTTTGAGCCAAAGGTTTTACCAGGTAGATTCCCAAACCTTCTTATTAATGGTGCAGAAGGTATCGCAGTTGCTATGGCAACAAACATGCCCCCGTATAATTTAAGAGAAATTACTGAGGCTGTTAAATTCACATTAAATACTAAAAATCCAAAACCCTCAGATTATTTAAAAATAATAAAAGCTCCTGATTTTCCAACTGGTGGGCTTGTTGTTGATACCCCAACAATTAAAGATGCAATCCTAAAAGGTAGAGGTTCTATTAAATTACGAGCCGTTGCTGATGTTGAAGAACTTGGAAAAGGTAAATCTGCAATCATTGTAAAAGAACTTCCATACCAAGCATCAATTGATAGAATAATGGAAAAAATTGCATCCTTAGTTCAAGACAAAAAACTAGCAGGAGTTTCTGATCTAAGAAATGAAAGCAGTGATAGAAACGGTACAAGACTAGTTATTGAATTAAAAAGAGATGCGGTTCCACAAGTTGTTCTTAATCAGCTATTTAAACAAACACAACTACAGGATACTTTTGCAGTAAATTCAGTTGCCCTTGTTGACGGCGTACCAAAGGTGTTGTCTGTCCCACAATTAATTAACTATTACATAGAACACCAAATTGACGTTATACAAAGAAGAACTCAATACAGATTAAAAAAAGCTGAAGACAGACTTCACATTGTTGAAGGTTTGATATTAGCTTTAGATAAAATTGACCAAATTATAAAGGTTATACGCGCATCAAAAGATGCGGAAACAGCAAGAACTTCTTTAATGAAAAAAT
Organism: Actinomycetota bacterium; assembly: GCA_014239265.1. Classification (GTDB taxonomy): domain Bacteria; phylum Actinomycetota; class Acidimicrobiia; order Actinomarinales; family Actinomarinaceae; genus Actinomarina. The sequence continues at coordinate 1,341 of JAAZZH010000002.1, forward strand.
TCAAACTTTCTGAAATCCAAGCATCACACATTCTTGATATGCCACTACGAAGATTAACCGCGCTAGAGCGAGAAAAACTGGAAGAGGAAAAAGTAGAACTTAAAAAAACAATCAAAGAATTAGCAACGATTCTTAAAAGTAGAAAAAAACAAGATGATATTCTCGTTGAAGAACTTGAGGAAATAACTAAAAAATTTGGTGATGAAAGAAGATCACGCATCGTGCCAGATGTTGGTGAAGTCTCAATTGAAGATCTGATTGAAGATGAAGAAATTATTGTCTCAGTCTCTGCAAATGGTTATGTGAAATCTGTTCCCTCTACTGCTTATAAAAAACAAGGAAGGGGCGGTAAGGGCGTAAAAGCAGCTTCATCTGATGAGGATGTTATTGAACATTTGCTATCTACTTCTGTACATGCATATTTACTATTTTTTACAGATCAAGGAAAGGTTTACAGGGCAAAAGCTCACGAGCTACCTAAAACAACAAGAACAGCACAAGGTTCACTAATCCACAATGTACTTTCGATGTCCCAAGATGAGAAAGTTCAGGCCATTATTGATACAAGAGATTATGAGACAGAGAAGTTTCTTTTAATTATGACTGAAAAAGGAACAGTTAAAAAATCTGCATTTAAAGATTTTGATTCAAACTACAAATCACTACAAGCAATAAAACTTAAAGAGGAAGATAAGGTTGTTTCAGTTAAAACTACCTCTGGAAAAGAAGATGTGATTCTAGTTTCCAGAAAAGGTCAGGCTATTAGATTTGATGAAAATAATCTCAAGCCACAAGGAAGAACAGCAATGGGTGTCAGGGGTATAAAACTCCGCGAAGGAGATAAAGTCGTCGGAGCAGCAACATCTAGAGATGAAACCTTATTATTCGTAACAGCAAAAGGATATGGAAAGAGGACAAATCTTGATGAGTTCAGAAAAGCCGGTAGAGGTGGAATGGGCGTTAAGGCTTTGAAAGTAACAGAAACAAAAGGAGATTTAATTGGTGCACGTTCTGTAGATGAAGATACAGAGGTTATGCTTATGAGTACAGGTGGAACCGCAATAAGATGTGCAGTGAAACAAATAAAAAAAATGAGTAGAGCAGCTCAAGGGGTCAGAGTTATGAAACTTGCAAAAGAAGAGGAAATATCTGCTTTTATTCCAATAAAGAGCGATTAAAAATGGTCAAAGTAAACAGAGTAAGAAGAATAATTAGAAAGATAGACCCATGGACGGTCTTAAAGGTAACATTTGTTCTAAATTTTATTGTCGCACTAACCATAGTTTTGGGTTTCTCCATACTCTGGGTACTTCTCGTCAATGCTGGGGTTCCCCAAGGCCTAGAAGATATAGCTAGAAGGCTAGCTTTACTTGATGCGGATGCATCACTAGTTGGGAATATTGAACCACTTTTTTCATCAGTTGTATTTCTTGCGACTGTTTACCTTTTAACACAAACAGCTTTAGCAACAATTGGAGCTTTTTTCTACAATCTAGTCTCAGATCTGGTTGGAGGTATTGAAGTAGTCGTTCTTGAAGAATCTTATAGTGAAGCACAAGAAACTACTCCAGTAGCTTCACAAGACGAAAACCAAGACAGTAAAGAAACTATGATGATGACTTTTTCAAAAACATTAAAAAATCTTAAAAACGAAGAAGAAGACACAGAATAATTTGCTACAATCTTTTAAACAAAGAAATTAAAAAGCGAAGTTAGTGAAACTCTAACACTGTCCCGCAACTGTAATTCGAAAGATAAGTCAGGTCGCCTTTTTATTTTTACTAAAACAACAATCCTCGAGAGAAGGAATGGAGTATCAATCTTTTCTCGTGGTAAGAAAGGAAATTATGAAATATAAGATACTAATTCTTGCCGCGTTGATAACGATGTGTACAGGCTCTGAAGAGTCAAGCATAGAACAAAGAGTTGTTTCGTTATCTACTACACACACAGAAGTCATCCAAGTTCTAGGAGGTGAAAGTCTTTTAGTCGGCGTTGATTCATTCTCGGAAACAGAACTACCTATTAAAAAAATTGATGCATTTACTGTTACTGCTGAAGAATTACTGGAGTTAAATCCTGATCTTGTAGTGGTAGCATTTGATTTTAATGGAATCATTGAAGGGTTAGAAAGCTTAGAAATAAACTATGCTTTACTTCCTCCCGCAAGAGATTTCGATGATGTATATACACAAATTGAAGAAATTGGAAATCTAATAAACAAATCTGACGAATCATTAGAACTCGTTTCAGCAATGCAAAGTGATGTTGAAGAGATTATTCAAAACTTTTCATCAGAAAATACAACCGTTTTTCATGAAATTGGATTTACTTATGGAATATACACTATAAATGAGAATTCTTTTATAGGTGAAATCTATAATCTTTTGGGAATAAACAATGTTGCCAACCTAAAAGAAGATCCATTTGGCAGTGGATATCCTGAATTTTCAGAAGAAGAAGTATTGGCCTCCAATCCAAATCTAATTGTTGTAGGTCACTCAGACTATTTGAATAAAGATCTATCAACAAGAGTTGGATGGGGAGAGATTACCGCAGTACAAAGTGGAAATGTTTTCTTTTTAGATGAAAATTTAGCTAACAACTGGGGAGCCAGCACAGTTGACTTGTTAAATACTTTATCTGCAATAGGACAATCTCAAGAAGATCCGGGAATCGTTTATTCAAACCTATATTCTGAGGAGATACAAAATTCCTCAGTCTTCGAAAATAATATACTCTATCTAGTACTGTTTATCTTGATAGGTTTAGTTGCATATTCACGAACTAGCCAAAAAGAAACAGTTTAAGGAGAAAAATGAAGGGTTATTCACAAGATTTATACATATTAGCTTTTGATCACAGGGGAACTATAACTAAAGGTCTTTTGGGAGTAGAGGGTAGAGAACCTACCGCAGAAGAGTCAGAAAAAGTCACTGAATTGAAAAACATCATCTTTGACGGCTTTTTAAAAGCTAAAGAATCTGGAATAACTGGTGGGGATCCCGCAATACTCGTTGATGAAACTTTTGGTCTAGATGTTCAACAAAAAGCAAAAGAAATGGGGATTAAGTTTGCTGCCCCAGTTGAAAAATCTGGCCAAAAAGTTTTCGATTTTGAATATGGCGATCAATTCGGTGAAAAAATTAATGAAATCGGTGCAGATTTTGTAAAAATCTTAGTTCGATGGAACCCAGATGATGATGAAGAAACTAGAGCAACGCAGGGAAGCAGGATTAAAGAATTATCAGATTGGCTTACAGAAAATGATAAAAAATTTCTTTTAGAGTTTCTTGTACCCGCAACAGAAGAACAATTAGCATCTGTTGAAAATGACCAAGCTCGTTATGATTCTGAGATCAGACCCATGCTAGCCGTCAAAGTTGTAGAGGAAATGCGTGAAAGAGGAGCTGACCCAGATATCTGGAAGATAGAGGGACTTGACACAGCTGAAGACTGTGAGAAAGTAGCTGCTGCTATTAAAGCTGGAGACAGAGAAAATGTTATTGCTGTAGTTTTAGGTAGAGGGGCAACTGATGAAAAAGTTAACGAATGGCTCCGTGCAGGATCTTCTGTAGAAGGGTATAAAGGTTTCGCCATAGGCAGATCTATCTTTTGGAATGCACTAAAAAGTTTTCATGAAGGAGAAAAATCCAGAGAAGAAGCAGTTAGTGAAATTGCTGAATCATACCTTGGATTCCTCTCTGTTTATCAAAACGGGAGTTAAATAAGTGTCAGCAGGAAAAGCTGTTATTGGACAATCTGGCGGACCAACCGCAGTCATCAACAGGTCCCTTGTTGGCTTTATTAAAGAAGCAGTAAATCATGATTTTGATGAAATATTAGGTGCAAAACACGGATTAGCTGGGATGCTAGGGGAAGACTTTGTTGATCTATCAAATTTATCTGAATCCCAACTATACGGGATTGGAAAAACTCCTGCCGCTGCTTTAGGTTCAGTTAGACAAAAACCAACAGATTCTGATATTGAAAAATTAATTTCTATATTTGAAAAGCAAAATATAAGAAATTTTTTCTATATCGGAGGAAACGATTCTGCAGAAACTGCAAATTTAGTATCTGAGGGGGCAAAAAATATCGGATATGAAATGAAGGCATTCCACATACCAAAAACAATTGATAATGATCTTCGTGAAACTGATCACTGTCCTGGATATGGTTCTGCTGCTAGGTTTGTAGCTCATGCATTCCAAGGTGATGATGCTGACAACAGAAGTCTTGGTGGGATAAAAATTAATGTACTAATGGGAAGGCATGCGGGTTGGTTAACAGCTGCTAGTACACTAGGAAAATCTGCAGAGGAAGATGGTCCTCACCTAGTTTATGTCCCAGAGAAAACTTTTAACATTGACACATTCTTAAAAGAAGTAAAAGAGGTCTACGATGCTCTTGGGAGATGTGTTATTGCTATTTCCGAAGGAGTTCACAACGAAGATGGCGAATACTTTCTACAAACATATGCTAACCAAACCGGTTCAGGACTTGCCGGTAAAACTGATAGTCATGGAAATATTCAACTATCTGGTTCCGGAGCCCTTGGAGATACTTTAACCAACATAGTTTCTGAATATATAGAAGGAGCAAGAGTTAGAGCAGACACATTTGGATACTTACAGAGATCATTTATAGCTGATATCTCTCAAGTTGACGCAGAAGAAGCAGAGAGAGTTGGACAACACGCAGTTATTGCATCAAAAGAACTTGATAGTGGGTCTGTAATACTTAAAAGGCAATTTTCAGAAAAATATCATTGCGATGTAGAGGTTGTTGACCTTCATAAAGTCGCAAAACACACAAAAGATATGCCTGAAGAGTTCTTAGACAATACAAAACCCTATGTCACAAATGACTTTTTTGAATATGCAATGCCGCTTACGGGTGGGATAGAGCCCAAAACTCAAATTTTTGTATAGATGTCCAAAATAATCCTATCAAGAGGGGATTTTCAAGCTTTTTGGGAAGCAACAGTAAGATACTATGAACTTGATCCTCAGGGTGTAATGCACAATGCGAACCATGTTGCATTTTTCGATCAAGCAATAACTGCGTATTTTAAATATGTTAATTATGACTACTTGAATGACATAGAGGAGACGAAAAAAGATTTTCATACTGTCCAGGTCAAAGTTCAATACAATAAACCTCTTTATTTTGATCAAGAAGTTGAGATAGGTACAAAAATTAAAGAAATAGGAAATACAAGCATGACTTGGATAATGGGAATGTTTTTGATAGAAACAGGTGAGTTAGTAAGTTCCTGCGAGGCAGTTCACGTATATACAGATCAAATAACAATGAAACCAACACCAATAACAGAAGACCTTAAAGAAAAACTCAAATTTAAATCTAAGATATAGAACGTGATAAAAAATCGGTTTGTAACAGCATTAGTAGTTCTATTCTTTGCTACCGCATGCTCAACCGGAACAGATTCAAGTGTTGTTTCTTTGTCAGCCGAATCAACAACTACTTCGACTATAGCTGAAGAAGACTATCCAATTGTTTTAACTAAGTGCTTAAACGAAGAAAAGGGTTATGACATAGTAACTCCCTTTGATATACAAGATTTAAAAACAACAATTAGTCAGTTAAGCACAAGCAAAGATGAAGAATTACAGCTAGGAGAGGATGTTAATTACTGTATTAACAAATATAATCTTTGGTCAGATTCATCTTCACAAAACCCAGAAGAGCTTGCAAAATTATATGATGAAAATCTTGAATTAGCTAAATGTTTAAGAGAAAAGGGGATAAACGTGCAAGACCCAACCCAACAAGAGCCTAAGCTTGATTTAAGTGGATTAAAAAGTTCAAAAGATAGTATTACCCCATTGTTACAAGAGTGTGGTTGGGAGAAATAAGTATTTAAAAACTAACTATAAACTTAGCTCCACCAAGGTCAGACTTACCCACGGTAATCTTCCAACCATATTTTGAAACAATATTTTTTACAATACTCAAACCAAGACCTTTACCACCAATATTTCTTGTTCTTGATTCATCTTCTTGCCAAAAGGGAGTAAATATTAAATCATAATTTTCTGGATGAATTCCAACACCATCATCCTCAATGATTATTGAGGGAGCTTCATCCACTATGTCGGCACTAATTATTACTTTGTTCGACTTAAATTTTTCTGCATTCCCAATTAAATTATTAAGCATCAATTTAAGAATTTCTTGGTTTGAATCAACCATTATTTCTACATTATTTTTGAAATCAACATCGGTACCTTTAATAGTTTTCTTAATTAAATCATTCAGGAGAATTTTCCCATCAGTACCACCACTTTTAGTAGAGGTCTCAAGGATTAATAAAGCTTCTATTATTGACTGGATTTCAATCACATCTTCTTCTATCCCAATGAGAGTTTCCTCGTCTGTATTATTTTGTTTTTTCAACTTCTCGATTTGTAATTTTAAACTTGTTAAAGGTGTTTTTAGTTCATGTGAGGCATTTGAAATAAATTGTTTCTGACTTATTGAACTTATGTGAACCTTCTCAAGAAGAGAGTTAAATGTCGAAATCAACTTTCCAATTTCATCATTGCTTTTTACATCGTCGAGTTTTTCCATTTTGTTTAACGGTTCAAATTTAGATATTTTTTTGATAGATCGACTTATAGGTCTTAACGCTATTTCTGTAGAAATTAAAATTCCTAAAACGACAAATACTGAAGCCAAAAGATAACTCAGCACAAAAAATCTTTCTAGGCCCTCAACTGCATTCCTAGAAGTTGACTCACTAAAGCCGATAACAATACTTACTTTTTTGTCTACACTTTCGGTTTTTATAAAATTTAAATTATTTTCATTTATTGCAAATTGATTTTTTGCTAAATTGTAATCATCAATGAGACGTGGGGGAAAAAAGCTATATTCCCTTATGAGTTTTCCACTTTGTTTATCATATACAAATACAAAATAATCTCCAAAACGTGGAGTATTTCTAAGGTTTAACTTTTTATAATCTTTTTCTAATCGTTCTGCTAAATTAGCTCTACCATCTTCTAGTGTTGTTCTGTATCTAACTTCAGCTACTTCTTTTAAAATTTCTGGAGCAACAAAAAATCCACCACCAAGGATTAAAAGAGTTAACAATATAATTTTTGACCTTATTCCCACTCTCTTCATTTAATTCCACCTATACCCATAACCACGAACAGTTTTAATGCGGCCATTTAAGTTAAAAGGTTTAAGTTTTTTTCTCAGATATCCTATGTAAACTTCAACTTTATTAATATCTTCTTCAACTGGGTATAAAATTTCCCAGATTTCCTCCAATAGTTCATTTTTTGTGACAATATTTCCATTATTCATTACTAAGAAAGCAAGTAGGTCTAGTTCTTGCTTGGTTAGTTCAATTTCAAGATCCTTACTTGTAACTTTTCTTGCATTTAAATCAATCTTTAAATCTTGAAACTCCAACAAGGCTTTTTCGTGTCCATCTGTTTTTAAAAGTCTGCGAATTCTTGCCAGCAGTTCAACTGTAGAGAAAGGCTTTTTCAAGTAATCATTTGCACCAGTATCCAGCCCTTCTTCGACATCGTATTCACCACTCTTTGCTGTCAACATTATTATCGGAGTTGTCACCCCAATCTCTCTAACCTTTGCACAGACTTTATAACCATTCATTTTTGGCATCATGATATCTAAAATAACAAGATCGGGTTGGTCTTCAATGATTTTGTAATATCCAGATTCCCCATCAAAAGATTGATCAACAAAGTACCCCTCATTGACTAAGGACTGTTTTACTAATTCTGATATTTTCTTATCATCTTCAACTAAAAGTATTTTTTTAACCACAACTTAATAATGACAATATAAATTTATTTATCAAGCGATTGGATTTATTAACCTCAGGAACCTCACAGGTTTTTAAGGATACCCTAAGGTTCCAACTGCTACAAAAGAGTATGAAAAAGAAAGGACGAATATGAAAAAATTATTATTAGGAATAGGCGTTTTTGGACTTGCTTTCGGTGTAGGTATCGTTGGTATCTCTTATGCTGCAGAAATTCCTATGGATGAAAAGGTATTTATTCAAGATGAGGTTTCTACGGATAAAGACAACAAACCCAATCTGCTAGAAGAGATTCTACTAGGGCTAGTTGAGGAAGGTACCTTATCAGAAGATCAGGCTGACACCATATTGAACACAATGGAAGAAAAAAAAATTGAGATAAAAGCAGAAAGAGATGAAATCAAAAATCTAATTAGAGAAATGCTTGAAGATGAAGAAATTACTTTGTCAGAACTGGATTCAGTAGATAGTGTTAATCAAGAGAAAATAGATCGATTTAAACAACACTATTCCCAAGAGCTTCAAGACGGGGTTATAACTCAAGAAGAGTTTAAAGAAAACATGATAGGACGTCACAAAAAAGGACATCATAAGTTGAAAGGCAATAGGTAACTAGTTAAGTATTTGTGTGTTGGTTTTCTCCCTAGCCCAATACACATTTACTAAAATGTAACTATGAAAAAAACAAAAGTAATATTCCTAGTTTTTGTATTAGTCTCTTCTTGTTCCTCATCAGATGACTCTCAAGGCGTTATTTCTAAAAATGATTTATCGAATGATACAACAGTGACAACGATTAAAGAAGAGGTCGTTCAAGAGATAATTTCACCCGAAGATGCTCAATTTTTACTAGCTAGATGCTTAAGAGACAAGGGATACGACATTAATGATCCAAAAAATGGTGAAAGTTTACGAAGTGTTTTACAGCCAGTGTTTTTAGCTACTGATCAAAAAGGTAGGGATGAACTTTTTGAGACAATTCAGATATGTGCTGAAGAAAATGATATTCCACTTGGCAATAATGCAGACTTTGAAAATCCAGAAGATGTAGCGGATAGACTAGACACAGAGCTTGAGTTTGCACAATGCTTAAGGGAAAAAGGCATAGAGGTTGAAGACCCTAGCACTGAAAGACCCCTTAGGCCTATACTTGTTGGCCTCGTACAGTCTGGACAATACCTAGAAGACCAAATTAGAGAAGCTGCAGGAGAATGTTTTGATGATCTAGAACTTGAACCACCACAAGGTTGAGGTTAAAGCTACATATAATTTATAATTTTATATGTATAAAAAAGCTTCATTAATTTTGGTATTATTTACAGCTTGTTCATTATTCCAACAAGAAGAACAATCTGTTGTTTCTGTTGCAGATACCGATAAAGGAAAAGAAGCAATTGCTCTTGGAGTTGAGCTTACAGACGAACAAGAAGAAATTTCAGATGAAGATGCCCCACTAGTCCTTGTTCAGTGTGTAAATGAATCTGGTTATAAATTTAAAGAGCCAAGAAATTTTTTAGATTTATATACAACTATCGCTTCCTATTTTGAAACTTTAACTACTGAAGAACAAGAGGAACTATGGAGTAAAATAGAAGACTGTGCTTTGGAGTATAATTTATGGGGAGTTGCAGACGAGAATCAATTTGAGAACCCAGCTGAAACCGGGAAAGAGTTAGATAGAGCACTTCATATAGCAACTTGCTTTAGAGAGAATGGATACCCGAAGGTCCCTGATCCTAATTACTTTAATAGAGATGTGAACCTTGACGCATATACAACCGAAGAATGGGATTTTAGTGAAGATGACCCAATTGTTCAGACATGGCAAGCCTGTGAGGAAACATTGCCAGAAGAGTTGAAAGGTGAGGAGTGGGATGATTAAGAAACTTACAAAAATAATTTCTCAGAAAACTTACAGGTTTAATAAACTAAGGTAACTAGAACAATGATAAAAAATATATTTAAATTAAAAAACCTGTATGTGTTAATTACTATAACTGCTCTTGCTTATGGAGGGTATTATTTTGGTACTCAAAACACTGATGCTACGACAAGTAATAAAACCCTAGAATTAACAACCGTAAGTATTCAACAAGGAGATTTATCAAAAAAAGAAGAATACAATGGGACACTAAGGCAAACCGACAGCAAAATTCTTAAAACTCCTATCGCTGGAGTGGTCACTTATCTTCCAGAAGAAGGAACAGTAGTAAATTATGGAGAAATCCTTTTTGCTGTCGACAACAAGCCTGTAATTTTAGTTGAGGGATCGATACCTTTTTACAGGACACTAGATTTAAATTCAAAGCCTGGACCAGATGTTTTACAACTCGAAAAAGCACTACAGTTTTTGGGTTATTCTTCTGAAGATTTTATTCCAGATGAGACATTTGATGAGATAACTTCGACCATGTTAAATTCTCTTTATCTTGACTATAAAATTGATACTAAATCAGAAATAACTCCGACAGAACAAGTTGCAATCAACTTAAAAGAGTCAGCCGTTGAAGCTATTGAGCAGACAATTGAAAATGGAGGAACAACCTTAACACAAGTCAACGATAAAAAGAAAAAGCTAGATGATGCCAAAGAAACAGCAATTGAGGAAAGCACTGCATGGAAAGCAGCAGATACTGCTATCAAGAATGCAGAACAAAGCTTGACATTATATAGAGACGCATCAAATCCAAAGACAAAAGAAAAGACTGCTGATGGAACTTTAGATGGTGCCATTGAGGACTTAGAGCAGTCAATTGAAGAGCAAAAAAGAATCAAAAATTTAGAAAAAGGAAAAGAGTCAGGAATTGATGCCACAGAGGCATTAGCAATTGAAACAGCTCAAAAGGCTTATGACGACACATTAAAAGCATATAATGATGGTGTCGATCAGGTGGCAGAATTAGCCAAAGAGAAAGAAGAGCTTGAGGAAATCATACTTTCGTCTAAATCTGAAACTTTCTCACCTACTAATGCTTATGCATCTAACTCCCCACTTATTGTTGGATCATATATAAACAATCTTGGTTCTGCGGTTGGACTTAATTCTCAACTTTACAATATATCTTCTATCGGAATCGAAGTTGTATTTCAGGTAGATGCAACAGATCAGGAGACTGTTTCCTTAGGTGATAGTGTAGAAATTGAACTACCAACGGATGAAAGGGTCCCAACAATAATTACCTTCATAGACCAAGTTGTCACACAAACGCAAGCTGGTGATTTCATAGAAGTGACACTAGATGTTCTTAATCCAGAATCTATCGAAGTTTACGACCAAGCTCCAGTAAAAGTATTTGTTACAACTGAAGTATCTGAGAATGTTTTATATGTACCCGTTAATGCCTTAATAGCACTAGCTGAAGGTGGGTATGCAGTAGAAATATTCAGTGGAGATGTAGAGGGTGAAGTATTTGATGGAGATTCTGGAACTGACACCACTTATGTTGCAGTTGAAATAGGTGTGTTTACTGATGGATTTGTAGAAATTATTGGAAATTTTCAAAAAGGACAATTGGTAGTTGTACCTAGATGAAATCAAAACAAAAAACTGTAATTGCTCTAAAAAATATATCTAAAATCTATGAAGGGCCACCACAAGTTAAGGCTATAGACGAACTTTCTTTAGAAATTCAGGAAGGTGACCTTGTTTCAATAGTTGGTCAATCCGGTAGCGGCAAGTCAACACTACTCAATATGATCGGGCTATTAGATACAGTAACAGAAGGTACTGTTGAGATAGAGGGTCAAGATATTTCAAGTCTTTCGGATAATGAGTTATCAAAATTTAGGGGCGAAAAAATTGGGTTTATATTTCAAAGTTTTTTTCTACTCCCCGGTCTCACTGCTCAGGAAAATGTCGCAGAAGGCTTGCTCTATCAAGGCATTAAAAGAGAAGAAAGATTAAAAAAAGCAGCAGATGTACTTGAAGATGTTGGTTTAGGAGACAGAATAACACATCAACCAAAAGAACTTTCTGGAGGACAGCAACAAAGGGTTGCTATTGCAAGAGCACTAGTTCAAGATCCGGCATTTATACTTGCGGACGAGCCAACTGGAAACTTAGACAAAGAATCTGGAATGAATATTCTCAATATTCTTAAAGAATTAAACAAACAGGGAAAAACTGTAGTCATGATTACTCACAATCAAGAGCATGCAAAGAAATTTAAAAAAGTTATAACTCTAACTGACGGAAAGATCGTTGCCTAAATGAAACAGAGATTAAAAATTAAAGACCTTTTTTTTGTTGCATTATATGGAGTAAGAGCAAGAAGAGGTAGAGCAGCTCTTACCTCAATCGGCATAGGTATCGGGATTGCAGCAATAGTAGCAGTAACAGGTATTTCAGCATCTGGTCGTGCTGACCTATTAGCAACTCTTGAATCTCTTGGTACAAACCTAATAAAAGCTTCTCCACAAGCAGGCTTTTTTGGAACTCAAGAAAAACTACCTGATGGTGTTGTGGGTATGGTTGAAAGGATAGGTCCAGTAGAAGAAGTTACTTCTACAACTCAAACAGATTTAATCGTAAGACGCAGTGATTTTATTTCTGAGTTCGAAGGCGGTGGAATATCGACTATAGTCACAAGTCCAGAACTCCTTCAGGTTGTTGGGGGAAACTTAATTGAAGGAAGATTTATACAGGATGGTTTATCAAATATTCCAGTTACTGTTTTAGGTAGTGTTACAGCTTCTAGGTTAGGAATAAATACCTTAGAAACTCCTACAAAAATTTTAATTGGTAATGAATGGTTTGGAGTTGTAGGGATTTTAGATGAGCTAAAAATTCATCCAGACTTAGACAGATCTGTATTTATTGGATATGGGGTTGCTAAAACTCTTTTCGACATAGACAAAGAACCAACAACAATTTATGTTAGAGCAAATCCTACGTACATTGAAGATGTTGTTGAAGTAATAGCACCCTCAATGAATCCAGAAAATCCAGATCAAGTTCAAGTTTCTAGACCCTCTGATGCGCTAGAGGCACAAGAGGCTGCTGATGCAGCGTTTACAAATTTACTTCTTGGCCTTGGTTCTGTTGCGTTACTCGTCGGAGGGGTAGCTATTGCAAATGTCATGGTTATGTCAGTTCTTGAACGAAGGATGGAGATTGGTGTTAGGAGGTCTATTGGAGCAACTCGTAGAGAGATAAGATATCAATTTTTATTAGAGAGCATTGTTTTATCTGGAATAGGAGGGCTTGTAGGAGTAGTGTTGGGAACCGGTGTAACCTTGGGTTATACAAATTATACAGATATAGTCTTTTCGATACCTGTTAGCCAAGTTTTAGGTGCAATCCTATTGGCCTTATTAATTGGGGCAATTTCAGGAGTTTATCCAGCTATTAAGGCTTCGAAAATACAACCAGCAGAAGCAGTTAGAAAATGAGAAATATAATATTAACTTTTACATTGGTTTTCATCACAGCTTGCACAATTGGGGGTGAGGAAGCTTCGAAAGGTGTAGCAACTATAGAAAGTACAACACGAATCGAAGTTGTTGAAGTTGAAAAAACTTTTGAAGAGGGCGTTTTAGATTTTGCACAATGTATGAGAGAAGAAGGTATAAACTTTCCTGACCCGAGCTTCGATATTGATGGAAACCCTGAGTTTGATGATTTAAATATAGAAAATGAAGAGGAATTCGAAGAAGCTTTTGTTAATTGTGAAGATATTTTAAGAGAAGCCCTTCCAGAACAATTTGATCTCGATCCGGAGGTTGAAGCAGCCTTAGTTGATTCTTCTCTAGAATTTTCGCAATGCATGAGAGATGAAGGAATTGATTTTCCAGACCCCAAACCTGGTGAATTCGGATTTTTTGCCTTCAGAGACGCAGATATTGATTTTGAATCAGAAGATGTTCAAAAAGCATTTGAAATATGTCAACCTGAAAATCCTCTTGAAAATCTTGATGACTAAGTAAATATTAGAAACTCAAAGTAAAAGCTTTATTATCTCTAATAACTTACAAACACCTACATTTGTGGATTAACTAAGAATTTATTACCAGTTTTTTGTTGGGCGTATGCTTGTATTATTTCAGGTTGTAGCATTTCTTCAAATGAAATTTCTTGTCCATATCCACTAGCAAAAGTCGTTTTGATTTCTTTAGCAACCCTTACTCTCATCTCTTGTAATTTTTCCATTCCAATTTTTTTAAGCATGGGCATTAAAAGCCAGCCACCTAAACCCCAAGACATACCATAAGATCTCTTAAGAATCGTTGGTGACGGGTCTAGCCCACCATAAATATAGACCTGTTTGTATGTTTCAGAACCATATCTTGAATACTCACCAGAGGCTGAATTTGAAGCAATTTCCATAGCAGCTAAGATTTGTCCGGGTAATTCTCCATTATTACCTCCTCCAGTAGCATCAAAACCAAGTGTTGCTCCAGTTTCAATCAGAGCTGTAACTAAAGTTTCTTTAAAGTTTTCTTCACTTGTATTACAAACATACTTTGCACCTATGTTTTTCAAAAGGTCTACTTGCTCTTGTGTCCTTACAATGTTTACAAGTGGGATGCCATCATCATTACAGATTTTTACAAGCATTTGCCCCAAGTTAGAGGCTGCTGCAGTATTAACAATTCCAGAGTGATTTTCCATTTTCATCGTTTCGACAAAAGACAGAGCAGTCATAGGGTTTACAAAAGATGAAGCAGCTTCAGCTGGAGTGGTTTCATCATCCATAACTAGACAATTTACTGCAGGAACACAGATATATTGAGAGTACATTGCACCACCAGCTAGGCCAACAGTTTTACCAGTAAGGTGTTTTACATTACTCCCTGCATCAATAACTATGCCAGCTCCTTCATTTCCAGCCGGCATTGCTTGATCTAGTCGAGATTTCATTGACTTCATCATTGCCGGATGTACCTTCATTGAAGCTACAGTATTTTCTTCAGATCCAGAAATATTTATATTTGAGAGATCTCCTCCAAAAGTAATTAGCAGGGCTAAATCAGAGGGGCTAATCGGAGCAGCGTGTACCTCAACCAATACTTCATCATCAGTGGGCGTAGGTACTGGAATTTTAGTGATAGATAATTCGACATTTCCCTCACTTGTAACTGTTGATCTTATTTCTTTTGAATACTTATCTGTCATGACTACTCCTCTTTGGTTTTCTACAATAATCAAAATATACAACTCTAATTAAAAGAAATATCAATACTGAGATAATCATCCCAACAACAATTTCAATTCCGAAGTTGTTTAGTATGTTTCCACTAGATTACTTTACTGGATTGTTACCCATTAGGTGTTTGTATACAAATAAAGAATAAATAATTTACTGTTTAAACGCCAGATTCAAAATAGGAAGGGGCAGTTACGGCTATTGTTAACCAGCAATCATTTATTGGGTTCTCAGGACATTTGTCTAATTGAAACACCCAGGTCACTTCAAAATAGGAATTATTACTGGCTAATATTTTGATCTCATAATGTTCATTATCTTCAGTTTCAACAGTTTTGGTAAAGCTATATTCTTTTAGATCAAGTATTGAATTGTATGGTTCTGATAGGAGCATATTCCTAAAATTCTCTTTTGGACCTGTTATTTCTTTATTATCAGGATGTGCGTAGTTCCAAATAGTATCTAGTGAATTTTGTGGAGAATTAGAAAAGTTTTGGTAACTTTCAAGAATTTCTGTGAGGATGGTATTAGATTCAACAATAGACGCTTCAGCAACAGTATCAATATTTTTTTCAGATACACTAGTTGAACAGCTAAGAAATATTAGAAGTATTAAGTATTTCTTAACTTGCAACTATAGAAGACACTACAAGATACATATGAAGACAAAAGGCTATGCCCATAAATCCCCAAAAGATTCTTTTTTCAAATTTGCTCACTAGCTTACAATAGCTACTTTGTGAAATTATTCACAATGTAATCAAAGATTTATTTATTCTTTGTTAGCGTTTTCGTATGCTTGGCTATAAAGAATTAGAGTAGGCGCCCATAGTCCAATATAAATAGCTAATTGAGGGTCATCTAACACTGCGTAAATGATAACTGAAGCTATCACAGAAACAATGCTTGCGTATAATCCGAGTTTTATCATAAGTATCCTTTCTCGAGTTATTATACCTGCTAGTTTTGTTAATATTAAATTATGATTGAAACATTAACTTCAAATCCATTCTTAGTAATATTGATATTTCCAGTAGTAACGCTTACTATTTTTGTCATTGGAATCATCAAGATTGATGTTCAAAATTATAATAAAAGAGATTCTGAAGACGAATAAAATGTCTTACATTCCTGCTTAAATTTATTATATGGATCAGGAAAAACTAGAAAAATTATCCGAACAAGAATTATTTGATATACAAAATAGTATTTCCGACATCATCAAAAAAAGAAACCTTGATAATGGTGACATAGAAGCAATAACAGACAAATCTTTCGAGACGGGCTTTCCAAAATTTGATGGAGTAGGACTAAACCCTTGGGTTG
Organism: Actinomycetota bacterium; assembly: GCA_014239265.1. Lineage (GTDB taxonomy): Bacteria > Actinomycetota > Acidimicrobiia > Actinomarinales > Actinomarinaceae > Actinomarina. The sequence continues at coordinate 17,640 of JAAZZH010000002.1, forward strand.
AGGGGAGTCTAATAGTATGTCCTGGTGCCAGAATTGATAAAACGCAAACCAAGCATATATGTAAATTTGTCGTTGCCGATGATGAGTGGTCATGGGAGTCACAACACATGGTTAGTGACGTAATTAGAAGAGATCAATCCTCAAAACATTTCAAGCAACACTCTATAACCTTAATCTCTCCATTTGAAGGTTTAGTTCTTCAAGTAATTTCTCAAAAGTCTCAGCAAGGTAAACATCTTGTAGACGGTATTGAGTCGTTTATCTTTGAGAATGGAAAACTTTCTAAGACTATGACTAAGACTTCAAGATCTAGAGATCATTAAATTAAAAGAAGAGCAATTCCCAGAAAACCTGCGAATCCAACAATATCAGTAATAAGTGTAAGAAAAATATTAGAGGCTAGCGCAGGATCGAATCCTAGTTTTCGTAGAATTAAAGGAATTGAAGATCCAAATAAATTACCAATAAAAATATTTCCAAAAACAGCAATACTCAAAGACAGTGCGTAGCTGTTTAAACCAACAAGGCTTAATAAAATAAATGAAAAAATAGCCATAAAGATGCCATTAATAACACCAATTAGCGACTGTTTTCCTATAACCTCTACAACTCTTGCCTCAGAGATATCATTTCTTGCAAGTGCTCTTATTACAATAGCTAAAGACTGTGCTCCAGAGTTGCCACCCACAAGTGCAACGACAGGCATTAACGCCGCAAGTAGAGCATCACTTGCTATTGATTCATCAAATTGAGAAATTAGCCAAGAGACTATAAAAGCAAGTCCCATATTCACAGCAATCCATGGCAGCCTAAGTTTTACCGACTTTTGAAAGGGTGTAAAAATCGTTTCTTCTGCACCAGCTCCAAATGATTGAGAAAAGTCTTCAGCAATCTCTGTCTGTATAACATCTAAGGCTGTACTTATAGTTGCTTGTCCAATAAGTTTATTTTTTTTATCAACAACAGGTAATGCAAGCAGCTCATATTGTTTAATTAATCTTGCGGCTTCTTCTTGGTCAGCTGTCGGGTTAATATAAATTGGATTTGTAAGCATCACATCTTCAATAAGCTGGTCTTGGTCAGCAAAAACAATTTCTCTAAACGAAAGAACTCCAGATAGAGAGTTATTTTTATCAACAGAATATACGTATACAATATCCTCAACATCTGTGTGCAAGGTTTTAAGCTCCCCTAGAGCTTCTTTAACAGTTAAGCCTGTAGAAATTTTTGCTACTTCTTCTGACATCAGTCTCCCCACTGAATCTTTTGGATAGGCTAATCTTTTATTAATATCTAATTTTGTGGATTTATTTATAATCTCCAACAAATCTTCAGCTTCATCAACAGTGCTTCTTTCAAACACATCAACAACATCTTCTATATCCATCTGACTGAAAATTTCTTCAACAACTTTACTACTTAAGTTTTGTACAATTTCTATAATCGCTCTTGGTCGGAAAGATTCAAAAATCTTAATTGATACATCCACAGGAATATTTAAAATAAGCTCTCCTGCCTGCTCAGGTTCTAATTCTTCTAATGTATCTGCTGAGTCAAAAGGATCATTTAAAGCTATCTCATTCCAGAGGTCGTTATTTTGTGAGAGAAAATTATATGCTAATTCAGGATTTCTTCGTGATAGCTCTCTTAATTCTTCACCATTTACTGGTTTTGATGTCTCATTTTCCATGGCTTCCTCGTTACCACCTTAACTACTATTTATAGACTTAAAAAGAGTTAAGATAAATGTTTTTTATGCCAATCAATAATAAAGTCGAATCTTTGTTTTCTATGCACAGGTTTACCCGATCGACTGAGTTCGTGACCTTCATTTGGAAAACGAATCATTGCTGATTCTACTTTATTTCGCTTTAATGCTGAAAATAACTGTTCCCCCTGTTCGATAGGACATCGATAATCATTTTCTGAATGAAGTATCAATGTTGGAATTTTTATATTCTTGGCATAGGAGATAGGACTCTTTTTTCTATAGAGATTTATATTATTATCCATTTCATCAAGAAGATACATTTCAGGAAACCCTATTCCTATATCTGAGGTACCAACCATAGTTTCCCAGTTAATCAAGGCTCTTTCAACTATGGCGGATTTAAACATCTTTGGATAGTTTCCAATAACCCAAGAAGTCATAAAACCTCCGTAAGATCCACCCATTATTCCATAATCCTTACTTGTTATTTTTAATTCACGCACCATCTGTTTAAATACTGATAAAACATCATGAACATCATTTACACCCCATTTGTTACCGCAAACATCTCTAAGGTACTTATGACCTCTTCCAGTAGACCCTCTTGGATTACAAGCTATAACATTGAATCCAGCTTTGGCATAAACTTGGAATTCATCAAAAAAGGTAAAGCCATACTGACTGGCAGGCCCACCATGGATATTTAATAATGTTGGCCTGTCTTTTCCAACAAAGATTCCCCATGTATCAACTTTAGATTTTCCAGTATCGAACCTTTTATATGTATAATCGTACGTTGAAACTTTTTTATGAAAAGAATCATTTGTTTTAGATATTTTTTCTATTTTAGATTCTGTATATTTAAAGACTTCATCACTTCTTGTAAAGCTATTTGCGATAAAGAATAGATCCTCATCTTGTATTGCGAAGTCGGTAATTGTAATTTCTTCAGAAAATAAATTTTCTATACGATCTTTTATCATCTTTCCAAGTAATTGCTTTCCAGAATCTTCATAAAGAACATACATTGACTCTTCTGATGTTTTAACGTCAACAATGGTTCTGTCAAAATTTTCATCTATTTTTTTCGTATTTCCAAATTCATTTATTTCATAGATGGATGTAGTAGTTGGCCAGTCAAATCTATTTTTTAACCCTACTCCGTGAAGTTTTCCATTAAAGGAAAATAATTTACCCCACATACCTTTTGAATGGATAGCCTCCAATCCTTTCGATGTTTTCTTGATAATCCTTTCTTCAAGCATTGTCCCCATGTTGTTATATACGTTTGCTGTGAAATATAAATGATTAGCATGTTCGACAAGTGAACCAATAGAAATGAGATTTTCTCTATCCCCATCAATTATTTTTAAGGATTTACCTGTTTCAATATTTACTCTATATATATGACTTCTTTTATTGAAAATAACCCCTCTTGTATCAAACTTATGGGGCATGTTTTCTAGATAAAATGGTTCATCATTTTTATCTTCAATCTTTTTAAATTCTTTTTCCCAATCACTAACTGTAATAAAGATAAACTTATTTGATTTACTCCATATATAGTTCTGAATACTTCCATCAGTCTCAAATATTCTGTTGAGGGTATTCCCTTTTTTAGTAACAATTTTTTGTTTAGTTTTCTCACCTTTTTCAACTTCTATAAAAGATAAATATTTTTTATCATCGGAATATTTAGGATTAAGGTAATTTTTGGAATCAGTTCCTTTAAACTTTTTCCATTGTTTATTTGAATAGCTCCAGAGTTCTTGAATATAGGCATTTTTATCAAAACTCATTTTTGTTGCAGTGAGAATAAGATTAGAGTTGTTGATGTTAATACTACTCAAACTTGTTAGCTTATCTAAATCCGAAGTTTTCATACGTCCTCCAATTTTTTTGTAATTTATTTAGTGATTTTATTATATGCAATAGTCACAAGTATTGAAGAGACAAGTCCTACTAAAAAGGTATTCAAATCAGCTAAACCGTATAAATCTGTAGGGATAAAAATTCCTCCCGGGTTGATACTCATATCTATAAAAAAGAATCTATACGAGTAAGCAGAACTTATTGATATGAAAAAGGGTACCAATAAAAACGATCCTGTAGAATTATTTTTTAATTTGTAGAAGGTCGGAAATACTAAACAAACCGCAAAGAGATCAGCAACTAAAAAAACACTAAAGATATTAGAAACATAAATAGAACAGAAAATAGAAAATATAACTAGACCGGCAGTTATAAGACGAGCTTCACTAACACCTTTTTTGACGAGGTCTAAAGATATAGTAGAGGAGATAGCATTTTCCAAAGTATCAATACTTGAAGCAACTAAAAGAGTACAAAGCAACAAAAGTAGGAAAGACATTGGAAGACTTAGCTCAAGTTGCTGTATAAAGCTTAATGTGGGACTTTCAATTCCTTTTCCTGCTCCCACAGCTCCAGCTACACCTAAAAGCAAAATTGTTATAAAACAACCTAAACCGGCAAAAATTGAAGCAGATTTTATACTTTTTGTATTTTCAGCTGAGAAGGTTCTCTGCCAATAGCCTTGTGAAAAAACTTCAGCTGCAGTGACCGCAACAACTACTGCTAGTGCTGATTTGAAACTAAATGTTTCGAAAGAATTTATTCCTCCAAGTTTTGAGTACTCAACAAGGTCACTTATAGAGTTTTGACTGAACCAAACAGCAAACAGGACCCCAAGTAAAGCAATGATTCCTAATCCCTGAAACCTATCAGTTACATAAGATGCCTTGAACCCTGATTTATTTAGGTATAAGAAAGTAAAAAATCCAATAAAGATACTTATTACAAGACCTGAGACTTCAACGATCTCTGGAAAAATAAAATTGATTGACGCAAATTCAGCTATTAAAAATGCGGTCATGTATAAAACAGCAACAATTGAAACAACTTTTTGAGCACCAGAACCATATCTCTTTTCTATAAACTGTGGCAATGTAGCTCCCTCAGGAGTCAAAGAGGCTATCTTCGGGCCAAAAAAATAAATTAGAATAAAAGGTGTTGCTGCTGATAGGGCATATCCGTAAATATCATAGCCCAAACCGTACCACGCAACTTCAGCGGGAGATGTTAAAATCCATAGACCCATTCCGCTTGCGTAGAAACTAAGAGATAGGCCAAAGACGCCTTCAGTTTTATTTAAAACAAAATATTCTTTATCCGAAGACTTAATTCGTGTTGTCCTTAAGTATAGAAAAAATAGAGTCATTAAAACTATTCCGTATGCAGCTAGATTATTCACTTTTACCTTACTTTTAATAAAGGGTTAAGAGTCCGAGTTTCCTTCGTTGGAATTACCCAACAGGTTCAAACGGTCGGTTTTTACACCCTCTCAGCATTTAGCTCCCGATATATTTATCATAGCTAAAAACAAAAACAGATTTAACTTTTTTCTAATATTATGATTTCAGCAGTGAACAACCAAAATTTAAAAAATCAAACACCAGTTATAAAAATTATCGGAGGAATTCTTACGGCCGCTTTTATGTGGGGTTCAGGAAATGTAGTTTCCAGAAGTCTTTTAATCGAAGGAGTCGGTGAAATTTTTTTAATAACGACAAGAGTATCAATAATTGGAACACTCCTGCTCATACATTATTCAATTTTCAATAGAGATAAATTTGATAAGAAGTTACTTAAAGAAGCATCTACAACTGCTTTAGCCTCCATTTTTTTTGTTGGATGGTTTTTCATATTTTCGCTGCAGTACATCTCCGCAGGGCTGGTTACATTATTGATAAGCTCTGCCCCTGTTTTTACTATTCTTTGGTTAAAGATACTTCTTAAAGATGAGAAAATATCTAAACAAAAATACATATCAATATTTATTGGCTTACTTGGTGTTTCATATCTTTTCATTTCAAAAGAAACTGGTTTAGAAAATCAAGGAAATATTTTCTTAGGAGGAACACTTGCTTTTATGGGGGTTCAGTGCATAGCTCTAGCTACTGTTCTGAATAGAAAGTATGCCCCCCAATATAAAGTAAGTAGCTGGTTAACTTACCAATATCCGATTGTTATTTTCCTTTCATGGATAGTATTTTTAGTAACCCAAACCGAAATACAAACATTAAATAGCTCACAGATTTTAAGAGTTGGAATCTTGGTACTGTTTAATTTAGGCGCATTTACTTCTTTTACATGGTTAATACAAAGAGTGAGCGCATTACAAGTTGCTTCAGTTGATTACTTAGTCCCAGTTGTAGGAGTAACCGCTGGAGTAATCTTTCTGGATGAAAGCTTTAACCCAAATCTTCTTATTGCCGGTATTTTTATATTTATCTCTTTAATTATGAATACTAGAGAAGAATTTTCTTCTTAAAGTAAATCTAACTCTTTTTTTACAATTTTTAAATCTTGCCAAGTCAGCCATTTGGGCTTACCTTTTTCTTTCGAGGGATTTCTTAATAAATAAGCTGGGTGAAATATTGGCATAAACTTTATTCCATCTCTTGTAATCCAAGAACCACGAATCTTTGTAATAGGATCCTTAATCCCAAGATATCCTTTAACCGCTGTTGATCCAGTAAGGATAACTATAGATGGTTTCAAATGGTGAATTTGAGTCTCTAACCAAGATAGACAACTACTAACTTCATCATTCGTTGGTCTCCTGTTTTCTGGAGGTCTACATTTAACTATATTTGTAATATAGCAATCTTTTAGAGGATCAATATCTACAGATTCCAACACCGAATGCAGCATTTTCCCAGCCCTGCCAACAAAAGGAAATCCTGTAATATCTTCTTTCTCACCTGGTGCTTCACCAATTATAAATATTTTTGCATCAGGATTGCCTTTAGCTACAACAACATTGCTTCTAGTTTTTGATAAATCACAAGATTTACACTTTCTACAGGCGGAATGAATTTGTTTAATATCTATAAATTGTTCCATATATAGAGTTTAATCAGAGTTATTTTTGACACTCCTTAGAAGCTGGGACTTCAAGGAGGGAGTATACGTACTAACAAATGGGAGATCCATTGAGTAATACTAAATGTAACAATGATAAGTAAACAATATGTAAAAGGAAGTTAACAACAAAGAAAACCTGAAATGAGAAAACCCTTGAATACTCCGCTTTGTCTGTTGCCAGACTTAACTTGCTTCAAGGGTTATCTCTAACCCTTCTTGTAATGATCCTCTATAAAGATTTTCTTCACAAAAAGTTAACCTAAATATATTCAAAAAGATAGAAAAAATCAAAATAAAATTAGTTAATTTTTCCCACTTTTATTTCTAAAGAATAAAGTACCTAAGCCCGCTATTGCAAGAATCCCTAAAAGTGCGCTTAAGGTAGTAGAGACAAAGTTATTATTTATGCTTGAAATACCGTAATCTTCTAAAAGCAAAACTACACCGTCAGTCTCTTCAAATCCAAAATCACTAGCTACCGATTCTAGACCATCTGGAGATGACGAGGCGTATGGAGTTACTAAGGTAAGTGACAATATAAGTGCGATGAAAACTCCATAAGAAGTTGAGAGTGTATTTGATTTATTTTTTTTGCTATTTACATATACTAAATCAGATCTCACCCTTAACAATAAAGATACAATAAGTGCTGTGATAATACCTTCTCCTAAACCAATTAATAAGTGGGTAGAGATCATAGCGATGAGTACGTTTCCTAGAGGAACGGACACAGTACCTCCAATTGCATACTCTAGAACAAATGCTATCGATGAAAAAACCACTGATAGTAAACCAGCAATCACAGACCCAGAAATTAAAGTAAATTGAGATTCACCAAATAACTTTTTCCAAAAGGTAATGGTGAACCATCCTGTAAGAGAAGTAATTATTGCCATATTTAGTACATTTACACCCAAAGCACTTAACCCTCCGTCAGCAAAGAGAAGAGATTGAATTACAACGACAATAGATATACAGATTACACCAAGACTTGGTCCGAGAACAATTACAGCTAGTGCTCCACCTAAAAGATGGCCACTAGTTCCAGCTGCAATGGGAAAATTTATCATCTGTAGTACAAAAATAAGAGCAGACATCATTCCCGTGAGAGCAATTAATTTATCTGCAACTAAATTTTTAGCATTTCTTATATAGGCCCACAGGGTTCCAAGACTAATTATTCCTGTAGCAGCCGAAACTTGAGCGTTAATAAATCCATCAGGTACATGCATATTAAAATTATAAACGAAAAACTTCTTACTGCAAACTATTTGCAATAGTGTTTATTATTATTTATACAAGTTTATTTTTTTGAAGCCAACTGAAAATTTCACTAAGAACAAATGGTCGTGTATCTTGATTTAATATTTCATGCTTAGAGTTCTCAACTTCTATAAAAGTTACATTTTTAAGTTTTGAAATCTCATTACATCCAGAAATAGGAACTATTTTGTCTTGCTTTCCATGTAGGACAATTGTTGGAAGTTCTAACTTACTGATATTTTCATTTACATATTTTTGGGCTTCAGTTATTAGATATCCGAATCTAAAAGATAGGCTTCGAAACACTAATGGATCAGAGAAGTAATCTTTAACAACATCCATATCTGTTGATATATTTCTTTTATTTACTGGGGATGGTGCTCTCAATTTTGGCGCAATTGAAGCCATAGGTTTTGACAAGCTCCTAATAGCCTTGGGATAGTTGTCTTTAAACAACGGTGCTGAGAGAATGAGAAAATCTGGATATATAATTTCTTTTAAAATTGAATAGGTTGCTAACAACCCACCATACGAGTGACCAATTAAAATTTTATTATCATAATTGTTAAGACTTTCGAAGCCTTTGATTACAGCGTGATCATTTAATTCCCATGATTCAATATCTCCTCTGTTTAAATCATCTTTTCCGTGTCCTGGTAAATCAATTAGGTTTGTATCAATTTTTAAATTATTAAACCAATCAGCGTTAATCTGATGTCGACCTTTGTGTTCAAATAGTCCGTGTAGTAATAATGCTCCTGTATTTCCCAAGGTGGTCCTTTCTCTATAAAATTAATAATAATGAATTTAGATTTTGTTAAGACACCATTTACAAATAACCCATCAATGGTGAGATACCAGGGTAACCCTTACAACAAAAATCCAAATCAATACTACATAAAACAAAAAAAGAAGGAATTGAAGCATAACAAAGAAAAATTAATTGGTGAGTCCAAACTATCCATGGATATTGAATTAAGAAAATTAGTTACAACCTATATAAAAGGCGAAAAAAGTTTGACCTTAGAAGAGTTAACACTAGCAGTTGAAGAAGACTTTGCTGTTATGCATAAAGGTAAAATGGAACTAGCCTCTGTTTGTTTTCCAAGTGGATGGATACCATCAAATAAGTTAGGTAAACACCTATCAAACATACACAAACCAGTAGCTGACAATGATCAATTGATTAAATCCAGCAAGAAGCTCAGCGAATATATGTGTAAACAGAGCATTAGAAGATGGGTTTGGACAATAACAACTTATCCTGAATTAAGTAATTTTCCTGGATTTGAAAAACCAAAAGTCAGTAAATTAGAAAATTTGTATTTTAGAGTTGAGACGCAGACCTCAGTACCACTAAACGATGAGACCAGTTTGTTCTTTATAAAAGTCGAGGTAGTACCTCTTTTAAAAATATGGAATACCAAGATTCTTGAGAGTGTAAATTCTATGAGTGAAAATGTTTTAAATTATAAAGATTTACTACAAATTAAAAAATTACTAAATACAATAACCCAATGAAGAAAGTTTATATTGCTGGACCTTTATTTGATGATCACGAGAGAAGTTATCTAGAAAAAATTGCAAACATTCTTGAAAAGAATGAATTTGAAACATTTTTACCCCATCGTGATGCTGGGCTTGTTGAAGGTGAGTTTACTTTTGAAAAAAAAAGCAAAATTTTTGATACAGACATGGATTTCTTGAAGTCTGCCGATATGGTAGTTGCTCTTCTAACAGGAAGAGATGTTGATTCTGGAACTTCAGCAGAGATTGGATACGCTTATGCTTTAAATAAACAACTCATCGGCATTAATGCAAATAATATAAAAGTTCTAAATAATTTTATTTGGGGCCTTTTTGAATATGGTGAAAATATAATTGATAGTCTTGAAGGTTTTGAAAATTACTTAATCGAACATACTAATTAGTAGTTATTTAAAAATTCTGAGAGTTCTTTTTTAGCCTCTAATACTTTTTCATCACCAATCTCTTGGTCCCCAGCTATAGGACATTCTTTATTTGTCTTGTAAAGTCTGTTAATTTCTTCATAAACATATGTTCTTGTTTCAAGATAATTCTTATAGATATTTTGATGATCAAAATTCTTTCCCATATCTTCGAAAAACAGAACTCTATCATCTTCAACAAGGGCATCAGATAAATTATTAATATAATCATTCAACTCAAAGCTTGTAACAAATAGTTCATTCGATAAAGAGATATATTCTTTTTCTACTTTTTCACAAAGGGTAAGTTCTACCAATGTAGTACTCGTAGTTGTTTCAGGTACTTGATTTCCCGAACTAGGGGAACAGGATACAAAAAGTAGAGCAAGTAATAATTTTTTCATTAGTAATTCTTAATTATATTTACTATTTCTTTCTGAAAAAATCAGATAAAGTATTATTCCTGTGAAAATTGTTGTTAACGAGTTTGTAATCATTAAGGGATAATCAGTTAAGTAGAACCCATAAATAAACCAAGACAGAGAACCTAAAAATAAAAATAAATAAGTAAGAAGAGACAAACCTGCAGTTTCTCTAGTTCTGACTGTTTTTACAGCCTGGGGTAGAAAAGAGACAGCTGTAAAAAACGCTGCAAAGTATCCGAAAAATAATAAATTCATTAAAGCATTGTAGCTAAATGGAGTTTTTTAATTGATATTTTATATTGTGGGCCTAGCTAGATTTGAACTAGCGACCTCATCCTTATCAGGGATGCGCTCTAACCAGGCTGAGCTATAGGCCCTTACGTCTTATTTACATTAGTAACAAATTGAAAATATTTATAAAATTTTTTCATTTACATTGAAATCCGAGGCATAATATTAAAAGCGAGGGGATGTAGCTCAGCTGGAAGAGCACCTGCTTTGCAAGCAGGGGGTCGTGGGTTCAAGTCCCATCATCTCCACAACATAGCTAAAATCTAATTATGGAATATTTAATAGCTTTATTAATTGGATACTTAGTATTTAGGTTCTTAAGTAATTCAATTTCATCATTAGCTAGTACTCCTCCAGAAATTGATCCAGAAGATGTCCTTGAGACCTTACAAGATTTTCGATGTAACATCTGTGGAACAGAATTAACAATTAAACTCCAATCAGTTGTTGCTAACGATCCCCCCAAGCACTGTAAGGAAGAAATGCACGCCTTAGATTAATGAACTTTTCTAGACTTGATCAAATACACTCACTAGAAGAAAATAATAAATTTGAACTTTTAGTAATAGGAGGTGGAGTAGTTGGTTCAGCTATCTTGGAGTTAGCTGCAAGCCAGGGTATTAATTCTTTATTAATTGAAAAAAATGATTTTTCTTCGGGTGCTTCCAGTAGAAGTACAAAGCTTCTACACGGAGGAATTAGATATTTACCACAGATGCAGTTTGGGTTGGTTAGAGAGAGTTTAAAAGAACAGAAAATATTAGAACAAGTTTTAGGTAAGCTTTACAAACCTCTAAAGCTTTTAGCACCAGTTTTTAAAGACAACGGCTTCTCAGATTTACCAAGAATATTACAATCAAATTTTATTGCACCAATAGCCTTTAAAATCGGACTAACTCTTTATGATTTCTTGGGCCAACGCAAAAAGGATCAAAGACATACTTTGATATCAAAAGAAGATACATTTCGTTTATTTCCTAAACTCAAAAAAAACAAATTAACAAAAAGTTTCATTTTCCAAGATGCGCAAACAGAAGATGCAAAATTAGTACTCACATTGCTAAGAAATGCTGTAGAAATAAATAATGCAACTGCACTAAATTATGTAAAAATAACCGACATTATTAGAACTGGTGACATGTATAAAGTTTCACTAATAGACGATATAAATAAAAAAAAATATACGGTTGAGTCCAAGAAGATAATTGCTGCTACAGGTGTTCATAATTTACCTGGAATGTACGAGAGTAAATCTTCCAAAATTAAACTAAGTGGAGGAGCACACTTAATTTTAGAGGGGGACCCCCTAGGGATTGGTAAAAATGGTGTTCTTTTACCTCAAACTGAAGACAATAGAGTTATGTTTGTTTTACCTTGGACAGGAAATACAATCGTTGGTACAACTGATACAGAAGAATTTTCAGGTTCATTAGATAGACCGTATGCAAACTCTAAAGACAAAGACTATTTAATAAGGCACATAAAAAAATACTTTAATATCGACGAGGTTAAATATATTTCTTCCTGGACTGGTTTGAGAGCATTAATAGACAGCTCTGGTACAAATTCTAAGAATATTTCTAGAGGACATTTCTATAAAAATATAGATGAAAACTTTATACAAATTTCAGGAGGTAAGCTTACAGGTTTTAGAGTTATTGCAAAAGAAAGTCTTGAACAACTTTTTTCTCAAAATTTTGAGCTAAACAAACAAGAGTTTGTTGACAGTATCTTAAATCTTGAAAGTCAGTTTAACTATAAGGACTTACAGCTATGCCTAAATCACTACTGTGTTGTTAAACCTACAGATTATTTACTCAGAAGAACTCGTATTAGCTGGTTTAACCAAAATGGAGGAAAATCTTTTTTAGATAAAGTAATGGTTCATTTTGACTCAACTTTGTATTTAGAACAGACAATTGAAGAGCTTAAAGATGAGGGTTTGCTTTAAATTTAGACCAATTCTCAATTTTTATTAATAATAGTTTTTTTAACGATACTCTGTCGTCATTAAGAAACCAGCACCGATCATAGCAAGGCCTCCCCATAAATACCACCTAGATACAGAGCCAGGAAGAAGAGTTAGGTAGTTCAAGACTATTAAGAGAACACCTAAAACCATTAAAGAGGTCATAGTTACAACAAACCACCTTGGCGATGGTCCCTTATCTCCACCAAGCTGTGTAGATATTTTTTTAGATTTAGTTGGTTGAGAGTTATTAATTCTTTTTTTTGAAACTGGCATATTGAAAATTGTATCTTAATTATCGTTTATTACAATAACTTTATTTCTAGAAATACTAATTAAACCATCCTTCATTAGTGATTCAATGACCTCTTCTGTAATTTTGCTAGTAATCTCTAATTCTTTACTAAGACGTTGCTTAGTCACACCTTTTTCTAATAGGAGAATTTTTAAAACCCGCCCTCTTTTTTGTCTCATAGATCCTTCAAATTTTTTTGATGTTTTATTTTCTTGTACAATATATTTTTGACACGAAAGTTCAAGTGGACAAATTTCACATTTAGGATTTCGAGACGTACAAAGCGTTGCTCCAAGATCCATTAAGCCTTGATTAAAGTCTCTAGAATTAAAATTTTTTAAAAGTAAGTCAGTGTTTTTCTTCAGAAAAACATCAACATTGTCAATTCTGAAAAATCTTTTAATAATTCTTTTAATGTTGGTATCAACTGCAATAATCTTTTTCTTATATGCAAAGCTGAGAATTGCTGAGTTTGTGTATGGTCCTACACCAGGAAGAATTGTGAAGTCTGGATATAGTTCATCAAAACTATATTTTAATAGTATCTTTGAGGATTCATGAAGCCTAATAGCTCTATTGTTGTAACCCAATCCTGACCATAATTTTAAAACCTCTTTTTTGCTGTCTTTAGCCATATCCTTAGGTGTTGGGTATTTTTTAATAAATTTTTTATAAAATTCATCTGCTCTATCTATTTGAGTTTGCTGAGAAAGCGTTTCAATAAGAAGTATTTTCCATGGATTATTCGAATCTCTCCATTCAAAAGATCTACGATTTTTTTTGTACCAATTTTTGAGTTCTTTTTTAAAAAAATTTATATTAGTTGTCAAAGCTTAATTCTACAAAACCTTCTGGATCTAAAAAGCTTCCCTCTTCTGGATTTTGACCTGAAACTCTACCTCCGGTATCACCGCTTGCTGAAGGTAATAGTCCAATTTCTTGAAGAATATTAGATGCTTCTTGGTATGTATAACCAATTAAGTTTGGAACCTCTGCTTTTAAACCTAATGAAACAATTACTGTGATTATTTCCTCTGGAGTAACTATTTCACCCGCCCCTGGGATAGTGTGAGAAACTAATCCTTCGTTAACGTCTTCAGAATACTCTTCTAATATTTCATATTCAAAACCAAGTGTTTCTAAAATTTGAGTTGCATCCTCAGGAGACTTTCTTGAGAGATCACTTATTTCAATTAGGCTTGGCCCAGATGATATTACTAAATCTACAGTTGATCCAGGACTCATTTTTTTCCCAGCAATAGGATTTTGAGAAATCACAAATCCTCTAGGAATGTTATCATCATTTACTTCAAGTTTCTGACCTACAACAAAATCACTTTCTTCAATTACGTACACAGCTCTATCCGTTTCCAGGTCTATTACATACGGGATAGGAAATGCTTCTTGTCCAACAGAGACAATAATCGTTACCAATGTATCAGGATTCGTTACAGTATTTGCTAACGGTTGAGTTCTTATGACCGCGCCAGCTGGAACTGTAGGATGTGCTGAATTCTCAATCCCTACTGTGAATCCAAGTAATTGTAAATCATTCAAAGCTTGAGTCTGACTACTTCCCGTTAGATCAGGTATCTCTATTACTGTGGGAGTTCCACCATCTACAGGAAGTCCAGTAAATATTTGTGTGAGACCCCACACAGTTCCAAACACAAGCCCAATTGAAAGGACTAGAGCCGGTAAAGTAAATCTAAATTTTATTTTAGGATTTGTTAAATTAACAAGATTTTCTTGAGTCTCTTGCATCTGTAGATGTCTTCTTTGCTGTAGCAGGACTGCTCTAAGATCTTCTGCATTTTTATACCTATCTTTGGGGTATTTATGCAATAGCTTTAATACAGCATTCTCTAAACCCTTGGGTAAATCTTTTCTATAGACACTTAATTTCTTTGGTTTTTCAGTAAGGTGTTTGGTTGCAGTCGCAATTGGAGTTTCTCCCTCGAAGGGTGGTCTTCCAGCAATAAGTTCGTACATAACAGTACCAAGAGAATATAAATCGGACTCCACAGAAACAGGTTTTCCTTGGGCCTGTTCGGGTGAAATGTAACTTGCTGTTCCTAAAATAGATCCAGTCTTTGTAATATCGCTATCCTCATTTTGAATAGACACAATTCCAAAATCAGTTACCTTTACTTTTCCGGAAGGGGTAATCATGATGTTACCCGGTTTAATATCTCTATGTACAAGACCTCTATTATGGGCAGCTTGTAGTCCATCAGAGACTTGTGCACCAATAAACAAAATATCACCGATACTGATTGTCTTCTTTTTAGCGATTATTGAAGTTAGAGTGTTGCCTTCAATATATTCCATTACAAAAAATGGCTCGCCCTCAATTCCCCAATCAAATATTTGAACAATATTTGGGTGATTTAGGTTAGCAACTGTTTGAGCCTCTCTTTTAAACCTTTCTACGAATGTCTCCTGTTGAACATAGTTTGGTTTAAGAGTTTTAATTGCAACGATTCGTTTAAGTTGCCTATCTTCAGCTTTATAAACAAATGCCATCCCTCCCTCACCGAGGAGTTCAAGAATTTTATATCGATCTTTTATTATTTGTCCAACATTCATTTTGAAAATATATTTATTACTACCGCAGAGACATTATCTTTTGGTTTCTGTATTAAAGCCTCACCAATCAATGTGTCCGCACTAATGCCTTCCTGTAATTTCTTCTTTAGATATTCATCGCTAAATTCATTGTAAAGCCCGTCACTACAAAGCAGAACAACATCCCCATTTTTTAATTGAAAATCCTGATATTCAATTTCAAGTTTTTCACTTGAGCCCAATGCTTTTTCTAGAATATTTTGAAACCCCGGTACATTATGATCTTGTGTTAGTTGAATTAGTTTTCTGTCTGAAAGAACATAGCACCTAGTATCTCCAACATGACCAATTCCCATGAGACCATTTAGATCTATAGTTACAGCAGTCATTGTTGTACCCATGCCAATAGATTCTTTATTATTTTCTTGATAATCTAAAATTTCTAAGTTTGCAGCAGCTATAGTTTCAACAAGATCACTTGATGAACCTTTCATATTAGAGACTGCAATTTTGCTTGCTACATCTCCTTTAACATGACCACCTAAACCATCACATACTGCAGCTTTAAACGGAGGATTCCCGCTACCTGACTTAACTGGAAAAACAGAGTCTTCATTCTTAACTCGATTTGGACCACATTCAGTCCTAATTGACCAAACTAATCTAATATTGTTCATTCATTAATAATCTTAGTTGTGAAATATATTTGTTTTCTTAGACTGTATAAAGAAGAAAATAAAATGAATAAAGTAAACAAAACACTGAGAGCCTTAATAATTGTAGGGTTAATAACTTTCCTTTCCTTTTTTGGCTTTAACTATTATGAAAATTTCAGGAATTCCGCGAATCTAAATAATTTTTTAGAAGAGGCTTCAGCTGTATCTCTGCTACATAGCGAATCTTCAAAAGAATTTGAAAAAGTGCTAAATTTTGATGAAATCAATAGAGATGTTTTTGAGACAACATTGTCAGCTCTAGTTAGGGATTCACAAGAAGCATATAATTTAGTTCAAAATATAGGAGGGGACTTTGTTAGTTCTGAAAAAGAATTACTAAATATAGCAACTTCTTCTTGGCTTAAAGGTCTTGAGACCTTTCAGGTGTCAATAATTACATTGATAGACAATCCTCAATCATTAAAAATTGAAGAAGCACTCGCACAAAGCATTGTTGACCTATCAATTGGAGATAAAGCTTATGAAGAGTTTGTCCAAAAAATTTCACAAAGGTCCAGGGAGGACAATTTATTTTTACCTGTTTTTTATCCCGTTAAATACACTGGCTTAGAAGGCAGTGCTTTTAATTTTGCTGATGTAATTGTTAAAAAAGCTAGAGACTCATCGGAGGGGCTTTTCCTAAGAAAAGATGTAGCAATTACTGGAGTGCAGTTTCTACCAAGTCCGATTGCAGTAACAGAAGACAACTATCGAGTTTTTCTTAATGAGCCTATAGGTATACAAGTCGTAATTGCCAACGAAGGAAACGTAGAAGAATTCGATATTATTTTATTAGTATTAGTAACAGATGAGTTTGGTGATTCGGTTTACGAAAAAAGGACTAAGATAAGTTCCGTAGGAGCATTCGAAAGCAAAAGCTACTTTACTGATAATATTGAACTGGAACCAGGTATTTTATATGAGTGGTTTATTAAGATTGAAGAGATTGAAAATGAAGAAGAGCTTGAAGATAATTTATTCACAATATCCGGGTTTATCCCCCCTGAGGAATAGTTAATGTTAGACCAACAAATTCTTAGAAATAATCTAGATGCTCTTAAAGATAATCTTGAAAGAAGAGGTCTTAATATTGATGTAGACTTTCTTGTTCAACAGGATGAAAAGAAAAGAGCTATAAAATTCGAAGCAGAAAAAGCACGATCTGAACAAAAAAATATAGGTAAAGAAATTTCTCAATCCGAAGGAACTAAAAAAGAAGAACTTTTAAAAAAAGCATCCCTCCTGAGTGAAAACGTAAAACTTTTAAATGAAAAATATGAAACTGAAGAGAAATTATTTCTAGAACAGTGGATTAAAATCCCAAACTTAGTTGATGAAACATCACCCACCGGTGCAACAGATCAGGACAATAAAGAGATAAAAAAAGTTGGAGAGATTAAAGAAATTGAAAATATTAAGAATCATCTAGAGATCGGAGAAAGTCTAAATCTCATTGATGTTGAAAAGGCTGCTGAAGTATCTGGATCTAGATTTTCATATATTTTTGGTGATCTTGTAAAGATTGAACTTAATCTTGTTTCTTGGGTTTTAGAAAAATTATCAAGTAAAGAATTCACTCCTACAGTTCCACCAGTTTTAGTGAGGGAGGAAGCCCTCTTTGGAACTGGTTTCTTCCCAGATGATGCGGAACAAGTATATGAAATTCCAAAAGATGATTTATTTCTTGTAGGAACCTCAGAAGTACCACTTGCTGCCTTACATGCCAATGAAATTTTGGATCTAGAAACTTTGCCAGTGAGATACGCAGGATTTTCAACATGTTTCAGAAGGGAAGCTGGTACTTATGGTAAAGACACAACAGGAATCTTTAGAGTGCACCAATTTGATAAAGTTGAAATGTTTTCTTTTTGTAATCCTGAGAAATCAAAAGACGAGCATGAATATCTTTTATCTATAGAAGAAGAAATACTTCAAGAGTTGGAGATACCCTATAGGGTAGTCGATGTATGTACAGGAGATTTGGGAGCGTCAGCAGCAAAAAAATATGACATTGAAGCCTGGATACCTAGTCAACAAAGCTACAGGGAAGTTACATCTTGTTCAAATACAACCGATTTTCAGGCAAGAAGATTAAATATTCGTACAAAAATTGATGGAAATACTACAACCATGCACACTTTGAATGGTACTGCTTTAGCTGTAGGAAGAATTTTAATTGCTTTGATCGAAAACAATCAGAAAACAGATGGCAGTGTAGAGTTTTCAGATAGTTTGGCGAAAATACTTGGAGTCAAGAAACTAAGCCAGAAATAAACTAGCTACCATACTTAATGCGAGAATTACGTAAACGATTCTTTCAAGTTTTTTGTTACCGATTAAGAAATTTTGAAGTCTTTCTCCCAGGTAGAGCCAAGTTAGAACACAGGGACCACCTATAAGTAAATAGATCAGATTTGCTTGCAAGTGAGGTAACTGGAAAGCTGTAAGTCCAGAAACGGCCATCACAACTCCTTTTGGATTCACCCATTGAAAAAGCGCTGCCTGAATAAAAGTAAAAGGCTTATCCTCTTTATTACCTTTTTTGACTGTAGTTTTGGTCATTGCTACTTTGTAGGCTATATACAAAATAACTATGTATCCAGCATATTGAAGGTACTCAAAAACTACATCAGGTACATATGAAAGTAAATTTCCACCAAGAAAAAATAAAAAATTAAAACCAAGCCAAATACCAAAAAAGTGAGGCAATGATTTTTTTCTTCCAAATCTTATTCCTGAAGCCATTAGCATTGAATTATTAGGCCCAGGAGTAATAGAAGTTACAAATGCAAAAATACCAAATTCAATCATTAAAGAAGTTTAGAGTCATCAATGTTTTATAAATATAAAATAAAGCGGAGGGAGTGGGATTCGAACCCACGGAGCCTAAATAGACTCACGACATTTCGAGTGTCGCGCACTAGGCCAGACTATGCGATCCCTCCTACAATTAGTTTAGGTCTATGAAGTACAAATCAGATATAGATAAAATGCGGGTAGCTCTTGATGAGGCTAAAAAAGCACTCAATTTAGATGAAGTACCTATTGGAGCAGCAGTCTTTGATAAAGATGATAATTTAATCGCATCAGCTCACAATATGAGAGAAGTTGACCAGAATCCAGTGTCACATGCTGAAATTATAGTGATTCAAGAAGCGTCAAAAGTTTTAGAAACTTGGAGACTAGAAGATACAACAATTGCTGTTACCGTTGAACCAGATGCCATGTGTGCTGGGGCTATTGTAAATGCAAGAATAAAAACACTCTTATACGGCGTTCCCAACTTGAAAGCTGGTGCCGCATATTCTCTATATAACATTCCTCAAGATCCAAGATTAAATCACTTTGTTGAGATTAGAGAAAATATATTACCACATGAATCTGAAGTTATATTATCCTCTTTCTTTGAAAGTAAGAGATAAGTAAACTAAGAACTTAGGTCTTAAACTGGAGGGATCGCATAGTCTGGCCTAGTGCGCACGCTTGGAAAGCGTGTAAGGGTTTATCCCCTTCGAGGGTTCGAATCCCTCTCCCTCCGCGTAGAAGAACTATACCTTTTTTGGAGGGATGGCCGAGCGGACGAAGGCGATAGTCTTGAAAACTATTGTATGTATTCCATACCGTGGGTTCGAATCCCACTCCCTCCGCAAGCCTGGAGAGGTGGCTGAGCGGTCTAAAGCGCTCGCCTGCTAAGCGAGTGGGGGATGAAAGTCCCCTCGAGGGTTCAAATCCCTCCCTCTCCGCCATGCGCCTGTAGCTTAACTGGATAGAGCATCTGACTACGGATCAGAAGGTTGGGGGTTCGACTCCCTCCAGGCGTGCTTCGTTTTGAATCTAGTAGTTAAAAAGCGGTTCTTCTAGATTCCAACCTGGTTTATTGCCCCAAGTATTTAAAAAGGTGACATCCTCTAAGGGATCCCTTTTAGCAACTCCCCACTTTCCCAGTGGGTAGCCAGCAGTAACAACTGCATTAATTCTCCACCCTTTGTCAGTAGGGATATTCAAAGCATCGAAAGTTTTTTCCTGGTTAAACATACCAAGCACAGTAGTCAGACAAGTACCGATACCATGTGCTCTTCCAGCTAACATAAGATTCCAAATAGCTGGGTAAATTGATGAGCCTGATGGATCATTTCTTGATAAAACTACAAACTGTGCCGGCACTTTGTGAAAATTTTCAGATAACCAAGTAGCAGACTTACTAATTCTCACTACTTGATCAGCTTTAGTTTCATCTAACACTTTTGACGCACCCATATCTGGATTATTTTCATAATACTCTTTGATATAAAAGTCCCAAGCTTCTCTATAAAGGTCTCCAAGTAGATTTTTTATATTTGATTCTGTGACTACAATAAATTTCCAACCCTGATTATTAGCTCCACTTGGAGCACGAACAGCTGCATCAACCATTTGCTTTAAAATTTCATCAGGTATAGGTTCTTCAGTAACACGCCTCATAGCTCGAGTTGTATACAGTGCTTCAAATACATCCATAAAAATATCTTACTAAGATTACTTATATGGAACAGAAATTAATAAAAGAAATTACTAATGAAGTTGCTTATATATGGATTAATAGACCAGAAAAAAAGAATGCGATGGATTTTGATGTTTGGTTTGGGATTCCAGACCTAGTAAAAGAAATAAATGAAAAAGAGGAAGCTAAGTGCATTCTTTTACTAGGAAAAGGAGATTCTTTTTCAGCAGGAATTGACATTGCAACATTCATGGGTGACATGAATTTAAATGAAAATCTCTCATCCACTGCTGACGACAGAAGAAAGACTATGAAATTAATAGATGACATGCAAGGTTCTTTTACAACAATTGCAAATTCTAAAGTTCCAGTAATTGCCCTTGCACATGGTTTCTGCATAGGAGGGGCAACTAGCATGATATCTGCATGTGACATTCGTTTATCGACAAAAGATACAAAATTTTCAATCGGAGAAACAAAACTAGGATTAGTTGCCGATGTAGGAGCTTTACAGAGAATGCCTAACATTATTTCAAAAGGAGACTTAAGAGAACTTGCATTTACAGGTCGACATTTTGACGGTCAGCACGCAGACAAAATACGTTTTGTCAATGCTATTTTTGATAGCGTTGAAGAACTTCACGAAGCAGGTATTAAGTTAGCTGAGGAAATTGCATCAAATTCAAGACACATTGTTGGAGGCACGAAAAATGTGCTTGATAAAGGAGAAGACCTAACTACGGATCAAGCACTTGATTATGTTAGGTTGTGGAACACTTCTTATCTAATATCTGATGACTTAAAAGAAGGAGTAACCGCATTTTTTGAGAAAAGAGATCCAGACTTTAAGTAATTTTTTCGTAAGCAGACAAAGCAAACCTGTCTGTCATTCCGGCAACATAGTCTATAGCATTTTCAATATCTGATTGATCCTGTCTATAAGATTCTGGTAGTTCATTTAAATTTTCTACAAAATATTCAACTAGCTTGATAACAATATTTTTACACTCAGCTCTTTGTACTTCAGTACCTTTTCTTAGGTAGACTTTTTCAAACATAAAATTTCTAAGATCTTGCATAGTTTGTGCCACCTCTGGATCCATTTCAACCTTGCCACTAGATGAAGCTTTAAAAACTCCAGAGATTAAGCTATTAATCCAATTTTTTCCTGGAGGACCCAGGTCTTTAATGAAAGAGGTAGGAATATCTTTTTGGTTCAAAACACCCGCCCTAATTGCATCTTCTACGTCATGGGTTAGATACGCTATTCGGTCAGCAAATCTGCAGATCATACCCTCTTGGGTGCTTGGTGCATCAGCATACTTCCATGGATGTATACGAATACCATCGAGAGTTTCAAACGAAAGATTGAGATTTTCTATACGATCTAGAACCTTTACAGAGTTTTCTGAATGACTCCAACCACTTGGATGAAGTTCATCTAAAGCATCCTCGCCAGTATGACCAAAAGGAGAATGGCCAACATCATGACCCATACAAATTGCTTCAGTAAGATCTGGATTTAGCCCCATCGTCTTTGCAATAGATCTTCCAACTTGTGTGACCTGTAAAGTGTGAGTCATCCTTGTAATGAAGTGATCACCATCCGGGTTAATAAATACTTGGGTTTTATGTTTTAACCTTCTAAAGGCTTTTGAATGGATAATGCGATCACGATCTCTTTCATAAACAGTACGAAACATGTCTTGATCTTCTGGGTTAGTTCTACCTTTAGATTTTTCTGATAGGGCTGCATAGCTCGACAAGGTAATTCTTTCATTCGCCTCTCTCCACAAGCGATCTCTCAGAATAAATGAATCATTCATATTTTTAGATTAAACACTAAAAAGAGTTTAATAAAGGAATTAAATCAGACCATTCTTTAATGCTGTAAGTGCCTTCAGAATGAGAATTATATGGCCTCTCAAATCTTATAATTTTCTTCTCTGGCACTTTTTTAAGAAAATTTTCTAATTGATATGGAGCATCATCAAGATATGCTTCACAATCTATTGTCCATTTGTCTTCAATAAAATGAACTTCCTTTGTTGGAATTTTATTCTCACCAAGCCAAATGAGCGTGTCGTGAATAGACCACCATGGTTTAGATGAAATGATGACTATTTCGTGACCCATCTTTGAGAGCTCTACTAGGGTCTCCTGTGAATTTTCATATAATTCTAAATGCCTAAATATCGATGAGCCATTTATATCCATAGCCCAATTCCAAAAATCTAAATCTTTTTCAAAGTGAGTAAGAGGTTTAGAGAGACCCCAATCAGTTATTTCTTCCTCTGAAATCTCTTTTCCAAAGTCTAAAGCATATTGAGTAGTCCAGCCTTTTGTAAAATCTGCGACTACGCCATCCAAATCTACACCAATTCTCATTTGACTAAGTTTAATTCTTTGGTGCATTATAGAAGAGAAATCTATTACCATTTAATAATATGCAACAAGCACTGTACAGAAAATATAGACCAGAGAAACTTAGCCAACTAGTAGGTCAAGAAGAAGCTGTCTCTTTAATAACTCAACAAATTAAAAAAGATAATTTAGGACATGCCTATTTGTTTTCAGGTCCCCGCGGTGTTGGTAAGACATCTTTAGCAAGGATTATTGCAACTCAACTTGGATGCGATCCAATTTTTGACATTACTGAAATTGATGCAGCTTCAAACAATAAAGTTGATGATATAAGAGATATGAATGAGAGTGTGAACTTTATTGCTAGTAGTCCTGGACAAAAAAGAGTGTATATTTTAGATGAAGTGCATATGCTTTCAAATGCAGCATCCAACGCTTTTCTCAAAACACTAGAAGAGCCCCCAGAACACATTATCTTTATTCTGGCTACAACAGAACCTGAAAGGGTACTTGAAACCGTGAAGAGCAGAACAACACATATTGTATTTAAGAAAATATCGGAAGAAGATATTGTTAAAACGATTCAGGAGATCGGGAAAAAAGAAAAGATGATACTTGAGTTAGATGTGTTAAAAATCATCGCTACATTTTCTGATGGATCATTAAGAGATGGAATAAATCTTTTCGAGCAAACTTATAACACTTTTGGAAAAAAAACAACTGTTGATGATTTATATGGAATACTTGGAAAACTCAGCACAAAAGAATTCGAAACAATCATTAACTCAATTGAAACTCAAGATACAGCCGCAGTTCTTAGAGTGATAAGGGATGCTTATAAAAAAGGACTTCAGCCAAGTGACGTAATGGAGTCCATTTCAGAATTCTTCAGAAATATGTTTTATCTAAAATATCTTCCCAATGATGAAAAATTAGATAACCTAACTCCAAATATAAAAACTTTATTGGAAACTGCTGATAAGAAAGTAAATGCAAAACAATTAATCAGAATTCTTGACTTAATTGACGACCTAAATCAAAATCTTTCTAACAGCACATCACAACATCTCAAACTTGAGTTATTTTTAATGAAAGTTATTAAACCTGAACTAGGATCAGATGTAAAAACTATCGGCTACAGAATAGACCTTCTCGAAGGAAAGCTATCAAACAATGAAGTTATGCCAAAAAAAATGAATTCTCCCCAAGTAGAAAAAAAAGATACTCCATCTGAAATTAGTATTCCAAAAAATATCAGTAAAAAAAATTCAACACCTAAAAAAGAATCACTTGGGAATTTTGATGTTTTCTGGCCAAAAATTCTTGAAGAAATGAAACACGTGTTAACTCCAAGAAAATATTCCTACTTAACAGCAGTTAGAGCAGAAGTTGAAGAAGGGGATGTTATTAATTTAATTGTTGATAAAGAAAATGAATTTTTGTTTGAAGAATTAAAGAAATCTGAAGAAATTATTGATTTACTTAAATCTATAACTGCCAAAATGATGGGTTTAGAGATTATAGTTAAAGTTACTCTCAGCTTGGACACAAAGAAAAACAATCATGAAAAAGGTTTAAGCGTTGCACAGGAAATTTTTGACGTAGAGGATCTAACTTAAGTTTCTTTAAGATTCAATTCACTAAGTGCCACTGTAATTCTTCTTGAGCCCTGGTTTTGAGCACTTTTACACAATTCTATAAAACTTCTTAATTCACCGGTTCTAAATTTTTTAAGATCATCACCCGTTGCAATTGAACCACTTCTTTCTCTTTCAAGAAGTTTTATCTCTATTTCTTTAGCTCTTGCTAAGTACGTACTACTTACTTCAAATAATGTGTCTATACCATCTGAAATCGGTGGATTGATATGGCCCATTAGCACATCAATATATTCGTTAATTTCTTCGTGTAGAGAATCAACACTTGATAAACCTTTTTTCAGTGGAAATTTTTGCATTAACGAGTCCTTTTCAGATTAATATATTTCATTTTAACGACAAGGAGAGACATCAATATAAGTAAAAAGATAAAAAATGTATCAAATATAAGCTCAAAAAATGGACCACCAGAGTAAAACCCAAAATTGATAATTAAAAAATATCCCATTAAGCCCACTAAAAATATTTTTAAGAAGTCTAATAATAGATTTCTATCAATAAGTCGATCATTTTTAATTTTAAGGAAAAAAGACAAGATTAAAGTATTTACCCAAAGTGATGAAATAATGATTACTGCATAACTTTCCCCTGATGGATTGCTAAGTATTTTTAAAATAAGAATTGTAACAAGGGTAATTATTGTTCCAACCCAAACAGGGAACCAGTAATTTTTTTGCACGTAGTAAGCTCTAGTGATAATTTGATTTAGAGACCATGGGATTAGTCCAAAGGCAACAACCATAAAAATTGATGATACTCTATTTGTATCTTCAGCAGAAAATAATCCGCGCTGATAAATAATCTCGATAATGTTTTCTGAGTTCGTTAAAAAAATGATTAAAACACCGGTATTAATTAGAGCTAAAGCTGATAACTGTTTCTTTATTAGCAACTTGAACTCATCTAATTTATTGTCTACAAATAATTTTGATAAAGTAGGATAGCTAGCTACTCCAACAGCCTGTGCAATTACTCCTACAGGAATTAATGCCACTCTTCTTGCATATCTAAAAGATGCTATTGATCCCGTTGACAAGAGTGATCCAAAATATCTGAATAACTGTTCATCTACTACTGCAATGGACTGCCCAACGATTAATGGAAAAGAAATTTTTATGTACTGTGTAACATGCTCAATCTTTGGCCTTAAGGCCTTGAGGATAAGACCATTATTTTTTGCGCCCAATATTTGAAGAAAAAGATGTCCAATGACTGAACCAACTAGGCCTCCAATAGCAAATCCATAAACTGTTGATTCAGGGGAGGTCGAGTAAAACCAACCAAACAAAATGATTGAAAGGTTGTAAATAACTGGAGCTAGTGCTGCATACTTAAAATCATTTTTAAAATATTGGAATGACATTAAAATTGCACCGATAAAGAAAAAAGCCTGGCTAAAAACTATAGGTGTAAATAGTTTTATAAATAAATCTGGATTCTCAACATTCAACAAGCTTACAATTTGATATCTAAATAAGAAGAAAAGAAAAGAAATCGCAATAAATATCAATGATAATCCATAAAGAAGTGAGACAAAGTAATCGTTAAGCTCAGATTCTTTATTTTTTGAGAGGTCACTGAGAATAGGTATTAAGGTAATGGCAAGATACCCACCTGCTGATAAATAAAATAAGAAATCAGGAATTATAAAAGCTAAATCTAAAGTATCTGAAGCACTGGTAACACCCGTCCACTGAGCAAGAAGAATTTCTCTAAAGAAACCTAGAATACGACTCATTAAATAAGAAACTGTTATTAACGAAATTGAACCAAGGAGTTTTTTAGAGTTGTCCATGTTTTTCCTTCATGTCATTTAAAAATTTATAAGGGACTTTAATTGGAGTGTTTTCATATCCATATCCCAAATTAATATTTGGTTTTATATCACCATGATAATCTGAGCCACCACATTCAAGTAGATTTAGTTTTTTTGCAACTTCAGAAATTTGATTAGTAACATTTTTGCTATAACTCGAGTAAGTCGCTTCTAAACCATTAATTCCAAACTCAGACAACTCTTTAACAAGTTCAAAAAAAGAGTCATTTATCCAGTTTTCTTTTTTTGAATACTTATCATTGCTCATCAATGTATGTGGATGAGCTAAAAATACTAAACATTTTGATTCCTGAGCAAGGTTAATTATTTTTTCAATATTAGGTTGATGAGTTCGTGAATCTCCAATTTTTCCATTACCTAGATATTTTATAAAGGCCTCATTTATTGAACTAACATACCCTTTATCTTTTAGAATACTCGCGATATGAGGTCGTCCCGGAACTTGTGTTTTGAAGTTACTCAATTCAGATTTATTAATATTAAGACCTTCATTTTGTAAGTTCTCAATAATTTCATAGTTTCTAATATTTTTTAATATTCTTATTTCTTCCAAAAAACTATTTATAGGAGTTTTCTCTTCAACAAAATATAAGAGTAAGTGTATTCCAGCATAGGGATTAGATTTTTCTAATTTTTCCCAAGAAACGCTGACTTCGACTCCTTTAATGATTTCTATATTTTCACTTGTAGGCACATTAGTAAGGTATTCATGATCTGTTATGGAGATAGCCTCAAGCTGTATCTCAATAGCTTTTTCGATGATACTTTCAGGACTATCCGTCCCATCAGAGTTCTCTGAATGTAAATGTAAGTCAATACTCATTACAAACTAGAGTACTAGGTCTGTTATATCTTCAAATAGTTCATTAGAATGTTTCCAATGAGTTTAATAGTTCAAAAGTATGGTGGAACAAGTGTAGCGAATCCCGATTCGCTTAAAATAGTTGCAGAAAAAATAATTAGTGCGAAAAAAGAGGGTAAACAAGTTGTAGTAGTAGTTTCTGCAATGGGTTCTAGTACAGATGAATTAATAGCCCTAGCTAATGAACTTTCTGAGACCCCTTCACCTCGTGAGATGGATATGCTACTTTCTGCTGGGGAAAGAATAACCATGTCACTTCTTGCAATGCATTTAAACAGTCTTGGTTATGATTCCTACTCTCTAACGGGTTCTCAAGCTGGAATTATTACAACTTCACGACACGGAAGAGCTGAAATAGAAAAAATTTCAGGTGAAAGAGTAAAAGAAGGTTTAGAAAAAGGAAGTATCGTTATCGTTGCTGGATTTCAGGGATTTAATCCAGACACTAGAGAGATAACAACCTTAGGTAGAGGGGGTTCTGATGCAACCGCAGTTGCTTTAGCAGCTTCCCTAGGGGCTGAAAAATGTGAGATATATACAGACGTTGAGGGAGTATTTTCTGCGGACCCAAGAATTACTGATAAAGCAAAGCTATTAAAAGAAATAACTTATGATGAAATGCTTGAGATGGCTTCAACTGGTGCAAGAGTCTTAATGGCAAGGTCAGTTGAATTCGGCAGAAGGTATAATGTACCTATAATCGTGAGACCAACTTTTAGCGATGGTATGGGAACAACAGTTAAGGAACAAGTAATGGAACAGGCAATTGTTAGTGGAGTAACCCACAACGACAAGGAAATAAAATTTACACTATTTGGTGTTCCCGATCAACCAGGTATTGCAGGAAGTGTTTTTGGTCACCTTTCCGATAAAGGTGTAAATGTCGACATGATTGTTCAAAATGTTTCTAAAGATTCAAAAACTGATATCAGCTTTACTGCCCCAGAGGAACAAAAAGACGAGGTTATGGAAATACTTCTACACCTTACTCAAGACCTAAAGGCTGAAGGTTCTGATAAAGATGAAAATATAGCAAGAGTTTCAATTATTGGTGCTGGTATGAAATCCGAATCTGGTGTGGCATCAAAAATGTTTAAGACACTAGGATCTAATGAAATAAATATAGGAATGATTTCGACTTCTCCAATAAGAATATCATGTGTAATTTCAAAAAATGATATGCAAAAAGCTATTGAAGTTCTGCATGATGAATTTATCATTGATTAAATGAAAATAGCAATTGTAGGTGCAACTGGATTAGTTGGTAGAAATATTATTAAACAGTGTGAAAGACTTCTCCCTCAAGATGCAGAGTTCCACTTATTTGCTTCAAGTAAATCTGCAGGAGGAAAACTTACAGTTAACAATGAAGATTTAGTAATCAAAGAATTAAATTCTGAGAATATTGAAAAATATGACATCGCTTTATTTTCTGCTGGTGGAGAAAGATCTAAAACTTTTGCTGAAAATTTTACGTCCCAAGGAAGTTATGTAATCGATAATTCTTCTGCATTTCGCCTACACGAAGAAGTACCACTTGTAGTTTATGGAATAAACCAAAATGAAATTACTTCAACTACCAAATTAATTGCTAACCCAAACTGCACAACAATGGGACTAGTGATGGCTTTAAAACCCCTTCATGATAAGTTTAATTTGGTCAGCATGACGCCCGTTGCCTATCAAGCTGTATCTGGTTCAGGTTCTGAAGCCGTAAGTTCTTTAAAAAAAGAAGAATCTTTAGATGCTAAATCTTTAGCAGAATATAAAGATGGGTACTATACAAGGCCAATAGCAAGAAACGTTATTCCTCTGGCTGGGAACCTATTAGACAACGGATATTCTGATGAAGAGATGAAATTTGTTCATGAGTCAAAAAAAATATTAGGCATACCGGAACTAGTTGTTGAGCCATCAAATGCACGAGTAGGTGTTCTAACTGGTCACGGAGTTTTTTGTTCAGCAGTCTTTGAAAATGAAATTAATACAGATGAAGCAATACAAGAATTGAATAACTTTGAAGGAGTACAGTATTGGTCGGAAACACTCGCAACACCTTTAGATGCTGAAAACAAGTATGATGTTCTAGTGTCAAGATTAAGAATGGGATTGTCTAGTTCAAAGATTATAAATTTTTGGTGTGTTTCAGATAATTTATTAAAAGGGGCAGCACTAAATGCTGTTCAAATAGCTAAGCATCTGGTTCAAAAATGAATCCACTTCCTAGTAATGTAATTGAAAAAAAGAGAAGAATCCTGGGCCCAACAGGAAGATATATACTTAAAATCTCAAATTGGGATGTAAATGGTGAAATACCTAATTACAAAAAGATGGTTTTAGTTGGCGTACCCCACACAGCGATGAGAGATGCCTGGTATGGGCTGCTTACAGTTCTAGCGTTAGATTTAAAAGTTAACTTTTTTGGTGCAAAGTGGGTCTTCACACGATTACCAAGTCCAATTACTTTTTCAAAAAACCTTGATCGTCTAGGAATACCATGGCCATTAGGTTGGCTTCAGAAAAGAATGTTGGTTAGGTTAGGAGGAATACCAGTTTATAGAACCGAAGCCAAAGGCCATATTACGAGTGCTATAGAAGAATTTTCTAAATTAGAAAATTTTGTTTTAGTTTTGACTCCTGAGGGAGGCACCTATGCGGTTTCTCAATTTAGGAGCGGTTTTTACTATATTGCAAAAGATATGAATATTCCATATGTTCCTATCGAAATCGATTTTAAAAACAGATCATTCAACATTCAAGAGCCACATTTTGTTGTAGGAACATTTGAAGAGGAATCTTTAAAACTAGAAAAACTCTTTGAAGGAGTTGAGGGGGCTACAAGAACTTTTACAATGCTAAAAGAAAAGGAATAAACAAACTAAGCATGTAGTTCCCCACAGGAATTTTTTTTAAGCCTAACAAATTGATTCCAACTCCAATTAAAAGAATTCCTCCTATACCTGCAATTGAGTCTGAGATGATTTGATCAATATTTGAATTTACAATGAAGGCACAAAGAGTGAAGAATCCTTGATAAATCAATATTGAAATCCCGGAATAGACTGCACCCTTACCCCCACTAGAAGTTATAAAAATAATTAAAAAACAATCTAAAACAGTCTTAATTAAAAGTAGTTCCAAATTAGATTCAACTACATCGAAGAAAGGGCCAATTATTGCTAGGGGACCAGTGATCACTATCAGAGTTGTGGATATGTAGCTGTCAATGAATTTACTTTGATCTAATTGAGAATCTTCAAACTTGTTATAGAGATAGTCGCCAAATTTTTTAATTTGATTTTCAATTTGCAGATAGTTTCCTATTAATGCCCCAATAATTACAGCAAAAATGGTAAATATAAAACCAGATACCTCAAAATTTAGTAATCGAACATAATCAGGACTTTTAAGTGATTCCCTTAAACCTAAAGCTAAAACTAACAATCCAAGGGGAAGTAAGTTTTCTTCAAAATTTTTAATGCTCTTTTTAAAAAATAACCTTGATAAAAGACCAATGACAAGTACACCGACACCGTTTATTAATGTACCAATTCCTGGAAACATTATTCTTTAAAGTCGGTATGACTTCTACTTGGAGTTGGACCTTCTTGCCCCTGATACTTACTTCCATATGCTTCAGACCCGTATGTTGCCTCTGATGGTGAATTTAGGTAATAGAAAGAGATTTGTCCAATTTTCATTTCTGGGTAGATCATTATCGGTAAATTGGCTACATTAGACAGCTCTAATGTTAAATAACCCGAGAATCCAGGATCTACAAAACCTGCCGTAGAATGGATAAGTAACCCTATCCTACCAAGTGAAGATTTCCCCTCTAATCTTGCTACAACCTTGTTAGACAAAGAGACTTTCTCAAAAGTCGTACCTAGAACGAATTCACCAGGGTGTAATATAAATGGCTCAGCTTCTGAAGCAGTTACTAAGCTAGTAAGATCTTGCTGTTCGGCTTTAGGATCAATATGACTATATTTGTGGTTTTCAAAAACTCTAAAATCAGCACCAACTTTTAAATCTATACTAGATGGCTGTATATAGCTTTCTTCTAACGGATCAATTTGTATAAGTTTTTCTTCTAAAGCTTTTTTTATATCTACATCTGAAAGCATACTTCCTCTTTTCCTTGAATATACTAACTTACTTTTCGATTTTATTAATTATTTACAATAGATGCAACAGTCCATAAAGTTATAAATAGTCCGATGATTCCAAGAAAAAGTGTGCGAGGTGCGTAGAACTCTTCCTTTCTGGAATTTCTACTAAAGTATGCAAATAGACTTCCTGCGAACATTGCTCCACCAAAACCAAGCAGAAGTAGATTTATTGTTAAATCAAGTGCAAAAGGGTCATTCATATCTTATATTATGATAATGAATATGTTGGAAAGTAGTAAAGTTGTTGATATTTTTCTTAAATATGATGTGTCTAAAACAAGAGATTCAAGCAAATATAAATTAACAGAGTTGGACGGCATTACCAATACCAGTTTAATAGTAGAAGTTGATAGTAAAAAATTTGTACTAAGAATACCCGGTGAAAACCCAGATGTAATTGATAGAGAATCCGAAAAACACAACACTTTACTGGTTCAAGAAGAAGGCTTAACTTTACCCTTCATTATTTTCGATGAAGAAAATGGAATCAAGATTTCTGAATATTACGAGATATACACCTATAAAGATAAAGACTTTAAAGATCCTGTTTTAAGAAACAATGCATTTCAAGAGCTTAAGAAGCTTCACAATTCCGAGATTGTTTTTCAAAACAACTTTAAACCAACAGAAGTTTTTATAAGTATTACAGATAAGTCAAATCCCCTAGAAGAAGAGGCAAAAGAAGTGGGTCTTCAGGTAGTCCAAAAATTAAATGAAATAGGACTAGAGGAGAAGCCATGTCACCAAGATTTATACTCAAGAAATTTTGTTATCCATAAAGACAAAACTCTTCTCATTGATTGGGAATACTCATCAATGGGAGATAGCTATTTTGATTATGCTGATTTATTCTGGCAAAACAATTTTGAAACTGAGATAGATTTAAAAAATAAATCTTTAGACGAACTTGGAATCTCAACTGCGGATGAAATCGAGAAATTTGAGTATTTTGAAATACTATCAATGATTACATGGGGTTTATGGGCTATGCGTAGATCCCCATATGATAATGATGGGAAAATGTCATTAAATAAAGCATTAGATAAAGCCAACAATAAAAAACCTTAAAAGATTTTCAAATAATGACAGGAATGCGTTAGAATTTCGCAGTTAGGTAAAAAGGAAAAAATTTAATTTATGGGATCTTTGATAAAGAAAAGACGTAAAAAAATGTCTAAACATAAATATAGAAAACGTCGTAAGTCAAACAGACATAAGAAGAAAAGCGTCTAGACTTCTCCAGACTCATTATTTAGAAACTCTTCAATTTGTTGAACTAGGCTATCATCTGAATCGTCTGAAAAGGTATCTTCAAGTGTTAATTCTACATCTTCAAGTTTTGCTACATATTCAGCTAAATCTTCTGAGTTTTCCATGGCTTTCTTAATTTTTGTTTCGAATTGTTGACCCTCAGATTGTATACCAGTGTCGTCAATATCTATTTTTAATATTTCTGCAGATTTATGTAATAATGCACTTATTCCCTTTGGATAACCTCCTGAACTTAGATAATGAGGAACTGCCGCCCAAAGGCCAGAAGTTTCTATTCCGCTATTTCTTAGTTCATGTCCAACAACACTCGTGATACCAGTTGGTCCTGAATAGTTAGTAGGTAAAACATTGTATCTAGAATTAAATGTTGGATCATCACTGACACCAAAAATAGGAACAGGTAAGGTATGAGCTACTTGACCAAAAAATGCCCCAAGTGTAACGGCTTTTTTTACACCTAACTCAATCAGTGTATTAGCAATATTGTCAGCATATGTTTTCCACCTCATCGATGGCTCTTCACCAAAAACTAAAATGATATCATTTGCTGACTTATAATCTTCAATTGAATAAAAAGATGTCTGAGGCCAGTGAAAGTTTCTTTCACCAATCTCTTTGACGTCAACAATAGGTCTTCTCATTTGATAATTATAAAAATTTTCAGAGTTAACTTCTGCAAACGGATCAACGTCATGGTTATTACAGAGATTCTCGATACATCCACTTGCAGTGTTGCCAGCATCACTCCAGCCTTCAAATGCTAAGACTGCTACTGGTTCAGATAGAAGTGGTTTTCGATTCCAAATTATATCTTCCATATCAAAAGATTAATCATTGTAAGAATTTATCTAAAAACTAATTTGTTAGTTTTCTTGAAGAGTTCAAGACTACTGAAATACTAGACATAGCCATTGCTAAGGCTCCCAACTTAGGAGAGATGCTTCCGGCAACAGCAATTGGAATCATAAGACTGTTGTAGACAAATGCAAGAAATAAATTTTGCCTAACCCTTCTACTACTTGTTACGGCTAAATCTCTTATATTAAGAATTTTTTCAATTCCACCTTCATGAATAACTATATCACTAGAAGCTTGTGCGATTTGGCTACTTATTGAAGTAGTAATGGCAACATCTGCTTGTTGCAGTGAAGGGGAGTCGTTAACTCCATCACCTATAAAAATAACACCTTCAGTTTCTTGAATAGCCTTCACATGGGCAAGCTTATCTTCGGGAGCTTGACTCCCTAATGCATTCTTAATACTTAACTCTTTTGCAAGAAGAGAAACTTTCTCTGAGCTATCACCTGATAAAATTAAAATCTCATAGTATTTTTTAATCTCAGTTATTAAATCTTGATCTACTGTTAAGTCTTCTTCAAGATGAATGTAGGCTTGTTGGTTATCAATTTTTACTTCAAGCACATTCTCGATTTCATTTTTACCGACAATGCTAACATCAAGCCCGTTGACTGATCCATGAATTCCAGATCCGATGTCTTCTTTGACATTCTCTGAAGAAAAAAAAGACAAATTTCTTCTTTCTGATTCTAAGAGTAAACTTTTTGCGATAGGATGATTTGACCTTATCTCCAAGCTTGCAACGTATGATAAAATCTCATTTTCTGATAATTTGGTATTTTCGGTGTCTATTTTTTTTATGCTAAAAATGCCAGACGTAAGAGTTCCAGTTTTATCAAATATAATTTTATTTATTTTTTTTACGTTTTGTAATTTATCAAAATTTTTAAAAAGAAATCCATCTCGATAACCCAAGGTGGAAGCTTTATATAATGTTATCGGAGTGGCTAAGCCTAGTGCACATGGGCAAGCAATTACTAGGACAGAGATTGCGATTTCTAATGATCTCATCAAATCAGTACCTTCTAATAAATACCGATACAAAAAAGTAGACATACTTAAAAGAAGAATTCCTGGAACGAAAAATTGAGTTATCCTATCAAGAGTTTTTTGAATAGATGGAGTTGAAGATTGTGCCTCTAAAATAAGTTGTTCTATAAAGTCATATGTCGAAACACCTCCATCTTTAACTTCAACTTCTATATATCCATCTAAATTAATACTTCCAGCCAGAACACCATCTCCGGTTTTTTTATTAATTGGCTTTGACTCACCTGTAAGGAAGTCTTCATTAGTGGAGGAGGATCCAGCAGTAATAATTCCGTCAATCGGAATAATTTCACCTGGAGAAACGCCAATAAAGTCTCCACCATTTAAATCTGATACTTTCTTCACCATAATCTTTCCATTGGATAATAATTTGGCATATTGGGGCTTCGAATTTTTAATTGCTTCAGATACATCGATAGAGTTTTGTATTGAAATATCTTCAACTGCCTTACCAAATAGTACAAATGAAATTATGTAAGCTCCTGCATCAAGGAACATATCACTATTGCTAGAGGGGAGAAGAGAGACTGCAACAGAACTTAAGCTTCCAAGAGATACCAGTGTGTCCATATTAAATTCAAAATGAGATATTTTTCTAACTGCTGAAATATGAAAACGTCTACCGAATAGAAATATGACGGTGAAACCGAGCAAATATGCTAAAAATGAATTATTAGCATTAAACGCTTGAGAGACACCTACGGAGAAAGCTAGGGAAGAAAAAGGTATAAGGAAAGTTTTACTGTAGTTTTCTTTTTCAGGAACTTTATTATCTGTAACTTTTGCTGAGTACCCAATAGCACTAATTTTTTCTATAACTTTATCAACATTAAAATCTTTATCAGATTTAATTACTGCCTTTTTTAAAGGAAAATTTACAGAAACTGATTCTATTGATTCATTTTTCGATATGACTCTCTCTATTCTTGCAGCACAGGCCGCGCAAGTCATACCATCTAGGTCGAGTGATACTGTATTGCTATTTTGAGACAACAGAGTAGCCTTGTTCGTCAAGTAACGACTCTATATTTTTTAATTCGACACCATCAGATACAGTTAGAGAAACATTTTTAGTTTCGATATTTATATCTAAATTAGATACACCTGTTACATCCAGAGCTTTTTCGATTGTTTCTTTACAATGCCCACAACTTATCTCTGGTACAGTGAAATTTAACTCCATAATGTTACATTAATATAATTTGGTTTTTAAACTATTTAGGTATTTGGGATGTTATTTAGAATTAAGCAGTTTCTTGTAGAATACGTCCTCTTACTCTAGGGTATTTTACGGGAGCGTGATTAAAACAATGATCTCTTTTGTTATATATGCTAAGTTTTGTGCTGCATGATTCGTCTTTGCACACTCTGCCTTGGTCAAAACTTTTAGAAGGCCTTATACCGCCTTTAATTTGACTTGCTTTTAGTCCGTCAGTCATTTCTTTCCTTTTTACTTTGTGAATATATTCACAAGGGTAACAACATTATTCACGGGATGCAAGTTTTTCTTCAAAAATTACCCAATTTTTTTTGGTTCAAAAATGCTTCATCATTCCACTTTCTACCAAGAAAGTCTTCAACCATTTCTTCTGCACCCTTGGAACCACCAACTGAGAGAATTTTAGTTTTATACTCAATGCCAACCTCTTTTGACAAGACGCCTTCATCCTCAAATCTGCTAAATAAATCATCACCAATTATATCGGCCCACAAGTAACCATAATAAGCCGCATCGTATCCTCCCAACAAATGTCCAAAAGCACCAAGATGGTTAGTGTCGTTGGGATAATTTATTGTTGTTACAATTTGAGACTCTTGTTCAATTTCATCTAGCGAATCATTAAAATTTATTCCATGTAAATGTTGATCAGCTAGCCCAAACGAAATTTGACGAAGGGTCAGTAAGCTAATTCCTATATTTTTTGAGGAGTTTAACCTTACGCACAGATCATGATCTAGTGTTTCTCCAGTATCAATATGCTTCGAGAACCTTTTTAAGCATTCACTCTTCCATACCCAGTGTTCCATGATTTGACTTGGTGCTTCAACAAAATCCCATTCAACATTTGCTCCCAAAAAACGAGCAAATTTTGACTTTCCAATTCCGTTATGAAGAACATGGCCAAATTCATGAAAAAGTGTTTCTACTTCATCAAAAGTCATGAGACCATTACCCGTATTTGGATTTGGGAAGTTAGCTACCATTGAACAAACTGGAAGGTTCATTTCATCTGCACTACCTGGTGAAATATCAAAAACCGCTGCATGGGTGTACTTTCCCTCTCTTGGGTACATGTCTAAATAAAAATAAGCCATTTTTTTATTATTCTGATCTGAGATCGACCAAAGTTCAACATCTTCATGCCAGGCTGTACGAGAGTCTTCTTGATTAATAGAGATTTCAAAAACATCTTCACATATAGAGAACATGGCTTCTTTTACATTGTGGATATAGAAATACTTTTTTATCTCATTATTATCAACCTGGCTCTGTTTATTCCTTTTTTTTGTAATAAAATATCTAATATCCCAAGGAGCTATATCTGAGGGTTCAATATTGTCAGTTGCTAACTCTACTTTTTCATTTTGTGCAGCCTTTTGTAATTTAGGAACTAAATTGTCATACATTTTTACGACATTTTCTGGACTTTTCGCCATTCTGTATTGAAGTCTATATTCTGCCCATGTATTAAAACCAAATAGGGTTGCTTTTTCATTTCTTAAAGCGACCGCTTCTTTTAAAATAGGTGAATTTTCCAATACTGCTCTATTATTAAATGCCTTCCACACTTTTTCTCTTGAATCACGAATCTGACAATTTTCTAAAACTGCATTTATATCAGGATAAGCCATTGTCACAATGAAGTTTTCTTCTTCTTTTCTGAAATTATTCATTTCATCGATGCTCAAACCCTTTAATTGAGACTTACTCAGTATTACTTCAGACTTATCAGCTGCAATATTTTTCGAAAAATCAATTTCAAGATCAATTAATTTTTTTTCTATTTCAATTAAACGTGTTTTTTTATCATGATCTAATTCATGTCCAGCATCAATGAAGTCTCTTATAACCTCATTAAAGTATTTGACTGATTCTTTATCCAAAGTATTTGTTTTGATTGATTTGAATTTTTCATAAAGCTCTATATCTGTTGTAACCTCTAATAAAAAATTTTCAATAATTGACTCTGCCTTATTGCTATAGTCTCTAATATCTTTTTCTTTGCTAACATCTGCCATAAAAGCTACTCTTCCAGATAAATCTGAAAGAGTTCTCTCAAATAAATCAAACAAATCTAGAGATGGGGTATCTTCATTTTTAATCTTCTGTATTTGCTCAAGACCAACTTTTAAAGTATTTTTTATATCATTTTCTAAATCTATTTTTGTTATTGCTGAATAATCAAACATCTATCTCCTTTGAGTTTTTTATGATAGTATTTCTAATATGGATATCAAACTTGAATTTTGTGTAGTTTGAAACTACACACCTCGTGCAGTTAGTACGATTGAAGACATTTTAGAAAAATACGGACAAAAAGTTAAATCAATAAATTTGATTCCCGGATCAGGTGGGGTATTTGAATTTTATTTGAATGGAGAATTAATTTACTCCAAGCTTGAAACCGGAAGACATACTGAAGAGGGAGAGATACTAAGTCTCATAGAAAAAGCACTTAGTTGAACATTCCTTTCGATCTTTCAATTTTTGAACTATTTTTTATAGCACTGTTGTTATTTATTTCCTCATCTGTCCAAGGTGTTCTTGGATTTGGTTTCGCAGTCATTGCATCACCAATTATTGTCCAAATAGAACCTGCCTTAGTTCCTCAGCTACTTTCTCTTTTGGGCCTTCCTTTAGCATTAAGACTTTTTATTAGAGAAAAATCGAAAGTTAACTGGAAACCCATGAAATTTCTTATTGGTGGAAGAGTTATAGGTGGACCAATTGGTTTGCTATTCCTAACAACATTAGACCCAAATTTACTATCAATTTCTGTGGGGGTAATAGTACTAAGTGCTGGACTCGGTTCGTATTTTGGTTGGAATGTAAAAAGAAACTCTATGAATTCACTTCTTGCAGGTACTTTTTCAGGAATATTTGGGATGATTGCTGCAATCGGGGGTCCACCTGTAGCAATTTTATATAGAGGAACTAAAGGAAGTGAATTTAGACCTTCTCTAAATGCTGTTTTTACCTTAGGAATACTGATCACTCTTTCTCTATTGGCATTTACTGGAAATTTTGTACAAGACCACTTGGTTTTGTTTATGTATCTTGTTTTACCAGTTTTACTTGGGGTACGATTTTCAAGCCTACTATTTTCCAAGGTGTCAGATAAACTTATTGCCGATATGGTAACTTACTTTTCTATATTTTCAGGAGGAGTTGTAATCTTTAGGGCATTATTTTAATTTATTTCATCGATACTAATTACTAAGATGTGAACATATGTTATTCAAAGCAATATTCGCAGGGATATTATATTTTTTAAGCTTCCCTCCATTCGACTACTGGTATTTAATATTTCCTGCAATCTATTATTTCTACAGTTCGATAATTCAAATTGAAAAAGTATTCACGAAAGGGTTTATTTTTGGAAGCATTGCTTATGGGGTAATTTTATTTGGAATTCAATCAATTGGGTATGAGGCATGGGTTCCTTTAACAATTCTTATGGGTTTGATGTACGGCTTATTCAGTAAGTTACTTGCTTTCATAGGTACAAAAACTAATTATAATTTATTCGCTTTAATTGGAGTAATAAGCGGTTTTGGATTATTAAGATCTTACTTCCCCTTTGGAGGCTTTCCATGGGGGTACTCTTCAACAGTTTTATTAACTGGATATCAAGATAATATCTTCTTTTACTTCGTTCCTAAGATTTTCAAAACATTTGGACCGATTGGATACTCCTTACTAATAGAGAGTCTTATATTATTTTTATATCTTTTAATTAGAAATAGAAACAATTCAAGTGTTGAGCTAAAGAGACTCCCCATATTATTAGTTTTCCTAATTGTTCCTTTAGTCTTTACAACATTATCAACAGTTGATTCTCCCATCAAAGAAATTGAAGTCTCAATTATTCAGGGTAATAGTCCCTGCCCTGGTGCAAAGAATAAATGTGAAGATGAGAGGCAACGGATTTATGATAATCATCTCTTACTTACCAAATCTTTAGAGAGTAAACCAAAATTTAAAGATGAAATCCCAAGGCTTATACTCTGGGCTGAAAGTTCTAGTGGGTTTAAAAATGATCCAAAGAATAATGCCGAGACACTAAAAGAGATAATTTCTGAAGTAGAAAGACTTAATGCAGCAATTTTAATTGGAGGAGATAGGCCATCCGCTCCGGGTGAATTCGAGAATTATGGAATCTTTATAAATGAAAATGGAAAAATTGGTGGAGAATACTTAAAGCAGCATCCTGTACCATTTGGAGAATATATTCCTTTTCGAAAATACTTAGATTGGATACCTCCTCTTTCTCTTGTCCCCAGGGATATGGTTCGAGGTACTCAACAAGAAGTTTTCTCGACTAATAAAAATGATATTAAAATTTCCACAGTAATTTCTTTTGAGGGTTCTTTTGACAGATATATAAGAAATAGTGTTATTCAAGGAGCAGAGGTTGTTGTAATCTTAACAAATCAGGCAAGCTATGGAAAGAGTGGAATGTCAGACCAATTTATATTGATGTCTAGAGCTAATGCAATCTCAAATAATAGAGATATTGCTCATGCCGCAATAACAGGAAAATCTGCCTTTATAAGTGGAATTGATGGAGAAATTTACAGTTCAACAGGTCTTTTTATGGATGCAGTATTAACTGAAAAAATTAAAACTTCAAATACCGTAACACTTTATACAAGATGGGGGAATTATTTAAATTATCTATTAATTCTTTTTGGAATTCTCAGTCTCTTTTGGCCAAAGAACACTCTAAAGAAAAATTAGAAAAGTTTTTTATAAAATTTAAGAAAACTTTTTTCCCATTTCTTTTCTCGAAAAATAATTTATATTTCCGAATCAATTATTGGTAAACCTCTTGCGGCAGCAGCCTCCACAGTACCATCCTGAAAAGCTCTGAGTCCAAATTTTGGCAATACTGCAAATATATGGTCAAATATATCAGATTGTATACCTTCATACTCAACCCAATCAATTGTATTTGTAAAAGTATATAACTCTACAGGAACTCCAGTGGAAGTTGGCGATAGTTGTCTCACTAATAAAGTCATAGTTTCTGTGTTGAGACCATCATGATTTTGTAAATATTTAACAAGATATGCCCTAAAAGTTCCAAGGTTAGTAAGTTTTCTTTTTTCTTTTTCTTCATCAACTGAAGAGTTGAATTCTTCAATATCTTTTATTTTTGTAGAGAGATATTTATTTACAGTAGAGATTTTCATTAGCTTATCAATATCTTTTTGCTCCATAAACCTAACGCTTGATATATCAATGGAGATAGATCTTTTAATTCTTCTTCCTCCATATTCTGACATTCCTCGCCAGTTTTTTACAGATGTGGTTACGATTTTTGAAGTAGGAATTGTTGTAATTGTTTTATCCCAGTTCTGAACTTTAACTGTATGTAAGGCAATATCTATAACATCTCCATCAGCCCCATATTCTGGTACCTCAATCCAGTCCCCATTATTAATTATGTTATTCTGGCCAATTTGTACCGATGCTATAAATGATAAGATTGTGTCCTGGAAAACCAACAATAGAACTGCTGTAAGGGCACCTAAACCACTTATATAATAACTAACTGGTTGGCCAGTCATTATTGCAAAAATGATTATGAACATGAATGAGTTAACTACAATTTTAACAATCTGAACATAGCCTTTAATTGGTCTATTTTTCAATGAGTTAATATTTTCCGAAACCTTATTTAATACATTCAACATTTCGAGCAGAGTAAGGCCAACGAATAATGTTAAGAGTGCACTAGAGACTCTTTTAGAAATTTCAGTATTAAGTATTTCTAAATTGAATTGGGGTGTCGCAATTAAAAAATTAAATAAAACGAAAACGAATACATATGAAACTCTATTTAAAAATTTTTTATCTAAAAATAGGTCGTCTATATAGGTAGTTGTTTTGCTTGCTCCACGTTTAATAATTGGAAAAACTATTGATCTAAGTATCAAGTAAGAAGCAATAAGAATTCCAATTAAATAGGCAAGTGTAGGTAAATCAGATGCTGTTAAATTATTCATATCTTAATCCTACTCTAAAACCCTTTTTGTTGACTTTTCCATGGGGCAGGTACGTCGTTAATAAATTC
Organism: Actinomycetota bacterium; assembly: GCA_014239265.1. Taxonomy (GTDB): domain Bacteria; phylum Actinomycetota; class Acidimicrobiia; order Actinomarinales; family Actinomarinaceae; genus Actinomarina. The sequence continues at coordinate 59,628 of JAAZZH010000002.1, forward strand.
TTCAACACTCGGACCACCTAGAGATTGAAGTTTATTTTGCCCAATGATATAGGTAATGACCAACAAAATTAATGTCGTCTGATTTGAGGATAAAAGCTTAATAGTGACAAGTATTTCAGGTGAGTTGAAAAAAATTATTTGTATTCCACCCTTTAGAGACAAGTATAAAGTCCAAATAATTGCAACTCTTGTATAAGCAGGACGAACAAGTTCATGAAGGTACCACTCCTGAGGCCATTTTCTGATTGCTTTAGAACTATAAATAGTAAATGGTTTTTTAATCACTATTGAAGCAAAACCAACAACAGCAATAGCAATATCTCTAACAATTCCAGGAATAAAAAAACCAGAGGCACTTCCTTGAACTCTCGCTAGGAGAAGCGCTACTAAGGTCCCAATTAATCCGTAAAAAACAAATTTTAAATTTTGTTTTCTTAAAAGCCGATATAGAAATAAAAGTAATAGCAAAATACCTGTAAATAAGATTGCGTGATTAAGAGTTGTAAAATTATTAATCACTACAAAAAAGAGCGGAGCAATTACCGAATCAAAGACTCCTTCTTGGTTAAAGTTTAATTCTTTTAACTCTTCTTTAATTTCTAAATATTTTTTATAAAACTTTTTCAATTTATTTGAACTTATTATTGAAAGACATTTTATCATTTTCAATTGAAGTTTCGTTTTCAATAAAATCTGTAATTAAATTTACTTCAACCTTAAATGTTTCAGATAACTTATTTACCATATCTTTGGTTGAAAAATTTTTAAACGTCAGTTCTTGAATAGATCTATATGCTTCATCTCTATCTATATCATTCTTTACTAAGGCTGAAAGAATTTTTTGACTACTTAACTTATCTTCGGCATCATTTAGATTTTTTTCTATAGCTTTATAGTTTATGTGAAGACCATCAAAAATTTCTATTAAATCTTTCGTTATAAAACAAAGTAAGTTGAAAGCATCTGGAAGGATAATTCTTTCCACAGAGGAATTAGAAATATCTCGTTCATGCCAAAGAACTATGTTTTCCATACTACTTAAGGCGTAACCCCTAACAACTCTTGCTAATCCAGTAATCCTTTCACTTGTTATTGGATTTTTTTTGTGAGGCATAGCTGATGAACCTTTCTGGCCATCCTTGAAAGGTTCACTTAGCTCCGAAACCTCTGATCGCTGGTAACCCCTAATATTTGTTGCAACTCTTTCAAAACTACTAGCAAGGATTGCAAGACTCGTCACAACTTCTGCATATCTGTCTCTTGCAACGATCTGACTAGCAAAGATTTCAGGTTTTAGTCCAAGTTTATTCAGAGTTAGTTTTTCAATATTTTCATCTACGACAGTGTGATTCCCAACAGGCCCACTTAGTTTACCTATAGCAATAGTTTCTACACACCCTTCTAAGCGCTCCTTATTTCTTTTTATTTCGTGGTGCCAATTACCAAATATATTTCCTAAAAAAGTTGTTTCAGCGAACACCCCGTGAGTTCTACCAACTACAGGTGTATTCATCTCTTGCTTTGCCTTAGCCTCAATCTGTATTAAAAGTTCATCTAGTAATCCAATAGTTACAGATAAAGAATTTTTTATTAATAAGCTATTTGCAGTGTCAACTACATCAGAACTAGTAAGCCCATAGTGAATCCAATTTGAATTATCACCAACTTTAGATTGAAGTATGTCTACAAAGGATGCTAGATCGTGATTTGTGATTTTCTCTCTATCGTAAACCTCTTCCTTTAAAACTTCAGTTTTTTCAATGATTGAAGAAATACCACCAGGAGAAATATTGTTTTCTTCAAGAGTCTCAAGGTATCTTTGCTCTACAAGCTTCCATGTATCAAATTTGTTTTGATCATTCCAAATTTTTTCAATTTCGGGGTATTGGTATCTTTCAATCATCAGTGATAACTATATTTTGATTCCTTTCGGGTCCAACAGATATAAAAGTTATTGGAATTTGAATATATTCTTCAATAGCATTTATATATTTTTTAGCATTCTCGGGTAAGTCATTAAATTTTTTCACTGAAGTGATATCCTCACTCCAACCTTCAAAAGTATCATAAATTGGTTGAGCATCATAAAGCATATTTTGTTCATATGGATAATCATTAATTATTTCATCTCCATTTTTATAACCAATTCCAAGTTTTAATTCTTCAAGCCCTGAAAGGACATCTAGTTTTGTAATAAATAATTCACTCAAAGAGTTAACCCTTACTGAATATTTTAAAGAAATTAGGTCAAGCCAGCCACACCTCCTTCTTCTACCTGTGACTACTCCAAACTCGGCTCCCTTTTCAATTAAGTATTCACCAATTTCATTTTTTTGCTCAGTTATAAAGGGACCACTTCCAACACGAGAAATATAAGCTTTAGTAACACCAACAATTTTATCTAAATTCAGCGGTCCAATACCAGACCCTGTGGCTGCATTACCCGATGATGTATTTGAACTTGTAACAAAAGGATATGTTCCATGATCGATATCAAGTAAAGTTCCTTGAGCTCCTTCAAATAAAATATTTTTATTTGCTTTTATTGCATCGGATATCATTAAAGAAGTATCTTTTACATGATTGTTAACAATATCTTTGTAGATTTTAAATTCATTAATTATTTCCTCAGGATCTAGAGGGTCTTTGTTATAGATTTTTGTTAAGATTTGATTCTTTTCTTTCACATTTATTTTCACCTTTTGTGCAAAGATCTCATCATTTAGTAAATCTTGTACTCTAATACCGTTTCTTTGAATTTTGTCGGCATAACAAGGTCCAATACCTTTTTTTGTTGTTCCAATTTTGTTTTCTCCTAAGCTCTCCTCAATAAGCTCATCAAGTAATTTGTGATAGGGCATAATTAGGTGTGCATTTGGAGAGATGGCTAATTTCTGTGTACTTACATTTTTGGAGTTAAGCATTGCAAGCTCTTGTTTTAGAAAGCCTAGGTCCACTACGCAACCTGATCCAATTACAGGTACACAATCAGGATATAAGACTCCAGAAGGAGTTAAAGAAAGTGCAAGTTTTTCATTCCCAACGACAATAGTGTGTCCAGCATTGTTTCCACCTTGAAATCTAACAACATAATCGGCTGAGGAAGCAAAAAAATCTGTGACTTTACCCTTACCCTCATCTCCCCATTGGGCTCCGAGAACTACAGTGGCAGTCATTTGAACTCCTTATGTACAACTTCAAATTTTAATGGTTATTTTTATTTATCTTTACTGATTTGTTAGTCATTTAGAAAATAATTGCAACTATTTATACATTAAATGAATATTTAGACTTATTAAGAGAAATTTCTATTACTATATTTAGATTAGATTACTTTGCAATGAAGTAGTCTACTTTTAATTAAAAGGAGAAACATTGAATAAAAAAACAATCGTATCTCTGCTTGTACTCGCATTAGTAGCTGTAGCTTGCGCTACGGATACTACAGAAGATGCGGCAGTAGAAGTAGTTGTTGAAAAAACAACTCTTGAAACAGTTACCGACAGAGGATTCCTCAAGTGTGGTGTTTCAGGTTCTGCTGTAGCGTTCTCAGAGACTCAAGCCGACGGTTCTGTAACCGGTATTGATGCAGACTACTGTTATGCAGTAGCAGCAGCAGTATTCGGGGATTACAGTAAAGTTGAGTTCACTGCTTTGACAGCTGCTGAAAGATTTACAGCATTGTCAGCCGGTGAAGTTGACCTCTTAATAAGAAACACAACATGGACACAATCTCGTGATACCGACCTAGGTAACGATTTTGGACCAACAACTTATTATGATGGACAACAGTTAATGGGTAGAAATTCCGACGGACTTTCAGGCTCATCATCTCTTGCTGATATCGACGGTTTAAGAGTTTGTACAAATGCTGGAACAACAACAGAGAAAAACATTACTGAAGGAGCAGGTCTTGTAGGAGCAACTATAGAGCTTGTAACAGTTGAAGCATTCCCAGAAGCTATGGAGAAATTCAAAGCTGGAGAATGTGATCTTGTAACTACAGATGGTTCCGGTCTTGTTGGTAACAGAGCTAAAGAGGATAAGATGAATGACTGGGCAATTTTCCCAGCTACACCAATCTCTAAAGAACCTCTTGGACCTGTTTATCGTTCAAACGATAGCCAATGGGCAGACATTGTTAACTGGACAGTATATGCTACATTCATCGCTGATGAATATGGTGTAACACGTGCAAACATCGATTCATTTGACTATGAGGCTAATCCAGAAATGGGACGTCTTACAGGAAAAAATGATGGTGAACTTCAAACAAGCATGGGCTTAAGTGCAGATGCTTACTATAACGTTATCAAGCAAGTTGGTAACTACGACGAGATTTATTCAAAGAACTTAAATCCAGTCGGACTTTATAGAGAAGGTTCAGCTAACGCACCTTGGACAGATGGCGGATTAATTTACGCACCACCTGCAAGGTAAAAACTTAAATGTTTTAAAAAAGGGGTCTCAGGACCCCTTTTTTTTATTCTTTGAAAACTGCCTAGAAATGTAGTTACTCGGGTGCTATCCTTTTCTAATACTGATGACTGAAAAAAAATATGAAATTTAACAAAGCTTTTTGGAGAGATGTACGATTTCTAAAATGGGCAGGACAGATTGCTTTTTTGCTCTTTCTTTTTAACTTAATTAGTAATTTTGTATCTCAAGCAATTGAAAACCTAAATGCAACTAACTTGCCCTTTTCTTGGAGATTTCTTGGTACTACTCCCGGTGTTCTTATTTCCGAAGGCTTTGTAACATATCCCGAGTCAGGTTTACAGGCTTTACAGGTTGGAATGGCTAATATGTTACGTATTGCTATATCTGGTATTTTTGTAGCAACTATTCTTGGTACAGTAATTGGTGTTGCACGACTTTCTAAAAACTGGGTTGTACAAAGATCATCTTCAGGACTTGTGGAAACAGTTAGGAATATACCTTTATTAGTACAGATATTTTTTTGGCAAGCTGTCATTTTATCTTTCCCAAGACCAGAAGAGTATGACCGTGGAGAAATGATATTTGATATTAGTGCAAAGGGTATAGCTTTTCCTTGGCTTGATGCTCAGGAAAGTAGCTGGTTATTTGGTGTTTGGTTTATTTTATCTTTCATTGCAGCCAGGAGAATTTTTAAATGGAGGGTTTCTGTAATGGAGTCTGAAGGAAGAGAAGCTTATCCAGGCATAGCCTCATTTATAACATTTATATTATGGAACGTTGCAGGATGGTTTGGCGGTTATAAAGCTGTAGGAGTTATAGGTTTTGCAGCATCACTGTTATCCGATGGTTTTGAATTATTACCCAGAATTGGAATTCAGTCGCTAATAATATTTATCGGCTTTTATTATTCATATAAATACATTTCAAAGGAAATTAAAAGAACAAGAAGTGCAGAAAACAGAGGAATTCTTACAGATGATGACATTTTTAAAATTATCATGGCGGGGTTACTAGTTCTAATCCTTGCAATAGGTCTATTCCTGCCTTTCGGTATTACGATTTCAGATTTTCTTGTAGGAGATGAACCTTTCTTTAAAGCAGATTGGGGAATACCACAATTTCTAGATGGTGTTCAAAATAGACTTAACTGGGAACTTACTGGAGAACCATTTACGTTAAGTTATCCAGAAATAATACAAGCTGGACAATCAAAATTTAGTAGGTATTCACCCGATGTAGGAAAAGTGATGAGCGTAGGCTACTTTGCAACATGGATGGGTGTAATCATCTATACTTCAGTTTTTATTTCAGAAGTTGTAAGATCTGGAATCATGGCAGTTGCAAAAGGCCAATCAGAAGCTGGATTATCATTGGGCTTAAAAAGAAGCACACTTTTAAGGTTAATTGTATTACCTCAGGCACTTAGGATTATGTTGCCACCAATGGGAAATCAATACCTTAATCTAGCTAAGAATACATCATTAGGAATTGCTGTAGCATTTCCCGAGATTGTTGCTGTTGGGCAAACTATATATAACCAAGAAGGTCAAACAGTAGCTGTTTTCTTAATATGGATGGCCTTCTACTCAACAGTAAGTCTTGTCTTATCCTCAATAATTAATTATTACAATAGAAAAATGAAGATGGTGGAAAGGTAATGCAAGATAATCAAACCCTAGAAAGTCCACCAGAAGTACAGTTTGCTGGAGTATCAAGATGGCTTAAAGAAAATTTATTTTCAAGCATAAGCTCCTCTATTCTGACTGTACTTTCTATCGCTGCTGTAGTGAGTGTATTTCGAGCGATAATTGGATTTTTCATCTCTCCAGAGAGAGAGTGGACTGCAGTTACATATAATTTACAATTATACATGGTGCAGGCGTATCCAGAATCAGACTTCATAAGGGTATGGATAACCGTTGGATTATTAATATTTTTATTAGGACTTAGTTGGGGGTTCAATTCTCTCAAAGAAAAAGTAATAATAAAAGAATGGTGTGACGGACTACTAAAAGGGATAAGTAGCTTCCTGTTCATTGTTTTGATTGCACCAACTTCTGTAGATGTTGAGGGAACTACTGTAGAAGTCTTTAGCAACAATACTAGATATATTTGTCTTGCTGTAGGTATTGGTTTAATTCTTACCGTGTATTTATTAAGAAAAACCTATCCAAAAAACGAGGTTGTAAGAGATAGAATTAGCTTTTTATACCTATCTTTGCTTGTTGGTTCGATTTGGATCATAAAAGTTCCTACTGTAACCTTCACATCATCAAACGAAAGGGTAGATCCAGACCCATTCCTCCCATTAGCCAATACAACAACCATTCCTTGGACAATTATTTTTGGCTTTATGATTTTTGCATATCTCACAGGAAGCTTCTTAAAAACAAAAGGTAAAAATTCTATGAGTAGATTAATTCTTTCCTCATGGGTTCTCGCTCCTTTAGTAATAGTGTCTTGGATATATAGAAAACCAGATTTTGGAATGTCAAACATCCTAACACTAGATATACCTATTGCAGCGGCATTCTCAATACTGGGTATTCTTGCAATAAGGACATTAAGTAGTGAGAAAATAGTACCTTATCAAAGATACATCACTTATGGAATGTTGGTTTTATCGGTAGTGATGTTCTTTCTACCAGTACTAAGACAGTTAAAAATACTATTTTTCATCACATGGCTTTTAGTTTCCGTAGCTCCAACAATTGCTAATTCCAAAGAGTCGGCAAAAAATCTTTCAATTGTATGGAGCGTAACAGTCTTTATTCTCATATTGCTAATGAGAGGAGCATCATCCGAATCGTTAATAGTAGTTCCTGGATCTTCAATCTATGGTGGATTTACACTAACGTGGTTAATTGCATTTTTCGGAATTGCTATCTCTTTTCCTTTTGGAGTTATTCTAGCTCTAGGAAGAACCTCTAAACTTCCAGTTATAAGGATAATTTGTACTGCAGTAATTGAATTAGTAAGATCCGTTCCGTTCATTACATGGCTATTTTTCGGAAGCGTTATGCTCACACTCTTTCTACCTAAAGGAGTAGAGTTTGATGAAGTGTTAAGAGCAATAGTTGTTACTGCTATCTTTAGTTCAGCTTATTTAGCAGAAAATGTTAGAGGTGGACTACAGTCGATTAGTAATGGTCAATTTGAAGCAGCTGATGCTGTGGGATTGAGCACGCTACAGAGAATAACATTAATAATTATGCCACAAGCATTAAGAGCTGTTATCCCCCCAATTGTCAGCCAGGTTATAAGTCTATTTAAAGATACAAGTTTGGTAGCTATTGTAGGATTATTTGACCTTCTATATATTGGATCAAAAGTTATTCCTAACCAATCACAAGGTGCTAACTTTTTAGGAACAATACAAGAAAACATACTTTTTTGTGCAATATTTTACTGGATATTTACATACAGCTTCGCAAGAAGAAGCATGAAAATTGAGAAACGATTAGGATTAGGGGAGAGATAAATATGAGCATAATCAAATCAGTTGACGTTAAAAAATGGTACGGTGACTTTCAAGCGCTTAAGGGTATAAGCATGGACGTTGCTGAGGGAGAAGTTTTAGTTATTGCAGGACCTTCAGGCTCTGGTAAATCAACTTTCATAAGGTGTATAAACAGACTGGAACAGCATCAAGATGGCCAGATATTTGTTGACGGTATCGAGTTAACTAATGACTTAAAAAACATAGAAGCTATTCGTTCAGAGGTAGGAATGGTATTTCAGAGTTTTAACTTATTCCCACACCTTACTGTTTTACAAAACATCACACTTGCTCCTATTTGGGTAAGAAAAAAGAGCAAAACCGAAGCTGAAGAAAAAGCTATGGAATTACTTGAACGTGTAGGAATTCCAGAACAAGCAGATAAGTTTCCAGGACAACTTTCAGGTGGACAGCAACAACGAGTAGCAATAGCGAGAGCTTTAGCTATGGAACCAAAGATAATGTTATTTGATGAACCAACATCAGCTTTAGACCCTGAAATGATTAAAGAAGTATTAGATGTAATGAAAGAACTGGCCAAATCAGGTATGACAATGATTGTTGTCACCCATGAAATGGGTTTTGCAAAAGAGGTTGCAGATAGAGTAATGCTTTTTGATGATGGTCAACTTGTTGAAGAAAACACACCAGATGAGTTTTTCAACAATCCAAAGAGTGATAGAACAAAGCTATTCTTGAGCCAGATTCTTTAAAGCTCACTCCAAAGATTTTTCTCAGCTAAATCAATAATTGTTGCACCCATTGCGTATGCTCCATCATATATTGCTTTATGCCCTCCAGGGGTTAACGTAGCGGCTGCATACTCAGGTTGGTGATTAACAGCATCACCAGAATCTATTGAGAGCATTGGATGAATAGATGGCATCGCTAAAGATACATTTCCCATATCTGTAGACCCCAGACCTGGCCTAGCGGCCTCACTCTGCAGTATCATCTTTCTATCAACGGATAAAGAGTTTTCTTTATAGAGTTCATACATTACTTTATTATTATCAATTTCCGTATACCTATAGTCTGGTGACTCTATCTTTACATCACATTTAGTGGACATTGCAGCTGCATTTACAAAATTTTTAAAATCACTTTCAATTTTTAACAGATCATCTTCATTTAGTGCTCGGAGGTACCATTCTGAACTTGTGTATGAGGGAATTATATTCGGCTTAAAGCCACCGTTAGTAATAACTCCGTGCATTCTATTTGTGGATACCATTTGCTGTCTATAGGTTGATGCATTTACAAAAAGTTGGATTTGTGCATCTAAAGCATTAATACCTTGCTCAGGTGCTCCAGCAGCATGAGCATCTTTACCGAAAAATTCAACTTTGTATTGTTGGATTGTTGTAAAAGTTGGATTCACAACATTTTCAACTCCTGGGTGAATCATCATAGAACATACAGCATCTTCAAAATTTCCATTCTCCAAGAGTATAATTTTTCCACCGCCACCTTCCTCTGCAGGTGTACCAAGTAACTTAACTCTGATACCCAACTCATCTGCAAGATCTTTAATAGCTAGGCCGGCACCAATTGATGCAGTTGCAATTACATTATGACCACATGCATGGCCAATTTCAGGTAAAGCATCATATTCAACACACAGGACGACAAGTGGGCCTTCATTGCCGTAGGTAACTTCAAAAGCAGTATCAAGACCTCCAGTTGGATAAGCAACCTTTCCATTGAAAGACTCAATAAAATTAACTAAATATTCTGATGTTTTAAACTCATTAAATCCCAGTTCTGGATTTTCGTACATCCAATCACTAACTTCTGTAAGTTGCTTATGAATGGAATCTAGATTTGTTTTAAAAGTATTTTTTAATGTCATTCACTTAGTTTAGTAAATGAATCTAATTCGTACACCGATAATATGTTCCAAATCAACCAGTCCATCTCTAAGTCTGAAGCAGCTTTAATATTATTTTTTATATCTTCATTACTATGCCAAAAACCCTGCAAGTAAGGTCTAACTTTATCCTTATTCACACCTCTTTCCAATGCATCTGTTAGAGCAGCTGTTATGACCTCATAGGGATACTTATTAGGGTTGTCGTAGCCAAAAGAACCGTTTGAATAGTGTGATGGGTAAACCATTGGAGATATAAAATCTACATTTTCAACAATAGTTTCTAGATTCTGACCAATTCCCCCGTCCTGTTTATTGGTCAGAATATAGCCAAAAGTATCTGCTGAAAGTAAACAACCCTCATTCTGAATAAGCTGTCTAGATTTTGAGAGAAATGCATTAATAATATTTACCCTATTTTCAAAATCAGTTTTAGTATCAAACTGCATAAATTGACTATTTGAGTCGGGATATCTGATGTAATCATATTGAATTTCATCAAAACCAAGTCTGCAGGCTTCCACCGCAATATTTATAATATAATTTTGAACTTTTGTACTCGACGGATCTAAAAAGAATTGACCATTTTGTGAATACGGTTTATTTAATCTTGAGTCAAAGACTGCTTCATCTGGAAAAACTTTTGCAAATATAGGATCTTGAAACACAACCAACCGAGCAATTAAATAAAGGTCTTTAATATCTCTAAGTTTCTGTATGTCATCTTTAGTGAATTTAACTCTTTCATTAGAGAGATCTAAAACCTCGTCTATATCAGTATCAAAAAGTATATGACCATTGTCAGTCTTCACATCAATTACAAGTGTATTTATATCAGTAATAGTCAATATCTCATCTATGCTTGCTCTTTTAGTCGGATTGTTGAACAAATATCCATTTAGGTAGATCCCCCTAATCTGATTATGCTCCTCTTTAAATTTATTAAATCTTCTAGCTGCATATATTGCTGAATTTTTTAATGCTATTTCACTCAGTTGAATCTCTATGTCATTTACAAGAATTTCACTATACGTATCTAGATTTTTCGAAAATGAGGGCATGTTGTAATTTTCTACCAGCAACCTAATTTTATTTATTCGATCCTCTTGAGATGGAATATAGATGGTTGTCCCTGGAGTCTTTACTTGAGGTATCATTATTTCGTAACTTTGAAACTCTTCGCTCATCTTTTGAGGGTATAAAAAAATAAGCAAAAAAGATGTTGATACGGTAAGCAGCAACATGTTTAATAAAACTTTCTTCATGTAATCAATTTTATTAGAGCAGTTTCTAATTAAAAGCTTTTAAATTAGTTTTATAATGCTTTATGCCTAAAAATTTATATCAAAAAGCAGAAAAGTTTTTTGAAGTTCCCGTAATGATTTCTGTTTTAATGCTGATACCTGTTTTGGTAATTGAGTATACACAACAGTCATTAGAGCCAGTAGCTTTATATTTAAACTGGGGAATATGGTCAGTTTTTTTAGCCGAGTATGCAGTCTTATTCTACTTTTCTGAAAACAAGATAGAGTTCATAAAATCTCACAAAATAGAGTTAGTTATTGTAATTTTTTCATTTCCAATTGTTCCAGAGGGCTTAGAGTCTTCTGGATTTTTAAGATTTGCAAGACTTCCGAGACTCTTAAACGGATTAAGATTTTTTAGATTGGCAGCTTTATTAAATCGATTTGCTTCGACCGTAAAAGCTATATTTGACTCAAAAGGATTAAGATTTATCGTTTACGCAACCATAGGTATTGTCTTATTCTTTGGATTTCTTTTTTACATATCAGAACCAGATGTGCAGACTTACAGTGATGGCTTGTGGTGGGCTCTCGTAACCATTACTACAGTTGGTTATGGAGATATTACTCCACTTACAAATCTTGGTCGTATTATTGCAAGTGCTTTAATGATTATGGGCATAGGGTTTATTGCTACAATTACCGCAGCAGTATCTTCTTATTTTATTTCAAGTTTCGGAGATAGGGATATAACCATGAATGATTTAGCAAAAAAACTAGATAAACTAGAGATAGAAATTCAAAACTTAAAAAAGGAAAATAATGGCAAATGAACAGTTAGTAAAGTTATCAAATGATTTTTTTCAACACTCCTTAGACTCTTCACCTACTTCGGCAATAATGCGAGGTCACAAAAGCTATTTTGATAAAATTGAAGAACTCACGGAAGAAAAGTTTGATCAAGAAACACAATCAGTAAAAGAAGCAATATCTAGATTAAATGAGATTGATTTTGGCTCTCTTACTAATAGAGAAAAAGTCACCCATGGAATGCTTGAGTTTGCACTTAGTTCACAAAAAGATTCCTTATTAGATAGGAGTTGGGAATTTTCAGCTGGTGTTGCAGGTTTTACTGGCTTTTTAATTGATTACAATCAGCAAATATTTGTTCCAGACTTGGAGTCGGCAGATTTACTTTTAAAAAGATTAGAACTTTACAAACGATTATTTAGTCAAATATCGAGTGTTCAGAAACTAGGATTGGAAAACAATAGGGTGGCTACCGAGAGGAATCTTTTAAGAACCATTGACCAACTAGAAAACTACTTAGATACAAATCTTGAAGCTGATCCATTACTTTTAGTTAATTTCGCACCAGCGATTTCTGAATCTGAAATTTCTAATTGGAAAGATAAAGCAATGGGAATTATTGAAACTCACATTAGACCGAGTGTTTTATCATACTTAGAACTTCTAAGAACGGAACATCTTCCTAGTGGTAGGTCTGATGATAAACCAGGAATTATGTGGATCGAAGGAGGGGAAGATTCTTACTTAAGAAGTCTGAGAAAATTTACAGGTCATAAAAATACAACCGTAAAAGAAGTGCATGAAATTGGTATGTCAGAAATTGAAAGATTGAAAAAAGAGTTTTTTGAAATAGGAAAAGATGTCTTTGATGAAGTCAATACACCTGAAGATGTAATTCATAAAATGCAAACGGACCCATCTATGAGGTACGAAAGTAAGGAACAAATGTTACAACTAGCCGTTGACACTATAGAGAGAGCATATAAACCTCTAGGAGAATGGTTTACTGTATTTCCAAAGTCTCCCTGCAAAGTTCTTCCAGTACCTTCTGCGGCTGAACAGCATGCACCACCTGCTTATTACTATCCACCATTACCTGATGGGTCTAGAGATGGAACTTACTTTTTAAATACTTACAAAGCTGAAACGAAAAGTATTTTTGAAGCTGAATCTGTTGCTTTCCATGAAGCAATACCTGGACATCATCTAGATAGGACTATTGCTGTAGAGTTACAAGATGTTCCAGATTTTCAAAGATATGTTGCTTCAACCGCTTTTGTTGAAGGCTGGGGATTATATTCAGAACAACTAGCTAATGAAATGGGTCTTTACTCCAATGACGTACAACAACTTGGAAGACTTGGTAATGACGCATGGAGGGCGTGTCGTTTAGTACTAGACACAGGTATGCATGGTATGGGCTGGTCCAGAGATAAGGCTGTAGAATTTTTTAGAGCGAACTCACCAATAGAAGAGCTAAATGCAAATGTTGAAACTGATAGGTATATTGCCTGGCCAGGACAAGCTTGCTCCTACAAGATGGGTCAACTAAAAATAGAAGAACAAAGAAGAAAAGCTGAAAACGCCCTTGGTGAAAAATTTGATATTAGATACTTTCATGATGAAGTCTTATGCGATGGGGGAATAACACTTCCCATTTTAGAAAATAAGATTGATGCATTTATTGCAAAGCATAAAAGCTAAACAAAAAGATAAGCAAGTTTTCTCCAGAACCAATTAATCGAACAAAACTAAATTTTTGTAAAAATGAAATAATATTTCCCGTATCCATAAAATTTACTTTATGGGGTTCTTCTAATTGTTTTCTCAGTTTTTTTTACTATTTCATTTTTGTAGCTTTGATGAATTTCTTTCTCTTTGGTTTTAGAATCAATTTTTTGGTTTGAAATTTCATTTTCTAAAGAAATAATCTTATTCTGAAGTTCTTCAATTTTATCTCTCATCTCATAAATTATTTTTATTCCGTCTAAATTGATTCCTCTTTGAGATAAATCCTGAATTTGAATTAGTTTATCTATATCACCTTGAGAGTATCTTCTAGTTCCTCCACCAGTTCTATAAGGTTTGATAAGCCCTTTTTCTTCATAACTTCTTATAGTTTGCTGGTGTATGCCCGAAAGCGTAGAAGCTACTGATATAAAATAAATCGCAGTAGAACTTTCTCTATTCATATAAATAATCTCTAGGAGTGTCTCCAGATTCAAATTGGTCTCTAAAGCTTTCCAAGTGTTTTTTAGCTGATCTTGAAAGATTTTGTGGGGGATTTAAATAAACTTTTACATACAAATCTCCTGATCTCCTTCCTTGAGGAGTAATTCCTTCACCCTTAATTTTAAAAGTTTTACCACTGGGTGTTCCAGAAGGAATTTTAAGTGATATTTGTTTTTCTAAGGTTGGAATTTTAATTGTTGCACCTAATGCTGCTTCTGTAAATAGAAGTGGGACTTCTAACACTAAGTCACTACCACTTCTTTTAAAATATTTATGTGGCTCAACAGCTATTTGTACAAGCAAGTCCCCATCTGGAGCACCATTGTCACCTGTACCGCCATACCCACGAAGTCTGATAACTGTTCCATTATCTACACCGGCAGGAATCTTTACTTTGATTGTTTCACTCTTGATTACAACCCCTTGTGCTTTACAAGTTTTACACTGCTTGTCTATAACACTTCCCTGACCTCTACATGCTTGACATGGCTGTGCAAAGGAGAAAAAACCCTGATTTGAAGCTGTTTGACCCGAACCTCCACAAATATTACATGTATGATATGCAGTTCCATTTTCTGAACCATTCCCCCTGCAGTCTGAACAGGCAACCTCTTTCCTTAGTGGAACATTTGTTTCTAAACCAGATGCAGATTCTACAAATGAGATAGTTAAATTAGTTTGATAACTCTGGCCTTTCCTTCTTCCAGCTCCACCAAAACCAAAAATATCCCCTAAATTACCAAATATATCTCCAAGATCTTCGGCGTTGAATCCACCACCTTGACCGCTAAAAGCTGATGGCCCCATAGCCCGTACTTGATCATATTCCTGTCGCTTTTGCTCATCAGTAAGGATAGAACTAGCTTCGGATATATCTTTAAATTTTTTCTCAGCTTCTGGATCACCTGGATTAAGGTCTGGATGATTTTCCCTAGCTAACTTTTTGTAGTTTTTCTTTATTTCATCTATTGATGCATTCTGAGAGACACCAAGGACTTTATAAAAATCTTTTTCTAACCAGTCTCTATTCACTGTGGACTTTTACCATTGCCGGTCGTAGTAGTCGACCATCTATTTCATAACCTTTTCTGAGGACCTCACCAACTAATTCTATATCACCTTCACCTGATTGCTCAACAGCTTCATGATAGGAGGGGTCAAAAGGTTCTCCAGTGCCAGGCACTTCTTTTACATTGAATGTATCAAGAAAAACTTGAGTCATTTTATAAAGAGCCTCTATTTCTTTCGGGGTACCATCTTGATTCATTGCAATCTCAAAATTATCTATTAGAGGAAGTAGTGTAGATATAATCATTGAAAGAGAAGATACCATACTCATACTCTTTTCTTTTTCAGCTCTTTTTTTAAAATTTTCAAAATCTGCTGCAAGTCTTAAGTAATCATCTTTAATTTTTTCATATTGCTCTAAAGGAACCGAATGAACTTCCTCATCATTGATAGTCTCTTCTGAAACCTCTTCTTCTGAAACCTCTTCTTCTGAAACCTCTTCTTCTGAAACCTCTATATCTTCAGGATCAAGGGTTTCACCACTATTCATCTTCTTCTACAACTTCGCCGTCAACAACATCTTCATTTTCTGTGTCTTCAGAAGATGTATTTTCTGTATCTTGTTGTGCCTCAGCATAGAGCTTCTCAGCGAATGATTGACTTGATTTTGTTAGTTCCTCAATAGAATTTTTGATTTCATCAAGAGTAGCTTCTTCATTTTCAAGCACCTTAGAAAGAGCGTCCTTGCCATCAGTCATAGCTGTAATCTCTTCTTCAGTAGCTTTATCTTTATTTTCCTCAAGCATTTTTTCAGTAGAAGTAACCATACCTTCAGCTAAGTTCCTAGTTTCAATAAGTTCTTTTTTCTGAGCATCTTCATTTGCATGAGTCTCAGCATCCTTAATCATTCTTTCTATTTCATCATCCTCAAGTGCAGTTCCACCAGTGATGGTAATATTCTGCTCTTTACCAGTACCAAGATCTTTTGCATTCACATTAACAATTCCATTTGCATCAATATCGAATGTAACCTCAATTTGAGGGGTACCCTGCTTAGCAGATGGTATTTCAGTTAGTTTAAATTTACCTAGTGATTTATTACCCGAAGCCATTTCTCTTTCTCCTTGAAGAACATGGATTTCAACTTCTGTTTGACCATCTTCAGCAGTAGTAAATGTTTCAGATCTCTTAGTAGGAATTGTTGTGTTTCTTTCAATCATCTTTGCAACAATTCCACCTTTAGTCTCAACTCCTAGGGTCAATGGTGTAACATCAAGGAGTAATACATCTTTAACATCACCTTTTAATACACCTGCTTGAATAGCTGCTCCAGATGCAACTACTTCATCAGGATTGACTCCTTTGTGGGGATCTTTTCCAGTCATGGCTTTAACTAGAGCTTGGATAGATGGAATTCTTGTTGATCCACCAACTAAAATTATATGATCAATATCTGAGAATGATAGACCTGCATCATCAATAGCCTTATTTACTGGTTCTTTTGTTCTATCTACTAAATCAGAAGTAATTTTTTCAAATTCACTTCTAGATAATTTTTCTAGTAAATGTTGTGGACCAGCATCATTAGCAGTAATAAAGGGTAAATTAATTTCTGTTTCGCTTGTTGAGGAAAGTTCAATTTTTGCTTTCTCTGCACCTTCTTTTATTCTTTGCATTGCCATCTTGTCACTTGAAATATCAATACCGGTTGATGATTTAAACTTTTCAACCAACCAATCCATTACTTTTTGGTCCCAATCATCACCACCAAGTTTAGAATCACCGGCTGTTGATTTCACCTCAAAGACACCTTCTGAAATTTCTAATACTGAAACGTCAAATGTTCCACCACCTAAGTCATAGACTAATATTTTTTGGTCTTCGCTATTTTCTAAACCATAAGCTAAAGACGCAGCAGTAGGTTCATTGATAATTCTTAATACATTTAGGCCTGCTATTTTCCCTGCCTCTTTTGTAGCCTGACGTTCAGCATCGTTAAAATATGCTGGAACAGTAATTACAGCTTCTGTCACATCTTCACCAAGGTAGGCTTCTGCATCTCTCTTTAATTTTTGTAAAATTCTTGCTGATATTTCTTGAGGTGTGTATTCACTTCCTTCAAATTCTTGCTTCCAAGAGGTGCCTATCTCTCTCTTAATCGACCTTATTGTGTTATCAGGATTTGTTATTGCCTGCCTTTTAGCAAGTTCCCCAACAAGAACCTCTTCACCTTTAAATGCAACAATTGAAGGTGTAGTTCTATTTCCTTCTGCGTTTGCTACTACGGCGGGTTCGCCACCTTCTAATACTGCAACAACACTGTTTGTTGTTCCTAAATCAATTCCTACTGCTTTTCCCATTTTTAATTTCCTTTCTAAAAAATTTCTGTTTTGGTTAAATTTTTGGTTCTTGTTCTCTTGACAAATGTCCTCTAACCCTTGGATAGGAGACTGGAGAATGCAAGAAGCAATACTTTTTCTTGTTATAGATACTTATTTGAGTTTCACAAGATGAAAACTCACAAACACGACCAGATGTATATTTTTTTGATCGCCTAACTCCAGGTTTTACTGAAGAAGCTGTTAATGTACCACTCATTATTATCCTTTCTTATCTATGTTATATTATACATATAATCTAAGTATAATTACTTAGATTTATATAAAATATAATATAGTTAGAAAATTATGCAAACTTTTCAATAATTTTTTCTATAAATCATAGTGATATACATTCTTTTTAATAGTGATAATATTAAATAATGGTTAATTTGGATATTCATATTGTTGGTGTTGGCAACCTTGGTTCATCATTATCAAACGGTTTAAATAACCTTAAAGATGATTTGAACATATACCTTTATGATCAAAATCCTGAGTCTTCGCCCTTAAAAAATTCTCATATTATGAATGAAATTAGTGATATCAAAGAAGGTGTTTTAGTTCTCTGTATAAAGCCTAAAGATATAAAACAGTTTATTAAATTAAATTCCCATAAAATTTCGGAAAATGTTCTTATTTGCACGGTCTTAGCAGGTGTCGAAATAACTTACTTCCAAAGATACTTTAACAATAAAATAATTCGGTTAATGCCAAATTTATCAATTAAGGCAAACAATGGTTTTATTCCATTTACCAAAAATTATCAAGAAGACTATTTATCATTTCTTGAAGTTCTGGGGGGCCTTGGGACTATTGCAGAATATGATGAAAGTCTTTTTCACATAATAACCTCGGTTTTTGGAAGTGGTCCAGCTTGGTATTTGGAATTGTCATCAAAAATAGTTCAGGCAGCAGAGCTCTTAGGTTTAGATAAATCAGAAGCAAATAAAATAATTAAAGAGTTAGTTAAATCACTACCATCATTTATTTCTGATGATGAATTTAGTTCAACTGTAGATAAAATAAAATCACCTAACGGAACTACTGAAGCCGGACTGAATTCGCTTGTTAACGATTCTTTTGATAAAATTATTTACAATGCAATTGAGTCTGCCACAAATAAATCACAACAAATTTCAAATGAAATAAACAATGATTAATCAAAAAAAGCCAAAGCAAGTTAACGATTATGTCCTTTTATTTTCTGCTGGAAGTGCTGTTGGCACCTTATTTCTTTGGGCTGCAAGCTATATATTCCCAGAAGGAGATATTGTTGAAGGCAGAAGAGTATTTGAGAATATACCTAAATATTTACAATATGCTTTTTATCTATTAAGTGCATCATCCGTATTTATAAGTGGATATCTTTTTTCATTAAGAGCAAAAAACTGGGCTCGTGGCACAAGTGAAAAAAGAAAGACTACTCTTGTATCTAAACTGAAGAACTTCTTTGATGGAATTCTTATGCGAACTGTTCTGAGATTCCGCGCAGCAGGATTAATGCACTCAATGATCTATGTTGGCTTTTTGGGTTTATTTGCAGGTACTATTACATTAGAGATTCATCATTTATTGCCACCATCTATGAAGTTTCTACAGGGCACAACTTATTTTGTGTATTCTTTTTCACTAGAAATAGCATCTCTAATATATCTAGCTGGAATTGGTTGGGCTTTACTCAGAAGAATTTTTGGAACTGAATTCAGAATTAAAACTAAAACAAAAATGGATGATTTTTTGACGCTTGGACTTCTAGGTTTTATGGGTCTTTCTGGATTAACGACTGAAGCTGGAAGAATAATTGTTGAGGGCTTTCCTGAGTATGAAAAATGGAGCTTTGTTGGATATTTCATAGCTGATATTTTACCAATTGAAAATGGTGTTCTCTTTCACAGAATATCTTGGATACTCCATGTTATTTCATTTTTTGTCTTTTTAATCGTACTACCTCAATCAAAGCTTAGACATATCATTACCTCTCCTGTAAATATGTTTCTTAGTCCAAAAGATAGACCCAAAGGAGCAATGAAAGACATAGGAAATCTTCTCGAGGCAGAAGATATAGATACAGTTGGTGTAGAAGTTGTTGAAAACTTCTCATGGAAGCAACTTGTTGATCTTGATGCTTGCACTGTCTGTGGAAGATGTACATCTGTTTGCCCAGCTAACTTAACAGGAAAGCCTCTAGATCCTAGAGAAATTATTCTTAAAGTTGGACAAGTCATGTCTGAATCTGGCTCTCCAGCTGTTCCAGCAACAGTGTCAACACCTATTGATTTACAGGTTAAGACTTCAAATGTATTTGAAAGAATTACATCTGAAGAACTCTGGGCTTGTACGTCATGTCGTGCTTGTGACGAAGTTTGTCCTGTAAACATTGAAATCTTGGACAAAATACTTGATATGAGAAGACATCTTGCACTAATGGCTTCAGATTTTCCATCAGAACTTGGAAAGGCTTATGTAGCAATGGAAAATTCATCTAATCCATGGGGTGCATCTCAAAATGACAGAATGAAATGGTCTGAGGGTTTAGAATTTGAAGTTCCAATGCTGGGAGAAGAAAACAAAGAAGAAGTCGAGTACTTGTATTGGGTCGGTTGCGCAGGAGCATTTGATGACAGAAATGTTCCAGTCACAAAAGCAGTTGCAACCTTGTTGAAACGAGCAGGTGTTTCCTATGCAGTCTTAGGTCCAAAAGAAGTGTGTACTGGGGATTCAGCTAGAAGAACTGGAAATGAATTTGTATTTCAGCAATTAGCTATTCAAAATATTGAGAATATGAATAATCTAAATGTTAAAAAAGTTATTACACAATGCCCACATTGTTTTAATACTATTGCTAATGAGTATCCTCAGCTCGGTGGTAACTTTGAAGTTATCCATCACAGTCAATTATTAACAGAACTCGTCCAGTCAGGAAAAATTGATGTTGGTACAAGTGAAGACCCTTATGTAATTACCTATCATGACTCTTGTTATCTGGGAAGACATAATGACATATACACTGCACCTAGGGAGATACTTGGAGCAATAGGAGGTATAGAAGTTCGTGAAATGAAACGTCAGGGTACTAATAGTTTCTGTTGTGGAGCTGGTGGAGGAAGAATGTGGATGGAGGAGTCTACAGGAAAAAAAGTTAATATTGAGAGATCTGAAGAAGCCATAGAAACAGGAGCCGACGAAGTCGCTGTAGCTTGTCCATTTTGTTATATCATGATGGACGATGGAGTCAAAGAACTTGGTAGAGGCGAATCTATAAAAGTAAGAGACGTTTCCTTAATACTCTTAGATAATCTTAAAAAAGATTAAGTATTATCCCCCATAAAGAAAACTTTCAAATCTCCATTGGCTTTATTGATACTATAAATCACATAAAGAGCAGTTGTGAAATTCCCCAATACGATTAATCCAATAATCCAAAAAAATGTTTTTAACACAGTTTCTTTATAGGCAATCCATAAACCAAAAAGTGTAAATCCTGCATAGAGATCTACCAGAGACACGACCCCCCAGGGAAGTTGAGGAATAGGGGAATCAAGTAATGATACTTGAGTTTGTGCCCAATAAATAACGATTGCCATTGCTACTGCAATACAATATGAAATTAACTTTGCTATAGTCATACACTGGATTCTAAGGTGTAAATAAATAAAATGAGAAACAATACAATTTTTTATAAAGTGCTAAAACTTGATAAATATATTTACGGTGAGCTTGTCACTGAAAAATCATCACTTCAAAAAGGGATAGCAATTTGGCTCTCAGGATCAATAATCAGTACCTTAGCGGTAACGACCTTTCTTAAGAATCTTGTAATTTACGTGAAGGAGATTATTTCTGTATCTAGTGCAGAGCTTCCACAAGAAGCTGTTTTAGAATTTCAGACACTAATAATTGAAATTGAAGAAAGTTTTGAGTCAATAAATAATGTAAGTACATTAATTTCAAGTCAACTCTTTGGTTTTTTTAATGTATTTATTTCAGTAGCGATAATTTATGCGGCATTGAAGTACTTCTTTAAGAAAGAACCAAATCTAATTTTTATTGGGATTATTTATGGGTTTTCATCTGTTCCAATATTGTTAAACATACCAATTCTGTTTTTTAATTCAATTGCGCTTCAGGGAATAGTTTTACTTGTAACAAGTATATTTTCATTAGTATGCTTGGGTTCAGGGTTAAAACAGGTTTATATGTTAAGAAATATTGAAGCGATTTTATTAATTCTTTTTTCAGGATTTTCTAGTCTGGTTGTTTTATGAATGCTGCAATAATATTGGCTGCTGGTGAATCATTAAGAATGGGGTTTCCTAAACAACTTGCTGAGTACAAGGGAAGTACAATTCTTGAAACAACAATCAAAACAGTTTCGACCTACTTTGAAGATGCTGTTGTAGTTCTCGGCTACGACAGTGAGACAATAATTGAAAAGGTTGATTTTAAATCATCAGCGATACTAATAAATGAGAACTGGGACGAGGGAATAATTTCTTCGATCAGAACAGGTTTACATCACTTGAATCAAAATAAAAATTTTGAGAATGTTTTCATCTTTCTCGGAGATCAACCGTCTGTGGATGGTAAGGTAATTCAAAGACTTCTAAATACAAAGCATGATTTTGACGAGGTAATGATTCCAAAGTATAGGTACAAGTATGGCTATCCAGTAGTTGTACCAAAATATTTCTGGAATAAACTTGAACTAATTACCCAAGATAATTCTTCTGATGAGATTGATTCTGTTTTTGGAGAGTTTGATCTAATTAATTTTTTTGAATCCTCAGAATTCAAAACTAAAAGTATAAACTTCAATTTCTTAAGACCTACGGATTTCGATGAACAGAAAGATTTTTAGAGTGGGAAAAACTCTTCAAATTTTTACTTAATTTATATTAATTTTTTTGTAAAATCTAATAATGACTTCAATAGATTCTATAAATGGAATGACACACACCGAGGCTACCAAGCTAAGGAGAGCCAGGGTTCGAACAACAGTAACTTTTTTACAAATAGCGTCAACCAGGTCTGGAAGAGCCCTACTTACTAAGGAGACAGGCATAACATCTCCTAAACTTTTACACTGGGCTAAGAGAGCTGAGCTAATGAAAATAAATAATCTTGGACGAGACTATGCCGACCTCTTAGAGGCATCCGGTGTTGAGAGTATTGCTGAACTAAAAAGAAGAAATCCAGAATCTCTTCATGAAACACTTGATCTAATCAATAAAAAGAAAAAAATAGTTGATCGGATGCCATCAATTAAACGAGTTTCAAAATGGATTGAAGAGTCGAAAGATATAAAAATTACAGTATCTTCTTAGTTAATCAACAATCTATCATTGTATTGTGAATACAAAAACCATAAGATTAACCGGTGCCCAACTTTCTTTCTCTGTGGGAGCTATTCAGGAAAACAAAACCAAAATTCTAAATACTCTAGAGGAATCCGAAAAAATACAATCTGACATTGTTATTTTTCCTGAACTTTCAATAACTGGATATCCTCCGGAAGATTTACTTCTAAGAGAAAGTTTTGTGGGTAAAAACTTTGCAGTATTAGAAGAAATAGCAGAATTTTCTGGTGCAACCAGTGCAATAATTGGTTTTGTTGATAGAAGTTTAGATGAAAATTCTACGGACAATTTTGAAAGAAAAATCTCAAACGCCGCAGCTATTGTTCAAAATGGAGATGTAAAAGGTATCTACCATAAGTGCTTTCTTCCAAATTACTCAGTTTTTGATGAAGCAAGATATTTCTCAAAAGGAAGTAAACCAGCAGATTTATTTTGGTATGACGATGTAGCTATTGGAATTAATATTTGTGAAGATATTTGGATTGATAATGGCCCAGCGGACCTTCAAGTTAATGCTGGTGCATCAATAATTGTCAATATTAATGCTTCACCATTCGATATTAATAAATCTAATTCACGAAGAAAACAAGTCGCAGAAAAAGCCAAGAAGTTAAATGTTCCAATAATATACTTAAATATGGTTGGAGGACAAGATGAACTTGTTTTTGATGGCGGTTCTTTTGTTGTAAATGCATCAGGTGAAATCATTTATCAAGCGAGTCAATTTCAGGAAGAAGTGTTTTCATTCGATCTAGAAGTACAGGTGAAAGATATAATTTCTGATTCAAAACTTACTTTGAACACAAAAAAAGATTCTATTCCAGAATTACAGTCTCATAAAACTTTTAATGAACTTGAGTCAATGTATGAGGCTCTTAAATTAGGTGTTGCTGATTATGTACAAAAAAATAACTTTCAAAAAGTTCTAGTTGGGCTTTCAGGAGGAATAGACTCGGCCCTTACAGCTACAATTGCGGTCGACGCACTGAGTTCAGAAAATGTTATAGGAATAGCAATGCCTTCAAAATATAATCCAGACAGCTCACTTGAGGATGCAAAAAATCTGGCTACAAACTTGGGTATAGAATTTAAAATTATTGAAATTGAGGATACTGTAGAAACACTAAGAACTCTTTTAAAAACTACACTTGAGGAACCACTTGCTGGTGTTACCGATGAAAACATTCAATCAAGGATAAGGGGAAATATAATTATGGGTCTCTCAAATCAACTAGGGGCAATGGTATTATCAACTGGGAATAAATCTGAGATGGCTGTTGGGTATTCCACATTGTATGGTGACCTAGCAGGAGGATTTGCACTACTTAAAGATGTATATAAAACTGAAGTATATAAACTTTCCGAATTTCGAAATGAAGAATCAATCGTAATTCCACTAAATTCTATTAGTAAAGAACCCAGCGCAGAACTAAGCGACAATCAATTTGATTCCGACTCCCTTCCTGACTATGAATTACTGGACAAAATATTAAAAATGTATATTGAATCTGACTTTTCTTCTGAAAAAATAATCGCTTCAGGAATTGAAAGCAACATTGTATATGACGTGTTAGAAAAAGTTGACAAAAATGAATATAAAAGGAAACAAGTTGCACCTGGAGTAAAATTAACAGAAAGAGCTTTTGGCAAAGATAGAAGAATGCCAATTACTAATACGTATATAAGAGAAAGATATTTATAAAAAGTGTATCTAATTAATGGTATAGAAGTTAGTAAGGATAACTTTAATACGCCAATAGAAAGCCTCTCTTTTTGGAGAGGAGATGGTATTTTTGAAGCTATCCGTATTCATAATGGTTTTCTTTTTGCAGTAGACAGACACCTTAAACGTTTTGAAAGATCCGCTAATAAGATGTTATTCAAGAATATTGATTTTAACTCTATAAAGAAAGATCTTATAAAATTAGCCTCAAACTTTACTGAGGGTTACGTAAGGGTAATAATAAGCCGATCCGAGACTGTTGAAAGTTATGATGTCTATATGTTCCATCAAAAACCGGTAGACATTCCAGAAAACTATTCCCTACAGACACAATTAAGCCCATGGCATCCTGGGGGTGATTTTCTACTAGAGGAAAATCAGATTATTGGCACAAAGTCAACTTCCTATGCTTTGAATGTTACTCAGACACGCTTAGCTGAACAAAATGGCTTTACAGATGCCTTACTCTTAAATCGAAACAATATAATCCTTGAAGGCCCCACATTTTCTCTTGGGTGGATAAAGGATGATACAGTTTATATTCCTGATTTAGACTTAGGAATACTTGATTCGATAACAAGACAATACATCAATCTTTTTGGAGCTAAAGGACAGTTAAACGTCATAGAAAGTCGGATAACTGCTGATGAGATTTATGAAATGGATACAGTTTTTGTGTTATCCACAGCTAAACATGGAAAATTTGTAAATAAAATCGATGAAAAAGTGTATGAACAAAGCCCGGTATTGAAACTAATACAAGAATGTTTCATAGAAGAAATAGAAGCTGAAAAGCAAATTAGTAATTAGGTGGGAGGTGTGATGAGACTGACTGAGTATTCTCGTGGATCTGGTTGAGCTTGTAAACTATCACCTAGTGAGCTTGCACAAGTTTTGTCGCAATTTAAAAATCATAAAGCCTTATCTGCCAGCAGTGTATCTGTAGGTTTAAACAACCCCGATGACGCTGGAGTCGTAAGAACTAGTGGTGAAAATCTTATCCAATCTATAGATTTCTTTACTCCAATTTTAGATAATCCTTATGACTGGGGCAGAGTAGCAGCCGCAAATGCATTATCTGACATCTATGCCATGGGTGGAGAGCCTCTGTCGGCTTTACAGTTAGTTTGTTGGCCTAGAGACCATATTAGTTTTGATATTCTAGGAGAGGTTATTAGAGGTGGATTAGATGTCATGGAGCAAGCTAAATGCTCGGTGATAGGAGGACACAGTATTGATGATAATGAACCTAAGTACGGCTTTTCTGTAACAGGAGTAGCAAAAGAAAGAGTCTTTCTAAACAATACAATTAAAGATGGCGACAAGTTATTTTTATCTAAACCACTGGGTACTGGTGTAATATCAACCGCAATTAAAAAAGGTAAAGCTAGCTCTGAGATAATTAATAAAGCTACAACAGTAATGACGACTTTGAACAATTCTGCTGCTGACGTTGCCCATAAATATAATGCAAATGCAGTAACTGATATTACAGGATTTGGGTTATTCGGTCATTTGAGTGAGATGTTAAAAAATACAAATCTTGGAGCAAACATTTATAGTAAAAACATCCCTGCAATTGAAGGAGTTCAAGAACTAATTCTGAACGGCTTCTTTTCATCAGGAAGCCAAAGAAACCTTGACCATGTTAAAGAATTGATAATTGACAACGCATCAGACCAAAACCTTATAAAGCTTTGTTGTGATGCTCAGACAAGTGGGGGTTTACTTATTGCTGTACCAAAAGACCAAAATATTGACATTGTAGAGATTAAAGAAAGTATGGGTTTGGAACTTTGGGAAATAGGTGAAATAAATACTGACTATATCGAAAAGATAAATATTATTTAGTAATAATGATTAAAAAATTAA
Organism: Actinomycetota bacterium; assembly: GCA_014239265.1. Taxonomy (GTDB): domain Bacteria; phylum Actinomycetota; class Acidimicrobiia; order Actinomarinales; family Actinomarinaceae; genus Actinomarina. The sequence goes on from JAAZZH010000002.1 coordinate 86,064, forward strand.
CAAAATATTTTGCTTTCGCTACTTTGTTGAAAAATTTAATTGGCACTAAAAAAGCTCAGACCGAGGGCTTAACTCAAATTCACCCAACAAAAATACCTGGGAGAACAGTTTTTGTGCGAGAAAAAGAATACTTTATTCGTGAATCTTACGTAGGTAACACAATCCCAATTATCTTTCTACACAGTTGGGGCTCTGACTCACTAGGAAGTTGGTTTAAAATTCTCCCTTTCTATGAAGAAAAAAATTCTTTTGTAACAATCGATATGAAAAATCACGGAAAATCTGACTCAAGTTGGAAGAGGTGGGATGTTGATGAAAACGCAGATGTAGTAATCAGCATATTAGATCAACTAGACATAGAGAAATGCAATATAGTTGGATGGTCAATGGGAAGTGCGGTAGCACTTAGCATTTCAAGGAAGAAGAGAGAGCTTGTAAATAAAATGGTTCTCATTACACCATTTAGTTGGCTCGGAGGTGCTGTATATAAAGATAAACCCCTCTTTAAATTTTTTGTAGCAACGGTGAGAATCAGAGAGAGATTATTTCCAAACATGAATCCAAAATCTAAATATTCACATTTACGTAAAACTGGTGCATTGGGAAATGAATACACTGACTGGGCCTGGAATAATTTACATAAATCTAAAGACGACTTCATATATGAGGATGGTGGAAGATATGTTGTGCCATACGATGCAAGACCCTGGTTAAAAGAAATTGATACAGAGACATTAGTCATCACGGGTGGAAAAGATAATTTAGTGCCTGAGGAGACTTCTCAAGAAGTTATAAAAGATCTAGCAAATGTAAATGAAATAATCTTTGATAATGCAGCTCACTCAATTCCATGGACACATGACGAACAATTATTAATTGAATTAGACTCTTTTTTTAAAGAATGAAGAATGTACTTTTCATAGCTCCTACAACTTACAAACTTCCTCTTGATAAGAATATGCGTAAAAAATTTGAGTACTTGTCAGAAATTTCCAATCTAAATGTAATTGCATTTGCAAATGAAAAAAAAGAAATGAATTTGGAGAATGCGAACCTTTACTTTTTCAAGAAAACAAAAAGCCGATTTTATAATTATTTAAAGATAATGGTAGTTTCTTTGATTTCTATGAGGAAAATTATAAAAGATAACAATATAGAAATAGTCTGTTTTCAAGATCCAGTATCAAGCTTTCTTTCAATGCTGATTGTGAAAAAGAGATATAAAAGCATCAAAGTAATTGTAGAAACACATGGGGATTTTATAGAAACTCTTGGCTTAGAAAAAAACTTATTATTCCCGAGTCTATACAAATATGTCTTCCAAAGGTTATCAAGATATACGATTCATAATGCAGATATTATTAGGGCAGTGTCATCCTCAACTGAAGCTCAGGTAAGAAAAATAAATAAGTCAAAAACTATCGTACGCTTTCCGGCTTGGGTCGATTTTGATGACTTTAAAGATATTAAAATTAATAGAGATAAAGATTCAAAATTTCGAATCTTATTCATAGGAAGTGTGACAGATAGAAAAAAGCCTCATTTAATTGTTGAAGCATTAAATTCTATTAAAAAAGAAAATGTTGAACTTTTAATTGTAGGGCCAACACCTAATTCCAAATATTTAGAAACTTTAAAAAACTTAATAAGTGAATATGCCTTAGACGACAATGTTAAATTCTTTGGAGAAGTAGACAGGGAAAGGGTAAAAAGTTTTTATTCTGAAATTAACTTAATGATTTTACCATCTGTATCAGAGGGTCTTGCAAGGGTTATATTTGAATCACAAGCTACGGCCTGCCCCGTTCTGGTAACCGATGCACCTGGCATGGGGGATATTGTTATAGAAGGTCAGACTGGCTATATCTTTGAAAGCAACAGTATCGAAAGTTTAGCTACAAAGATAAACCAAGTCGAAGAAAATTATGAAGAGGCGAAACACATAGGCACTAACGCAAAAGATTTTATTCTAAAAAACTATTCAACAGAAAACTTTAAGTTTAGTTTTAAAAAGATTTTCGATAGCGTTTAAGACATCTAACAGCCAATTTTATAAAAATTGTCCACTGTTATTGCTATTCTTGAATCATGGACATTGTACTTTATATAGTAAACATTATTCTTATGGCTACGGTTGTGTATTTTGTTACACGAAAAGAAGAGGTGCCAGAAAAAGATGATGAGTATCTAATAAAGGGAATAGTCAGTGAGTTAATTGAAAATGAAGAATCTCAGATTTATAAGCTGTTAGATAAATCAGATAAAACTGTAAAAGATTTTTTAGAAAAAACAGGTGAGATTAAAAGTTCAATATCTGGTGTTGATCAACAAACTAGAAACCTTATATCGGTACTAAATAACAACCAGAGCAGGGGACAGTGGGCTGAATTCCAAGTTGAAGACTTATTAGGAATCATGGAATATAAAGATGGAATACATTACGAATCCCAAAAAATTATGAATAGTGGAACAAAGCCGGACTTCACATTTTATTTACCAGATAATAAAACAATCAACATGGATTCAAAGTTTCCACTAAATCTATACATGCAGCTCTCTAAGCTAAATTTAGATTTAGAAGATGAGACCCTTGATGAGATATCACGCAAGCAAATCACTGAAAGCATAAAAACAAAAAACCGAGAATTTATTGATAAAGCAATTAAAACAAAAATTGATGAAACTTCAGGTAGAGAGGGATATATTTCAGCCGAAGAGGACACTGTTGACTTCGTCCTGATGTACATTCCTCTTGAAAACTTATACCACTTTTTACTTACTTCCGAAATCGGAGCAGCCAGAACTCCAGTAATACAATATGCCTTTTCAAAAAAAGTAATCCTAGTGAGTCCTCAAACACTCATGGCTTATCTAGAGACTATTAGGCATTCGATGAAGCTATTCAGTCTTCAAACTGACACAAAAAATATCCTTCTTGCTCATGAAAAAGTTAAAAGTGAAGTCAATAAATTTATCGATTCATTTGATGAAGTTACAAAACGGTTAGATCAAACAGTTGATTCATTTGAGAAACTAAAAACTACAAGGAAAAATAAATTAGAAAAATCTTTCGACGAATTAAATCAAGTTAATAAAAATAGCGAGGGCTAGTAGAGCTATTAGTACGTATCTATTAAATTACTGACAACCATTATGCATTTATCATCAATGTAATTCTTTCTATTAGAATCTAAATATTCTGAAATTTCAGCACTTTCTGCTCCAGGTTGGTACCAAAAATTATCGTAACCTTTTTCAACCAAGTCCTTAGTAATTTTGAATCCAATACTTGGAGGTACTACAAAATTTATAATTGAGGGACAGTCTGATATTTCCTGGACAGTTTTAAATACTTTTCTACCCTCTATTTCTACTTCTTTGTTGTTCACAGGAATTACGTCATAATCCTTACTAACAAGATCTATAAGTATTTTGTATCCAAACTTATTTTTATTTGTACTGGCACCAATTAGGGCAATAGAATTATTTTTATCTTTTAGAAGCTCAATCAATTAAAAGTTTTCAGATTTAATACTGTAAAGAGTATCCTTGCCAGCTTTTATAGATGAAGTATACCCAGATGCTAAAGGCAACAACTGTTCCATGTAAAACTTGGAGAGAGTAATCTTGTCAGCATAAAATTCATCTTTTGTTTCTTCTAATTTTTGTTTTGCTAATATTGCTGCCTTTGCCATGTAATATCCTCCAATTACTTGGCCAAACATTTTCATATAAGGTGTTGCTGCGGAGCTAGCGTCTACAAGCTCTCCCTCGAGCATTTTCCCACCAAGCCAAAGTGTTACTTCAGATAGATTATTTACTTCAACCTCTAGCAATGATGCCATATTTTGTAATTCCTCATCGCCATTTTTCATAGTTTCAACGGTTTCATTTACCTCAGTGAGCAAACGCTGCATGGCTTGACCTCCGTCTAAAGGTAATTTTCTAAACATTAAATCTAGTGCTTGAATTCCATTTGTACCTTCATAGATAGGTGCAATTCTTGAATCTCTTAAGTATTGAGCAACTCCAGTCTCTTCTACATAGCCCATTCCACCATAAACTTGTATAGCTATAGAACTTAGTTCAACTCCTAAATCTGAAACCCAGGCTTTAGTTACAGGAGTGAGGATTCCACATCTTTCTTCACCAAAAGCTTTAGTTTCCTCATCCTCGGCAAAATATTCTAAATCCATCATTAATTGGTTGTCATACATAAGGTATCTCATTGCATCGGTGTAGGACTTCATTGTCATTAACATTCTTCTAACATCTGCATGATCAATAATTGTTGAATTTTTCGCATCTTCTTTACTCATCCCAACAGGACGGCCTTGTACTCGATCTCGAGCATATTGAGCAGCTCCCTGGAAGGCAGGTACAGCACAAGATAGGCCTTGTCCACCTACCCAAACTCTTGCTTCATTCATCATTGTGAACATGTAAGTTAAACCTCTATTTTCTTCACCAACCAAGTAACCCACGGCCCCTTCATTACCCCCATACTCCATAACACAGGTAGGGCTAGCGTGTATTCCTAGTTTTTCTTCGATCGAGAGACACTTAACTTCGTTTCTTTCTCCAAGTGAGCCATCATCATTTACTATGAACTTAGGAACAATAAACATTGAAATTCCCTTAGTTCCTTCTGGCGAACCGGGAGTCTTTGCAAGAACAAGATGTATTATATTTTCAGTCATGTCATGCTCTCCAAAAGTAATCCATACTTTTGTACCTGTAATTCTATAGCTTCCATCTTCGCTTTTTTCAGCTTTAGTTGTAATAGTTCCAAGGTCTGAACCTGCTTGTGGTTCGCTGAGGTTCATTGTTCCAGTCCATTCACCAGAAACTAGTTTTGGAAGAAATTTATCTTTTTGTTCTTGGCTTCCATGAAAATTAAGAGCTGAAATTGCTCCTGCACTTAGTCCGGGAGCCAAGCCAAATGCCAAATTTGCAGAGCTTAGAATTTCTAGTGTTCCACCCGATAGAACGACAGGCATACCACCACCACCTATCTCAGAAGGAAGTGAAATAGATGACCACCCTGCTTCAGCAAATTTCTTGTAGGCATCAACAAATCCTTCGGGCATAGTTACAACAGAATCTTTTATTGTTGCACCCTTTTCGTCGCCTACTGCATTAATTGGCGCTAAGACTTCTTCTGCAAACTTTCCACATTCTTCCATTGTTGGGATAACAATATCTTCTGAAAAATCGCTAAATTGACTAATTTTTGAAAGAACATCGTAGGAATTAATAACTTGATACCCGAATATGATATCTTTTACCGGAGCTTTATAATTTACAGCCATTATTTAATTTTACTATAAAGTAAATAAAACGCCCAATTTTTATCTTGGACTAACATCTACAAGTTCTGATATTTCAGCTATTTTTTCAAGAGTAGGCAGTTCACCTGTACCCGCTAAGATGGCCCCTGCAGCACATGCATTTTTTATAGTTGAAATGATATCCTCAACTCCATTTGCGGCAATATAAGCAGCTGTTACATCTCCAGCACCTGTTGCATTAACTGTTTTAAAGTCAGGTGGCGTAATCTCTATAGCACCTTCCGAGCTGATTAATCTTGCAGGCAAGTTTGAGTGTGTTAACAATATTCTTGATACAAGTTCGTTATTCAATAAATTTTCAGCTTCTATTACGTCTATCTCATCTTTGCTAACAACCAAAAAATCAATTTCATAATCGATTGGATATTCGTATCCTGCTTGGACAACGAAAACACCACTTTTTTTAATCTCAGTTATCGAGTTTTTAACATTAGGTATGGAGTACCTGTCAACAAGAAGAGACTGAAAGTTTTTTACTTCAGAGAGCTTATTCCAGGTGCAGTTTGAATAACCCGAAGACACAATAGTTCTTTCACCATCTCTATCAACAAAGATAGAGCATGTCGGAGTTGGGTTATCAGTCAAGATTATCTCTTCATGTAAAATATTTTTCTCTCTCAGCTCACTCAGTAAATATTCACCTAGAGCATCTTTGCCAATACTGTTACCTAGAACAGAAACAGACATTCCCCAGTTGGCAATATTTTCAGCACAGTTTATTGCAGTTCCTCCAGCTCTGATATTGTAATTATTACTTCTAATATCTCCTCCAGCCTCAGGGAGATCATCAATAAAATATATAAGATCAGGATTTAAAGTTCCATAACATAAAGTTTTTTCATAAACCATAGCTCTTTTATAATATATCAAAACAATACGAAAGGTATTAAAAATGAAAGTTGCTTACATTCTCAATTCGCCAAATGCGGCTAATTATAAAGTTGGAGAAATGATACTTCCACAATTGGAAGCTGATAACCATGGTGTTGAAGTAGTAGGTATTTTCTTTTTTGACGACAATACAATGTTGCTCCAAAAAGGAAATCCTAAAGGAGAAAGGTTAGCAAAAGTTGCTGCTGAAAAAGGAATGCTATTGATGATGTGTGATCAATGTGCAAACCAACGAGGTCTTGCATCTAAAAATGCAGAGGGTGGTTATACCCCTGAAGGAACAGTTGAGGGAGTAGCCGCAGGTTGTTTCCCAGACTTGTACCAAGCCTTATCTGGCAACATGCCTGATCAAGTTATATCTTTATAACTAAACTAGACCACTTATAACAGCTGTAAGGATGAGGATTAGTAAATAACTTATTAGTCCTCCTCCAATAGCTGCGTATTTCATTGTCTTCGATATAGAGCTTGGTCCAATCAAATGGTATGCAAGAACTCCAAAAAATGGTACTAAAAATACAACAGCTAACCATATATATTTTTTTGCACCTTCAACTTGCTTGTTAGTGTTTAAATCATACAACGCAAGAGCTGTCCATGCTGAATAAAGCACAAACGGCATCAAGTATCCATATAACTGAAACAATAACTGCCAAATACTTGGACTTGAAATAGGCACTCCACTCATTATTATCTCCTTTTTTGCTTCATATAAATTATCTAAATTTTGGTCATCCATTAAGTCATAGGGAAGTGTTATTGCCTCTAAATCTGGAACATAAAAAAGATTCACAGCTGGATTAGGTATATTGATATTTTGAAATGCCATGTTTGTTTGTTCTTTAGGCCACGGGTACTCTTTGTATCTATTTTTATCAAGTTCTTGATTTTGTGCATCTGCAAAAAATCCAGCGAGCATCATTAGCCCTGAAACATCACCTTGAAGAGGAAATCTGGATAAAAGACCACCCTCTTCAATAGAGGAACAACTATGCAGCTGTTCAAGAAGAGGTGGTGTCGAAGTTTGATAGACATTACCCTCATAGCAATTCCCCGGACCCCAAGGTCCAGCCAGTGCCAAATCTGTGTAGCCTGAGTCAAGAACAACATTGTCTTTTACTTGAACATGTTGGGAAAAATATAATTTTGCATCAAGCATAGGGCTAGCAACTATTCCATACTTATCGTGATTAATCACAATATTCTTTTCTATAATGTCGCCAACTCTTCCAGGTACAACTATTCCCATCCCCTTTGCCACTAAGCCGAAACGGTTAGTAGGAGCTTCATAGTTATTATTATCGATGACTAAATTACCTATTATTGTTGTCTCTCTACCTGGAGGATTTAGTTCAGAATCTAATGTATTTGGTACAATCCCTGACATATTATTTTGCCAAATATTATTGTATAAATAAAGATGACCTCCAGCGTTGGTTCCAGAGTATCCAAGAGCATTTCCTTCAATGACATTATCATAAATTAATGTGTTGCAGGGATAACATTGTCCAATGTAAATTCCACTATCAGGATGACCTGATGCGTATATATTATCAAATATTCCATCAGTTGAGTCAAATGCATAAACGCCATAATCGCCATTATTGTAAACCGTTAAATATGATCCCTTGAAACCCTTTGATCCATTCCAGTAAACACCATTCAGGGAAAAATTTCTTACTGATAGATTTTCAACACTTACACCGTCTGTGTCATAAATTTGAATGCCATTTTCTCTCATAAATTCACCATCAATGATTACTGAGTTTCTATCAGTACCTCTAATTGTTAGATAAGGGGTGGTTACTGTGACACTTTCGTTATAAACACCTGGACTTATCAGTATTAAATCTCCAGTAAAAGCATCATCTACTGCATCTTGGATAGTCTCAAAACTCTTACCTGCACCAACTTCTAATACATTTGAACTAGTCACATAATTGACTTCCTCAACAGGGGCTGTATATTCAACATCGCCTACAATTATTGTCCCAACCATGCCTTTGTTATTTGTTCCGTGATACGGGCAGTAGTATTCATAAATACCTGGTTCATCAAAGGTATATTCATATTGATCACCTTTGGTAATAATTCCGTATTCAAAATAATCTGAAGAAATTGCCTGCCATGAACCATCGCTTGCGATTACATTATGATTATTAGAACCACCAGACTCCCAAACTACAGTTGAACCTACAGGTACATTGATGACTTTTGGCGAAAACTCATCATCAACTATCCTAATTATTAGCGAACCCTCAGAAGACGCATCTCCATTGCCACATGCAGCCAAAAAGATTATTAAAAGGGTTAATTTAAAATGCTTAATCACATCACTATTTTAGCAAGTAATATGATGGCATGGATAACAAAGTATGGGTTTGCCCAAAATGTAGTACCTCTGGTTCAATTCAGGACAAGAAAGATAAAACACGCAACAAAGAAGTTGTATCGACATCACACACAAGAGAGAAAGTCTCAATGACTAGTGGTGGACTCTCAAAATTTTTTAATGTTCAAAATCAGAAATTTTATGTAATTACTTGCAGTAAATGTTCATATTCAGAGTTTTATAGAGCTGATGTAAAAGCTTGGGAAAATATTATCGACTTTTTTGGAAACTAGACGAGTTTTAAATAAAAAATCAAAAATATTTATAAAATATAACAACCCTATACTTACTTCCTTATGGCAAAAGAAACTATTAGAAATATTGCAATCATCGCACATGTTGACCATGGAAAAACAACTTTAGTTGACGGACTTCTACAGCAAAGTGGGACATTTAGCGATCATCAAGTATTAGAAGATAGAGTAATGGACTCAGGAGATCTTGAAAAAGAAAGAGGCATTACCATAACCTCAAAAAATACAGCAATTCACTATAACGATATAAAAATTAATATTGTAGACACCCCAGGCCATGCTGATTTTGGTGGAGAGGTTGAAAGAAGTCTTAATTTAGTCGATGGAGTACTTCTCCTGGTTGACTCCAGTGAGGGTCCGTTACCTCAAACAAGATTTGTTTTAAAAAAAGCACTAGAAAGAGATTTACCCGTAATTTTGGTAATCAATAAAATTGACAGACCAGATGCTCGAATTGATGAGGTAGTAGAAGAAGTATATGATTTGTTCATTGATTTAGATGCAAACGATAAACAGATAGAATTTCCAATTCTCTACACGAATGCAAAAGATGGTATTGCTCATGAGTCTTTAGGTGATGAGTCAAACGATCTAATTCCATTGTTAAATTTAATAACTACTTTTTTTAGTGGGCCCAATACAGATGACTCCCTTAGTCCACAATTTTTAGTAACCAACCTTTCTTATGACTCCTATGTCGGTCAGGTTGCCATAGGGAGGTTAGACAACGGAATACTTGAGATGAATAAACAATATAGTTTATGCGGAAAAGAACAAACAGTAAATAATCAAAAGTTTTCAGCTATGTATACATTTAAAGGCCTTGAAAAGGTAAAAGTCGACACACTTGAATCAGGAGACATAATTGCTATTGCCGGTATAGATAATGTACAGATTGGCGACACCATTTCCAGTAATGAGAATCCAAACCCTCTTCCAAGAATTGAAATTGATGAACCAACAGTCTCAATTTTTTTCCATGTAAACAATGGACCATTTGCGGGTAGAGAAGGTAAATATGTAACCTCAAGAAATATCAGTGACAGGTTACAGAAAGAAATCTTAAGTAATGTATCTTTACAAATTATCCCAAGTGAGAAAACAGATGTTTTTGAGGTTAGGGGTCGAGGAGAGCTTCAAATGGCAGTACTAATTGAAACCATGAGAAGAGAAGGATATGAGTTTATGGTTTCTAGACCTGAAGTCATCGTTAAAGAAATTGATGGAAAAAAAAGTGAACCTATGGAAAAAGTTTTTATTGATACGCCCGAAGACTATGTAGGCGTAGTCACAGAAAAGCTTTCTAAGAGAAAAGGCAAAATGACAAATCTCATGAATAATGGTTTTGGAAGAGCAACTCTTGAATTCTCGATTCCCTCTAGGGGCTTAATTGGTTTTAGGAATCAATTCTTAACAGATACAAGAGGTTCAGGCATAATGAACTCTTTATTTGATGGCTACGCACCATGGGCTGGTGAAATACCTCAAAGAACAAATGGAGTATTGATTTCTGATAGAAATGGAAAGGTCACCCCTTACGCAAGTCTTGCAATGGTTGACAGAGGTATTCTTTTCATCCCTCCAGGTACAGAAGTATTTGAGGGAATGATTATCGGAGAAAGAAATAATGAAGGCGATTTAGAGGTAAATATTACAAAAGAAAAGAAACTTACAAACCATCGCGCGTCAGGATCAGATGAAACAATCCCACTTAGACCCCCACAACTAATGTCTTTAGATCAGTGCATAGAATTTATTTCAGAGGGTGAGTTTGTAGAAGTCACACCAGAGTCAATAAGATTAAGAAAATCTGAACTTAATGCTACCCAACGTGCATTAAATAAAAAGAAAGAGAAAACCAGATAACTCAGTCTGTAGAGCACTTGTCTGAAAAACAAGGGGTCGGCAGTTCGATTCTGCCTCTGGCCACTAATTACAATAAGTTTTTCATAGAAATATCAAAAACCATAAGTAAAAAAACTATAATTATCAATATCAGAAAAGTACTCCCCAACTCAATAGAAAATAAAATTCCTAATAATAGATTTGTTTACTATTTTGCTTGGTTGCTCCTAGGATTTAATTTTTTTAGAAGCTTAGAGCATATATTTAATGAAGATGGTGGAGCTGAATCTATAGCTGGGTTACCGCTTAGCACTTATTCACCTGAAGCTGCAAACAATATAGTTTCCATATTTGCTCAATGGGGTTTTTCTCAATTAGTTTTGTCTTGTATTTTATTACTTGTAATTATAAAAATGAGAGAACTCATACCTCTTATGTTGTTATTTATTGCTTTAGAGAACATCTTAAGAGGTGCGGTAGGGTTGTATAAACCTTTAATTTTAGGAGATTCACCTCCGGGCGCAATTTCTCCAATTATTGGACTTGTTACCTTAGCTGTGTTCTTTATTTCAATTAAAGAAAACAGCTAATTAAAAAAGTTCGTATTTGATTTTGTGCTAGCTTTCTTCTTGATATTCTCTAAATTTATAAAGCTTGAATCCAATCTTCAGGATTATCATCAACAAAAAAGTCTGAAACAAGTGTCGCATCTGAATCAATAGCATATTGATCAAAGTCTGTAACACCCTCTTCTTCTAAAACATCTTGGTCTAAAAAGAAATTTCCTGTACAGGTTGAAGAATCTCTTTTTAGTACTGCATATGCAGCATCTGCGTATATAGATGGTTTTCTAGACCCTTTTACCAACTCTGCACCAATAACATTTCTAACGGCTGCTGTGTCTAAAGATGTCCTTGGCCACAAGCAATTTGAAGCAATACCATCTTTTTGAAATTCTTCAGCAAGTCCGTGGGCTACCAAAGACATTCCATATTTAGCTGTTGTATAAGCCAAGGTAATCCCAAACCATTTTCTAGAAATATCCAAAGGTGGTGATAAAGTCAGAATATGTGCGTTTTCACTTTCCTTTAGATGTGGAATACATTGTTGACTTAATAGAAATGTTCCACGTACATTAATATTATGCATTAGGTCATATCTTTTCATAGGAGTGTTTACGGTATCAGACAAGTGAATTGCACTTGCATTATTTATGCAAATATCGATTCCTCCAAATTTTTCTACACCTTGGGCAACAGCTGAAGCAACTTGTTCTTCGAATCTTATATCACAAACCACAGGTAAGGCATTTCCTCCGACTGCCTCAATTTCTTCAGCAGCTGTGTAGATAGTTCCAGGCAGGGTTGGATGAGGTTCAGTAGTTTTTGCTAGTATGATTACATTTGCTCCGTCTTTACCCAGTGTTTTTGCAATCTCTAGACCTACACCTCTAGAGCCACCACTCATGATTATTGTTTTATTTTTAAAATTTTCCATAGATGTATTCTATTAAAATTGAGTCTCTTCTGTGGAGTTTTTCTTAGAAAGAAGTTCTGAATCATCACCCATAACTATTTCCCCAATAGATTCGAAATAATCCCCACCAACTTCTTGTTGATGTTTAATAGCTGTATATCCTTCTTTGGAGAGTTTTAATTCATACTCTTGTAAGTCAACAATTGCCTTCATGTTCCCACCTTTGTAATTATTTGCCAGGTTATACATAGAGCTAGACATTGAATGAAAACCAGCTAAAGAAACAAATTGCAATCTATAACCAAATTCAGAGAGATTCTTTTGAAAATTTGTTATCTCTATATCTGTAAATTTATCTGTCCAGTTAAACGACGGAGAGCAGTTATAGGCAAGAATTTTGTCAGGGTAATGTTTTTTTATTTCTGATGCAAATTCCTGTGCAAATCCAAGATCGGGAGTATTTGTTTCACACCAAATAACATCAGCATATTTTGCATAAGCTAAAGATTTTGTGATTGCCATTTCTTCATTTTTTACAATTGGGTAATAGCCATCAGACGATCTTTTATTACTCAAAAAAGGCCTATCAGTTTCGTCAAAATCAGAAGTCATTAGTTTTGCATTTAGTGAATCTGTTCTTGCGATAAGAACAATCGGAGATCCAAGAACATCTGAAGCAAGTCTTGCTGAAGTTAATTTATTTATATATTCATGGGTTGGAATCACTACCTTTCCACCCATGTGCCCACACTTTTTTTCAGAAGCTAGCTGATCTTCAAAATGTAATCCCGCCACTCCTGATTTAATAAATTGAGAAGTTAATTCAAAAACATTGTAGACACCACCAAAACCTGATTCAGCGTCAGCGATAACTGGAGGTACAGCTTTTTTTTCTAATTCAACCATTTTTCTTAATAGCGTGTTATTAATTTTTTCTACAAAATTTGGACCACTGTTTGAAGGGTATAAAGATAAATCAGGATAAGTGTTCGTTCCACCGTTACTTTCTGCAGCTACTTGCCACCCACTTACATAAATAAATTCATAATCTAGGTTGAACATTTGTAGTGCTTGTTGAGCTGTTATCGCACCTAGCCCAGAAATAAATTGATCATCTCTGTTTAAAAGTGACCAGAGCTTTTCAGCCCCAGTTTTTGATATGGGACTAATTGTTTCAAAAGGAGCTCTTAATTTTTTTATGTCATTTGACGAATATCTTCTAGAGATATTTTTCCAACGATCTGATTCAATATAGCTCTCTATACTTTCAAGTTCATCAAAAGCTTCATTCATCATAAAAAGTTAAAGTTGACTAGCAGCAACTGAAGCGATAATGACCGTAAGTGTGATTATTCCTAGGGCAGTAATAAGTACTTCATTTTTTGTAATTTTTATTTTTGGACCAGCACTCATCACTGCAGAAAATGTCAAGATTGCTGCTGAGATTATCAAGGCAAAGAGCGGTGCGTAATCATGAAAGTTTATGAAAACTTGTGCAATTAAAAATGCTATTAAACCACCAACCATGATTGCGCTTAAAGGTATGACAGCCGAACCTGTAATTCTATTTCTTATAATTTGCGCTTCCTCTTCTTCAAAAACGTCAAGTCCCTTGGGTACTCCCAGAACCACTGAAAGCATGGAAATTAGAGCCTGGAATATAGTAGAAAGCAGAAGTATCCTCCAGAAGGATCCGAAAACTGGTAATAGGAAAACAGTAGGATCTTCAGGAAGGATTGGCTCAATAGTTTGCCCAATCGAAGAAGTTATAAAGAATCCGGAGATGGATCCAAAAATAAGTCCCAAACCAATTCCTTGAAAAATAGACTCTCTATCTGTTGTTTTTATCCCGTGTCCAATAAAGTTTGACTCTAATAATTTCTTAATATTTACAGTATTGAGAACTCCAAAAAATGTTGTTAATGCAGTAAGGGCAGCAATATAAGTAGTTTTTTGATAGTCAGTTATAAGGTTAAAAGTTTCGGATTCGAGGATTAACCCATCATAAAGATAAGTGCTGATGGCAATTGCTTGTATGAATCCAGTTACAACCCCAAAGAGCGAACCATACTGGACTGCACGGCCAATTTTTGAAAATAGGTCTGCAGGGGGTTCAATAGCTTCTTCGATAACAGGTGCTACCACAGCTTCTTCGATAACAGGTGCTACCACAGCTTCTTCGATAACAGGTGTAGGGGCAACTTCTGTGGGTGTACCACCTGACCAGCTAGACAGAACTGCATTTACATCTGTACCATTTGCTTCTGCTCTTGCTTGAGCTGACCTAGAGACAAGCATTTGAGGAACACCAGTAGTGTTGCTAATCTCTTCTATAAGTTTTTCATCCATAATGTTCTTATTAAATTTTAGTCGTTAGTGGAAGTTCTAACTACATCATCAAAGGTTTTTTCAGTTTTGTACCATTTCATCCAAGTTATAAGTATAAAGATCCAGAGTATCAATCCTCCGCCAAGCTTGAGAACAAGACCAGCCATGGTTTGATCGTTAATTACGGAAACATTAAAAATATTATCAACTTCGAGGTATGCAGAATAAAGTGGTTCAGTTCCAAAAGCTAAAAAGCTAGCGGGAATTGTTGGTAGTAATGATTGCATAAAAAGGTAAGCTATTTTTCCAGGATCACTTAATTGTTTAATTTCTTTGGTGAGCCCAATAACAGGAATCCACATATTTAGAGAGACTAAAAGCATTACACCGTGAATAAAAAAATGAAAAACAGTGTTTGTGACCATAAGGTTGATAACCGTTGTCCAATGCATTCCAACCATGACAAAATTAAATAAGAAAAATGCAACAACAGGTTTGGTGGTAATTTGCAATAGGGCAATTAAAGGTCTGATCGAAATGAGTTTCTTTTGAGCACTATTTAAACCATTAAGCAAAAGAGGGGGAGCAATCAATGCTAAAACTAAGTGCTCAGCTGAGTGAACCGAAAATAAGTATTTCTCACCGATATCGTGAATTGGCCAATCCGTAAAAAGCCATAAGATAAAAAGACCAGAATACCATGATTTTCTTTTGCTCTTTTTTATTGAAGAATTATCAGTGGAGTATTCGAAAAAAATTATAAGTGTAACAATGAGTGCCCAGACATCATAATGAGGGTGCCAAACTAGATTTTCCATTAAATAAAGTTTGCAGCTGCTCTTTCAAACATAACAATAGCAAATAGAATAAGAGCTAGAATCATTCCACCTGTGAAAAATTTATTAATTAAAGAATCTTCGAATCTCAAGTGCATAAACCAGCCAACTACAATCACAAATTTTCCAACAGCTAAAATTATGAGCAAGGGATCAGTAAATACTCCGACTACGTCTTCGGTGTAATATAAGGCAACCTCGATAGCTGTTAATGCACCTAAAACTAGTGCTATTTGAACATACTGAACTGGCTTTGGGTGGGGTTTGTGATCAACAGACATTATATTAAGTACACAACTGTAAAAAGTACAATCCAAACGATATCAACAAAATGCCAATACAAGGCTACAAATTCTAGGTTCATACCACCATCCAAAGAAAGTCCATTTTGTCTCTGACCTATGCTCCAGAGAGCAATGAGAAGAACTACTCCTATGAATACATGAAGACCGTGAAAACCCGTCAAAACATAAAAAGTTGAGCTAAAGATGTTTGAAGAAAGTACGAATCCTTTATGATAAAACTCCGTAAACTCATAGATTTGTCCAGCTAAAAAAACAGCACCTAACATTGCAGTGGAGAGTAACCAGACTCTTGTCTTTTCCTGATCACCATTCTCTAAAGCATTATGAGCAAGAACCATAGTCAAAGAGCTCATTAACAAGACGAAAGAGCTAACAGATGTAAAAGGTATGTCGTAAACATCAGAAAGTTTAATCCCTGGAAAGTCTCTCCCTTTAAATATCATAAATGTGGTTATTAACGTTCCAAAGAATAATATTTCAGTAGAAAGAAATACCCACATCCCAAGTTTTCTTGTTTCAACCCCTGTAGGTTCATGTGGGTAAGAGTGAGAATCACTCATTTTCAGAATCTTCTGTAAACTCTTCTTCTAAAGGCTCTGTACCCCAACCAAAACTACCTATAAGTATTAACAATCCACCTACTATTGCTAAAGGAAGGGACTTATAAATCACAGCATATCCGAGAAATGGTAAACCAGAAGCCAGAATTATCGGAAAATATGATGGATTTGGAAGTTCTATATCTTCTTTTGGATTCAATCCTTCTTCTTCAAGCTCGAGTAAAAGAGCATCAGTCGTATCTCTTTTAACAGGTCGACCATCTTCATCTTCGTCATATTTCATGTGCCAGAAATCATCAAGAGACTTTACTTCTGGGGCTTTTGAGAAGTTCCATACAGGTGTAGGAGAAGGTATACTCCACTCAATTGTTCTTGCATCCCAAGGGTCAAAACCAGCTTCAGGGCCTTTTCTTCTAGAATAAATCCAGTTTGCCATAAATACTAAAATTGAAAGAGCAATGATAAATGCACCGATGGAAACTATTAAGTTCCAGAATGCTAAGTTCGTTTCTTCTGCATAAACCCAGGTTCTTCTTACTTGACCCTGTAGCCCAAGCCAATGCATTGGACCAAAAGTAAGATTAAACCCAATCATCATTAGCCAAAAATGTATTTTTCCAAGGGTCTCGTTATACATTTTCCCCCAAACTTTTGGAAACCAATAATAAAGGCCCGAAAAAATGCCAAACATTGCACCACCAAATAAAACGTAGTGAAAGTGGGCAACTACATAGTAGGTATCAGTCTGTTGTGTATCAGCTGGAACAATTGCGTGAGTGACACCGCTTAAACCACCAATTAAAAACATTCCAATAAATCCTAAAGAGAAAAGCATCGGAGTTTTCATACTTAATTTGCCACCCCATATAGTTCCAAGCCAATTAAATATCTTAACACCCGTTGGCACAGCAATAACCATTGTTGATAGACCAAACCCAGCTTGCGCCACTGGACTTATTGCGGAAGCAAACATATGATGTGCCCAGACTCCAAATCCAATAAACGCAATTCCGAAACCAGCAAATACTATTGCAGGGTAACCAAAGAGAGGTTTTCTGGAAAATGTAGGTAGTACTTCAGAAACTATACCAAAGGCGGGAAGTATTAGGATATAAACCTCAGGATGACCAAAGAGCCAGAATAAATGCTGCCAGAGTATTGGGTCTCCACCACCTTCTGTCAAGAAGAAAGTTGTTCCAAATTGTCTATCGAAAGTTACATAGAATAGAGCTATTGCAATTATTGGTAGAGAGAATGCTAGTAAAAAAGAAACGGCGAAGGTCATCCAAGTGAAAACTGGCATCCTCATGAATCGCATCCCTTTTGTCCTCATATTAAGAATTGTTGTTATAAAGTTAAAAGCTGAAACTAAAGAAGCAATACCGAGTATTTGTAATCCAATCGCCCAATAGTCCATAGCTGTACCTGGTGAGTACTTCATTCCGGCATTAGGTTGATAGCCAAACCAACCTCCATTTGGAGCAGAACCGAGGCGACTCACCTCTTCTGCTAGATAACCACCTTCTGGAGCTCCGGCAGTTCCGAATAGAAAAGTAGAGTATAGGAAGACACCACCAAAAATAAAAATCCAGAAAGAAAGTGCATTTAATCTTGGAAAAGCAACATCTCTGGCTCCAATTTGCAAGGGAAGTAAGTAATTAAAAAATGCTGCACTAATTGGCATGATTGCAAGAAATATCATGGTTGTTCCATGCATAGTGAACATTGCATTATATTCAGCAGCACTTAAAAAATTATTATCTGGTGATGCAAGCTGTATTCTTAATAAAAGAGCTTCAATCCCTCCAACTAATAAAAAGAAAAATGCTGCATAGCCGTACATTATTCCTATACGTTTATGATCAACAGTGGTTATCCAACTCCAAATACCTGTCTCAGAAGAGGGTCTTTTAAAAATATTAGATTGTTTCCTAGGTTGTATAATCTTTGTCATTTAAGCGTTCCCAAATATGCAATCAATGCATTTATTTCTTTCTCAGTTAATTCTAGATTAGGCATGAAAGTACCGGGTTTTATCTCAGCAGGATTTGCAAGCCATTTTGTTAGATTTTCTCGATTATTTTTTAACGCTGCACCAGCAAACACATTTCTATTTGCAAAATGAGTCAAGTTTGGTGCAATTCTATCTCCTTGGACATCCCATACACCATCAATTACATGGCACTGCGTACAACCTGCATTTAGATAAACAAGTTGACCCTCAGCGGCTAGTGAGGATTCAGGTAATTCCTTCTCAGCATAAGACTGTTCATTTTTTACCCAAGATGCAAAATCTGCTTCAGTCATAGAAATAACACGACCTCGCATTTTTGAATGACTTAAACCGCAATACTCTCCACATTGAGCCCAAAATTCTTCAGGAGAATCTGCCTGAAGATTAAGATAAGTTTTTTGTCCTGGTACTAAGTATTTCTTCCCATTTAACTTTGGAACCCAATAGTTGTGTAATACATCATTTGACCACATCTCAAGTCTCACGGGTTGATCTTCTGGTATAACTAAAACATTGGCAGTTGTAATACCAAAGTCTGGATATTTGTATTCAAACCACCACTGATGTCCTATAACTTCAATTTTTAAAGCATCTTCAGGTTCTCGAGCTAGGTCGAAAATAGTTTGTACGGTTGGGACAGCTATGGCAGCTAAAATCATAACTGGAATTATGGTCCAAAGTATTTCTAAAAAGTTGTTTCCATGAATTTGTTTTGGTTCAGGGCTTCCTTCTCTTTCTTTAAAATAAAATACCGAAAAAAGTAATGCACCTTGAACGATTACGAAAACACCTACAGCAATCCAAAAGGTGAGCCAAAAAAGTTCATCTATACTTCTTGCATATGGACCTGCAGGACTCAACGAGTCAAGTGGAGCATCTTCTATACACGATGATAGAAAGATAAAACTCAACCAATAAATTTTCTTATGTCTAAACATTTTATTCACAAACAACCCTTTAGGATAGCGTTCAAACTATATATAGTGTAATCATAAGTAGTATGAGTTAATGTTATCAAACAAAATTTCTTTGGTAAAAAAATATATAAAACTCTCTAAATTACGAGTTGTAGAGTTACTACTTGTCACTACCGTTCCCAGCATGATTGTTTCTCTCTATTCTATGCCCCCGTTAAATCTGGTTGCCTACACTTTAATCGGAGGAACATTGCTAGCTGTAAGCGCAAATGTGATGAATCAGGTATTCGAAATTGATAGAGATAAACTTATGACAAGAACTTCAGATCGGCCACTTGTCACTGGAGATCTTCAAAAATCTAGTGCCATAATTTATTCCATAGCGATGGGAGTAATTGGTTTCATGGTTTTATATTTCTTGACTACCCCAACAGCAGCATTAATAGGTCTTATTGCAAATCAGTTTTACATATTTGTTTATACATTGATTTTAAAGCCCAGAACAAATCAAAATATTGTAATAGGTGGAGCGGCAGGAGCAGCTCCAGTATTAATTGGATGGACGGCAACAGGAAGTGCACTTGACGTAGGAGCTTGGTTACTATTTCTACTTGTTTTCATGTGGACACCTGCACATTTTTGGGCACTGTCTATAGAAAATGAGTCTGACTACAAAAATGCAGATTTTCCAATGCTCCCCACCCAAGAAACTCACGAAAGGTCATCTATATATATTGCAATTTATTCCTGTGCTACAGTTTTGATATCAATAGCTGCAGCCCCAGTTTTACAATTAGGTATTGTGTATTTGTTAATATCGATTTCTCTAGGAACAAATCTTATGTATAAATCTTTTAGCCTTTATAAAAAAAATATACAACCAATTAAATATTTTGTCTTTTCAAATACTTATCTTGCTGTTATATTTTTAGGAATAGTTGCAGACATAATGTGGACTTTAAGAGGTGTTGTTACATGAATGAAATATTCCTTGCCATTACGTACCCTCCAATCCCAATTACACAGCTAGGGCCAGTGGCATTTTCACTGCACGGAGTATTTGCTGCAGTAGGATTTTATTTTGGATCTACATATGCCATCAAGTTGTGTGAAAAGGATGGACATGATGAGCAGTTGTTTTCAGATGCGTTTACTTGGGCAATCTTTGGTGCAATTATTGGCGCTAGGTTTTTCACTATTCCCGCTCATATTGGAGATCCAGGTTACGGTTTAGATGATGTATTTTCTGTGGCCGGCAGCTATTCAATCATGGGAGGCATGTCCGGAGGTATCATTGCAGCGTATTTAAGAATTGTAATAATAGGTAAAGCAGAATTTAATACTTATAGTGATTATGCTGCTCCAGCTTTAATTATGGGCATTGCAATTGGAAGAATAGGAGATCTTGCAATCGTAGAGCATCTTGGTAGAGCAACTAATTTTGTTTTTGGATATGAGATTAAACCTGGTTATGACGTTGCCCCCCAGCACAATGCACTCGAGTGCGTAGCACCAGAAGTTTCATGTGGTACTTTTCATCATGTTGCCATGTATGATTTAATTCTTGCAACAATTTTCTTTTTCATATTTAGGTATTTACAAAAAAATCTAAATTTAGGAAGTGGTTCATGGATAGGTCTTTGGGCAATATGGTACGGGGTACAGCGAATGATACTAGACACTTTAAGATTTGGAATGGGTGACGCAACAATTGGTAACTTTACATGGAATCAAATCGGAGGAGCAACCCTGGCTACTATTGGATTGATTATCTTTTTAAGATTTAAGAATATTAGAACAGGCTGACTATAAACAAAGAATAAGCCGCCAACATGGAATAACCCACCAATGGACTTCTTTTAATGGTACTCCTTGAAATTATAATTACTACTAAAGAGATAAAGTACATCATAAACATCTGAATAGTTACATCAGATTCTATGTTTCCTGGTTGAATTATTATAGAAGCACCTCCAACGAGCCCAATGTTAAATAAATTAGATCCAAAAATATTTCCAAAAACTAAATCAGGTTTTTTCAATCTCGCAGCAGAAATAGTTCCAGCTACCTCAGGAAGACTGGTTCCGAGTGCTACCACTGTAACGCCAATAACTATTGATGAAATGCCAAATAGTTCAGCTAGTTGTATTGCATTATCAACAACCAATGAGCTTCCATATACTGTTGCAATTAGAGATAGCAATGCTTTTGGCCACACATTAGTAATAACCTCATCTAAATATTCCTCTTCGTCAATAGCTTCTTCATTTACCAATTTGTAAGTTATTGCACATACAAGTACTAACAATGTAACACCAAGAACTAGCGGAAATTCATTGATCAACATGTAACTAGATACAAAAACTGTTGTAACAATCATCATCCAGAAGGATGAAGTAGGATTTAGCTTAATTTTTTTGTTGTAAGACTTATCGATAAAAAGATACAAAACAGCAACCACTAGTAGTGAATTCGCAATATTTGAACCGATTATATTTCCTATACCAAGTGATAAATTTCCATTCAAAGCAGCGCCCGTACTTGCAAAAAGTTCAGGTGCTGAAGTGCCAAAACCAATAAAAGTTGCACCAATAATAGATTGGGGAATGTTAAGCTTTACCGCAATTTGAACAGCAGACTTAACCATTACATCAGCACCTTTTACTAAAAGGATGAAACCTACAGCAAGGCCAAGGAGAATAATTAAAATATCCATTTATTTTTAATTCTTGGAGTCTCTCCAGGCTATCCACTCTTTAACGTCAGTTAAATCATATCCAGGACCATTTACCGCAAGAGTTACTTCTGTTGCTCCAGCTTCAATAAGTTCATCAGCCAAATCAATTCTTTTTATATCAATACCAATCGATCTCTTAATCTCTTTCGGGTCTCTACCGATTTCTTTACACCAATTATCTAGGACTTTATTCTTATGAGCCACAGTTTCTATACCTGATCTTTCTTCAGTTTTTGTAGCAAAACCATGCCAGATATCAGCGTATTGAGCAGTGATTCTAAGGGTAACTTTTTCACCACCACCACCAATTAATATTGGTATTTTTCTTTTAGGCTGGGGGTTAAGCTCCTTCATTCTCTTAACAATTCTCTCAAGAGATCTTTCGAGTGCGTGAAGTCGGGAAATTGCAGTACCAAATTCATAACCGTATTCCTCATAATCTTGTTCAAACCACCCTGAACCAATACCCAATATTGCTCGTCCGTTCGAGATATGGTCGACAGTTCTTGCCATATCTGCAAGCAGTTCAGGATTTCTATAAGAGTTACAAGTTACAAGTGGCCCTATATCAACTTTACTTGTGACCTCTCCCCAGCTAGATAGCATTGTCCAACATTCGAAGTGTTTTCCTTCTCTTCTTTCGCCTTCACCCCACTGAGTACCGTCTTCTTTGTAGAGAGGGTAGAAATGATCCCAATTATAAATAGCATCTGCTCCTATTTCCTCAGCCTCTATTGCAGCCTGTCTAATCTGATCATATTCAGCGTGCTGAGGTTGTAAAAATACGGCTATTCTAGGTTTCATTTCTTATCTCCTATTCTTATATTATTTTTCAAGGATACTTTCATCCAAAGTACTATTTATATGTATCACTAGATTCATATTAGCTTCAAGCTTTTCTAATTTTTGCGCCATAAGTTTTTCTGCTGACGGTAAAGGATTCGCCATTATGAATGATCTTATATCATCGCCCAGCTCGCGGTCAAAAATTGCATCAAGACCAGAAAGTAATCTTGAAGCTGTCCATTCTGGCATAATTCCTAATAAACCTGAATAATTATCTTTAATCTCATTCCAAGAGTCTTTCCCTGTAACTTTATTTGCAATCATTGATGCCAAGATATACGGACAATCAGCCCCTCTTATTGTGCCATCTAGCATTGATTGAACAATGATTTTGCCAGCATTAGGGTCTCTAACTACTCCTAGAATTGCCCTATACCTTCCTTCAATCTGTGGTGATCCAGCATTTAAGAATTTCTCCAAAAATTGTTCAATTTTTATTTCTGGATCTAGTGCAGAGATGTATAAAGTAGTGTTGTAGAGGCTGCCATCTTCAATATTTTCGATACTTCCATCTTTGAATTTACTACTATAGAAATCTACAAAAGATTCTTCATTTTCTATTGTTCCTATTAATTTATTAACAGTCGCCCTTAACTCTTTGATTTCCATAGAGTCAGAATCTTTTATTTCTTTACCTAAATCATTTTTAATTGAATCAATAAGTTCATTGAAATAATTAACAAAAGATACATTACTATCATTTGGAAGGATTTTAGACAAAGAGGAAATTATTCCAGCTATATAAGCCCAAATATTAGGGTCTCTTTCTGACTTATAAATTGGCAAAAATTCTAAGAATTCATTAATTGAAAACTTTCCAATAGTTACTGATTTCCAAGTGTCCTCTAGAAGTCTATATTTTTCTAATGAATTAAGCTCATTAAAGTTTTCTTTTATCTTTGTAAATATTTCGGCATCATAAACAACATGATAAAAAGCCCAGCCACCATTATTAATAAAAGGTATTTCGCCCAATGCGTCTAATTCAATTGTTTTTGAGTTTTGTACAAGTGTATGAACTTTTCCTGTATCTAAAAACCTGACATTAACAGGTATTTCCCAAAGTGAATCATCAGTTGAGCCATCGATCAAAAATTTTGACTGTTCCAGAATAAATTTACTACCTGATTTACTTACATTAATAATTGGAAATCCTGGTTGCTTAATCCAGGTTGGCAACATTTTATTTAAAGGAAGTTTACTTGCTTCACTTAAAGATTCCCATAAATCTGAAGAATGAGTGTTTTCAAATTTGTATTTGTTTAGATATTGCTGCACACCTTCTTGAAAAACCTCTTCTCCAACAAACATCTCAAACATCCTTAATACAGTCGACCCTTTTTCATATGTAAGAACATCAAACATTTCTTCAGCTTGTTCTGGAGTCTCTACTTCAAACTCAACAGGTCGAGAGTTTTTTAATGAGTCAACTCCAAATCCTGCACTCCTAGAAAGGTTCATTTCACTCCACTGATCAAATTCGGGATAGGTTCCATTAGCTGCAATTGCTTCCATCAAACTTGCAAAAGCTTCATTAAGCCATATACCATCCCACCATTTCATCGTAACTAAATCTCCAAACCACATATGTGCAAGCTCGTGTGCAATAACACTTACGGACCTTGACAGTTCCTGGCGAGTAGCCTTGGACTCATCAATAAGAAGCAAGCTTTCACGAAAAGTTACAGCCCCTACATTTTCCATAGCTCCCATGGCAAAATCAGGTATAGCAATGAGATCAAGCTTTGAACCGGGATAAGGTATTTGATAATAATTTTCAAAAAACTCTAAGATTTTCATACCAGCAGTACCAGCAAAACTAGTTTGATGAGAAAAACCAGGTCTATGAATTATTCTTATTTGTGTATCACCAACGCTGCCTACCTCGGTAACCTCAAGTTCACCTATAACAAAAGCTACAAGATAGGTTGACATTTTCATTGAATCTACAAATAATGTTTCAACCCTACCGTCCTTTAATTTATTTTCTCTGAGCACTTTTTCATTAGATACCCTCAGGTACTTTTCGTCTGATGTCAAGGATATGGAAAATACTGCTTTATATTCAGGCTCATCCCAGCAGGGAAAAGCATTTCTTGCTGAAGTGGGTTCAAACTGAGTTGTGGCAATCCATTTTTCATTATCATTTAAATCTAAAAACTGGCTTTTATAAAATCCTTTTAAATCATTAGTAATAGTTGAATTGAATTCAAGCTGTAGTGAGTAGTTCCCAACAGGTATATTTTCACTTGCAGTAAAAGATATTCTCTCTAGGTCCTCCAAGTATTCAAAAGTAAGATCGAATTCTTTGCCATCTTCATTAAAAAGTAATGTGCTAATTATTTCAATATCTATGGCGTTAACTTCAAAAGATTTAGTCTCTTTTATTATCTCAAGTTCAACATCTTGAGAACCAGTATATTTAAAATTGGATAAGTCGATGTCAAGTTTGACTTCGTAGCGTATAGGTTTTGCCACCTTTGGCAGTATTGCTTTATTCATTCTCTCTCCAATCAATGTGTATGTATTCTTCCGAATCTAACAGCTGTACAGTATGGCTTCCAAAGTAATCTCTTTGTGCCTGAATTAAATTAGAAGGATTACTGCTAGAGCTTATGTTCAAATACCAATTTAGACTGGATGATAATACTGGTAGAGAAATATTATTTAACATTGAGCTACTAACTACATCTTTGACAACACTTAAGTTATCTTTCAACAGATTATGTAAAGATTCTGATTTTAAGAAATCTTCAGCTGTTTTGTCAATCTCCAATAACTCATCAAGCATCTGAGATCTAATAATGCATCCTCCACTCCAGTTATTAAAAATATCCGAATAGTTAATAGATAAACTGTTAACTTCACTGTATTTGTGAATTATTTTAAGCCCCTGAACCATTGCAGCTACTCTCCCAAAATAAAGAGCCTTACTGAGGTTTGATTCATTAATAATTTTATTAAATGAATGGTCGAGTTCTAACTTGGTATCTTCACTTTCATTAGTAGCTTTTTTCCAAGTATCACCAGCATTACTTTGGACTCTTGCATCGTAGGCAGCGTATATTGAGGGCGCTGAAATACCTAATTCGAATGAAGTTTCTATGGTTAGTTTTCCGGTTCCCTTATTGTTAGCAAAAGGTTTTATCAAATCTAAAGTAAAGACTTCACCATCTTTCTTTCTTAGTATTTCACTTGTGATTTCAATTAGATAGGACGATTGATTCATCCCTTTTAGGGATTCAAAAAACTCTGCAATTTCAATATTGCTATATTCAGCGTACTTTAAGAGATAGTAAGCCTCTGTAATTAACTGCATCTCTGCATATTCAATACCATTGTGAACCATTTTTATAAAATGACCAGATCCGTGGCCTTTGTAAAACCCTATACAATCATTGGGTGCTTTTGCAGAAATTGCGCTCAGTAGTTCAACCAATTCATCGCTGAGATTATTAGCTGAGCCTATCATGATAGCTGGTCCATGTCTGGCACCCTCTTCTCCACCAGAAACACCCATACCAATAAATTCGATGGACTTTGATGAAAGAATATTTCCATGGTTTTCACTTTCTTGATAAAATGAATTGCCACCATCAATAATTACATCGCCCTCATCTAGTAGATTGGCAAGTTGGTTTATGACAGAGTGAGTAGGCTGTCCAGAGGGGATCATTAATAAGATGTTGCGGGGGCGTTCAAGATTATCTATGAGCTCTTCTAATTCTGTGAACCCAGAAAACATACCACTAAATTCTTCACTAATTGCATCTATTTTCTCCTGAGAGCCATTGAATGCTTTTACAAAAGTTCCCTTTTCAGCAATGTTAAGGGCGATATTTTTCCCCATAACACCAAGGCCAATCAAACCAATTTCACTTAACATTTTTTGATTCCTTCATAAGTTTCAAATCTAATAATTTGTGTATTAATTTACTTCTCATTCTTATTTCTAATAGTAATAAATCAGAACTATTTGTAACTTCTAAAATTTCACCGAATCTATTAACTTTTTCTAAATCTTTTGGCTCTACCAAAAAGGAATCTTGTTGAACCTCACCATATATTTCGCTCGAAATTCTTTCTACAAGTTTTTCGATTCCTGTATTTTTCAGAGAGGAGATAAAAAGTGCTTGAGGATACCTCTCAGTTAGGTCATTTAATGAAGCCCTGTCAAGCCTGTCTATTTTATTAAATACCATTATTTCATTTGCACTAACATTTATTTGTTCAAGAATGTTTCTAACAGTACCTATGTGCATCTGAGGTATAGCAGTTGCTGCATCTACTACATGTATTAATAGGTCGGCACTAGTTGCTACTAAAAGGGTAGATTTAAAAGACTCTATTAAGGTTGTTGGAAGATTTTGTATAAAACCAACGGTATCTGACAAAATTAACGGTTCTTGTACATTTTTTATTGGAAGCTCTCTTTGTAGTGAATCCACAGTCGCAAATAGTTCGTCTGCTATGTAAGCCTCTGAATTTGTTAATGATCTTAATAATGTAGATTTACCGGCATTGGTATATCCAACGATTGAGACTAAAGGTGTATTATTTTTTTCTCTAGAGCTAGCCTGAAGAACTCTTTGTTTTTCAATTTTTCTCAATTCTTTACGAAGCTTATTTATACGATTATCAATTAATCTGCTGTCTGTTTCTAGCTTGGCCTCACCTGGCCCTCTAGTGCCGATACCGCCACCCTGTTGATTTAATGTTTTACCCAATCCTGCAAGCCTAGGTTTTAGGTACACAGACATTGCAAGCTCAACTTGGAGGTTTGCTTCTTTAGACTGAGCATGTAAAGCAAAAATATCAAGAATTAAACCAGTTCTATCTACTACGTCACATTGAAATATTGCTCGTAACTCTTTTTGTTGGTTGGGGCTAAGCTCGCAATCAAAAACTACCACATCAATATCATTGGCCTTCGAAAGTTCTTCAAGTTCATTAATAGAGCCCTTACCAATGAATGTCTTTGGATCAATTCGATCAATTCTTTTTGTTTGAATTATTGTTGGATTAGATCCAGCAGTTTTTACAAGACTTGTTAACTCTTTTAAAGACTCTTCACGGTCTGCTCTAGTTTGATTTTTAAGAATTATTCCAACAAGCAAGGCTTTTTGTACTGTTACAAAAATATCTTTATCAGATACTGTTAATAAACGTCTATCAGTTTGATTTGGATTGTTATTTCTTTGATTCAATTATTTAAGATTATCCAGGATTTTGATATATCAAACATATATTTTTTATATGTTGGCGGAGGTGGACGGGAATCGAACCCGCCAAAGACTTTTACACCTTTCACCAGTTTTGAAGACCGGGGAGCCCACCAGGCGCTCATTCACCTCCATTATTAAGACTAATTGTATAAAAAATTATATATTGAATAGAATTACTTTATATGGAAAATTTTTCAACATTATTTATGAGGCTAAAAAAGGAAAGAGGACTGTCTAACAAGCAGATCGCTTCTTTTACAGGTGCAGATCTTAAAGAAGTAAAAAAATGGGATGCAGGAATTAGTTTTCCAACTGATAAGAAAGTTATAGTCGCATTGGAGGGACTTCTTGGTAGAGAAGTCATGGATACACTTGAACATCTCACTATTAATAAGCAGAGAAGTATAAATCCTGAAAATATTGAAGATTCACTTTTTACCATAGACAGAGATAAAAACGTCGAACTAAAATCAGGTATTTTTAATAAGTTTAAGTCAGATAAACAAAAAGTTAACGATGTTCCACAACCCGAGCTATTTACTTATGAAAATATTAATGATACGCAAGACCTAGAAGACTTCGATATGCAAAACCAAATAAGCAACTTTGAAACAGCTTTAGATGAAAAACCATATATTGCTGATTCAAAACAATTGGGGTTTTACCTTTCCAGGAATATTAAAACATCACTAAGCCTTCTTTTTATATTGATATTGATTACGAGAGGATTTCAATTATTTTTAGACTCTATGAAAATCATTATTGAAAATTTATTGTGACACTTTTTAATTTATCTAAGACGGGTTTGATACTCTCGATTTTATCTATTATTGCTGGTGCTGTAGTCAGGGCAACTGGTTCAGGAAATGGATGTGGCTCTTCTTGGCCAAGCTGTAATGGACAAGTTATACCATCTCTAAATTCTGTTTCCGAACAGATTGAATTTTCACATAGATCTATCAGTGGGTTACTGCTTATCGTAACATTAGTTATTTTTCTAAAATCTTTTCATCCTTCAGTTCCAAATATTCAAAAAAAAGTTATTAAATACCTAACTTTTTTTGTACTTTTCGAAGCATTGATAGGAGCAGTAATAGTTTTATATGAATGGGTTGGAATGAATAGCTCTCTCCCTAGAGTAGCAGCCGTCCCACTTCATTTAGTTAACACCTTTGGGCTACTTGCCATGTACACTGTAATATTTAAATTAACCAAAAATCCAGAAATTGATATAAAAAATCTCATAGACCGAAATTTTAAAATAATTACACTTCTATTTATCCTGAGCGGAGCAACAGGATCAATTACAGCACTTGCTGATGTTTTATTTCCAAGTGAGTCTTTTATAGCTGGTTTGGTTGAAGACTTTGATAGTACCTCAGCATTACTTACAAGGCTGAGAATTTTGCACCCAATTGCTTCTACAATTCTCTCTTTTGCATTATTTAGAGAGTCAAAAAGACTAAAAAAAAGCTTTGAGTTGATGACATTTCAAATAGATACCCTCGTTATTGTCGGAGTAACACTCGGCATACTAAATGTTTTTATAAATATAAATATTTTCCTTAGTGTTGTGCATTTATTGGTTGCTGATTTACTTTGGATTACATATATATACATAAGTATGGAAAAAAACTCTAAAAAAGTCTCAAAAACAAATAATTCACGTATCGATTAGGTTTATATCAATAATATGTTTATCCTTACATTTCTGTAACTAGAAATGAAAATTAAAGGTCAAATTACTAATGGTAACTAAAACAATACCGGCAAAGCCAAAAACTTCAAAAATAGAAAAGCAAATTGCTTCAGATGAAGACAGCTTAACGCCCGAACAAGAAGCAGCAGCAAAAGAAAAAGCAAAGTCTCTTGTTAAAAAGCTAGCCGATGATAAAGGCAAGTTAACCACTGATTTAGTTAGTCAGTATTTAACTGCAATAGGAAACTTTGATTTATTAACAGCTGAACAAGAAGTGGAGTTAGCTCAAAAAATTGAATCTGGTGAGAAAGCTTCTATAAAGCTAGAAAAAAAACAGTTCAAAGATAAAAAAGGTGAAATTAGGCTTAAAAGAGACAGAAAAAAAGGTGCTGAAGCTAAAGATGCTTTTTTAACAGCTAACCTCCGTCTTGTAGTTGCCAACGCCAGAAGATATGCGAACACCTCAGGTATTGACTTCCTTGATCTAATTCAAGAAGGAAACCTTGGTCTCATAAGAGCTGTCGAGAAATTCGACTGGAGAAAAGGCTTTAAATTTTCTACATATGCCACATGGTGGATTAGGCAAGCTATAACAAGAGCTATTGCAGACAAATCTAGAACTGTCAGAATTCCAGTTCATCTTCACGATACGATGGCAGCTGTCAGGGCTGCTCAAGCACAGCTTAAAGCTGAATTGGGTAGAGATCCAAAACCGCAAGAAATTGCTAAAGAAGCTGGAGTCGGTGTAGATAAGGTTGAATTAGCACTGAGTGTAGCTGACACAGTATCACTTGAGCAACCAGTTGGAGAAGATGGAGCGCAGCTAGGAGATTTTATTCAAGATGAAGATGCTAGCGACCCATCATTGATTGTCCAAGATTTAGACGTTGCTGAAAGCTTGAGGGAAAGTATTAGTAGACTTCCCGAGAGAGAAGGAAGAATTTTAGCTTTAAGATATGGATTTTATGATGGCGTTCCAAGGACTCTAGAAGAAATTGGAGAAGAATTCGATTTAACTAGAGAAAGAATTAGGCAGTTAGAAAAATTAGCCCTTTGTAGGCTTAGACATCCATCATTTGGAATTAGAGAACAAGACTTAGTTTAATTTAAACAAACAGTTTCTAACTTTCTTAAACAATTGTTAATCTATATACATGTTTGATTTACTTAAGATTGCAATTGATTCAGCAATGAGTTCAGGTGCAAAATATTCAGATGCAAGAATACTCATTTCCAAATCTAGAAGTATTGCAGCTAAAAATGGTGAGGTCGAAAATTTTAACGAGTCGGAAAAAATTGGCCTAGGAATAAGAGCATTAGTAGGATCTTCATGGGGTTTTTATTCAACCTACGACCTATCGAAAGAATCCTTGATTTTATCTGGAAAAAAAGCGTTTGATATTGCCAAAGCATCCGCAGTAGTCTCAGGAAATGAAACTCCCTTTGCAGACGTAACTGTCGTAAAAGATGAATATACAACTCCTCACGATAAAAACCCATTTAAAGTATCAACAACAGAGCAGATAGATTTATTAGTTAATTCAACAGAACAAATGAAAAAGTTGGGTAGTTCAAGATCATCAGGTCGTCTTGATTTTTGGGATACAGAAAAATGGTTTTGCTCCAGTCAAGGTCATGAAATTTTCCAGAATATAATTGAGTCTGGCGGAGGTATATCTTCATTATCAGTGGGAGATGGGGAAACTCAAATAAGATCTTACCCGCAATCTTTTGGTGAGTACAGGACTGGTGGATGGGAAGTTATTAAATCATTTGAATTTGAAAATCACACTCAGAGATTGGCTGAAGAGTCACAACGTCTCTTAGTTGCCCCTCAGTGTCCTGAAGGTTCAATGGATCTTATTTTAGAAGGTAGTCAATTAGCATTACAAATCCATGAGTCAGTAGGACATGCAATTGAGTTAGATAGAATTCTTGGTTGGGAGGCAGCATACGCAGGAACATCTCACCTAGAGTTAGGAAATCTTAACAAGCATAAGTATGGTTCTGAGCTAATGAATATAGTTGCTGATGCAACTCTTCCTGGAGCCTTAGCAACATTTAAGTATGATGACGAAGGAACGCCAGCACAACGGGTTGATATTGTTAAAGAAGGAATTTGGACAGGTGTTTTATCGGGAAGAGACAGTGCAGCAATCGCGGGAGTAAAGCCAGGTGGGATGGTCAGAGCTGATGGGTTTTCAAGACTACCAATGGTGAGAATGACAAATGTAGGGTTACTACCAGGTGAATCTAGTTTAGAAGAAATTATTGAATCTACAGAAAATGGAATTTACATGGAGACTAATAGATCTTGGTCTATTGATGATTTGAGATTAAATTTTCAGTTTGGGTGTGAGGCTGGTTGGGTAGTTAAAAATGGAAAAATTATCGATATGGTCAAAAATCCAACTTATACAGGAATAACCCCTGAATTCTGGGGAAATATGGACATGCTTGCAAATGAAGATGAATGGGTATTTTGGGGTACTCCAAATTGTGGAAAAGGTCAACCAAGTCAAATTGGCCATACTGGACATCCTGCATCACCAGCTAGATTTAAGAATACAAGAATTGGGGTTAGAGGATGATTATTTGGAGGGAGTTTCTTGATGACTTGCAAAAAAACATTCCAAATAATGTTGAGTGTGAATTAAAAATGATGCATTCTAAAAGTGCACTTACTAGGTTCGCGAATTCACAAATACATCAGAATGTCGATGAAGAGTCTGCAGATGTTTATTTAACAATCCATAAAGATGGTAAAACGATATCTAGGACAAAAAATATTACAGCAGTTAAGAGTTCAAAAGAATTTATGAAAGAAGCCTTGGAGTCACTAGAAGAAAGTCCGAAGGATACAACTTGGGCTGGGCTAACGAGTAAGACAGACACTTACGAAGGCTTTCAAGAAACTCAAGAAGTAAACCCTGACGAAAGGGCAAATTTAGTAAGAGATTTTGTTAAAGAAGGTAGAGACATGAATGCTGCTGGATATTCCTCAACATATTTAAATAATTTTTTTGTTTGGAATACAAATGGACTCAATTCATCTGATACTTCATCAAGCGCATTCATAGATGGAATATTTAGAACAGATACCTCTGCCGGATCATCCCACAGAGGAGCTGTAGATATAAAAGATTTAGATGCCTCACAAACAGGAAAGGAAGCAGCTAAGTTAGCAGTTGATAGTCAAAATCCAGTAGATATCGATCCTGGGAAGTATGAGGTCATTCTTGGACATGAGGCAGTAAGTACAATCTTGGTATTTTTATCTGTATATGGGCTAAACGCAAAAAGTAAAATTGATGGAATGAGTCCAATTTTATTAAATGAAAATCAATTTGATGAGAAAATTAATTTAACGGACACACCTGAAGATGATAAATCTATTGGATTCAAAATTGATGCATCTGGCGCTAAAAAATATAATCTTGAAGTTATTAAAAACGGTGTCCCAAAAACTTATTTTCACACCAGAAGAACATCAAAAGAACTAGATATGGAAAACACCCAACACGAAGCTTTTGGAGTAGATGAGTATTTTGGGGGGATAGGTACAAACTTAAATTTAAATAAGGGTGACACCAGTCATGACGATATGATATCAAGTATTAAAAAAGGAATTTACATTAATGAATTTTGGTACTGCAGAGTGTTAGATCCAATTACACAGGTAGTTACGGGTTTAAATAGAAATGGCTCATTTCTTATTGAGGATGGGAAAATTACAAAACCAATTGGACGACTTAGGTTTACTCAAAGTTTTATTACATCGTTGGGCCAGGGGAATGTAATTTCCGTAGGGGATAAAGCTAGGTACGCTGACTCAGAATTTGGTGAAGGAATGTTAAAAGTTCCAAAACTACATCTGAGAGAATTTAATTTTACAGGTGGTGTTTCTGGTTAATCTTGAATATTTTCATGGGGACAAACCATTAATAATTCCACATAGAGGTGGATCCCATCTTGTTCCAGAAAATACAAAACATGGACTTGAATTTACAACGAAAGAAGGCTTTACACATTTTGAAACAGACTTAAGAATGTCTAAAGACGGAGAAATATTCTTACACCACGATGACTCTTTTGATAGAACAACGGATATTAGTGGCAAAGTGAGAGATTTTAATTGGCATGACATCTCAAAAATAAATGCTGGATATAAATTTTACAAAAGAAAAGGTCTTCACGACATGAAAACAAACTTTATACGTTTAGTCGATGCTCTTGAGTTCAATAAAAATATGAAATTTAATTTAGATTTGAAACAATCTGGCATGGCAAAACAGATTGCTGAAATTATATATTCACTTAAAGCTGAAAAAAGAGTATTAGTTTCCTCTTTTAGTCCAAGAAGGCTTGATGAATTTTTAAAAGTAACTAAAGGAAAAATTTTATCTTCTGGAACTTTTAAGGAAAATGCTATCGCTAAGTTTTTACCAAACAGAGTAAGAAATCTTAAAGTTCAAGCTTTACAGGCTCCATATAATTGGAAGGGATTTCAAATTCATTCTAAAAAATTAACGGAATATTGCTTACTGAATAATCTTCAGCTTCATGTCTGGACTATAAATACAGTTGAAAAATTTCAACATTGCCTAGATATTGGTTGTGATGGAGTTATAACAGATGAGCCAATATTGCTGAGAGATTATTTGAGCTCAAATAGCTAGATAGTATTACTTTTAATAAACTTCTTTGCTTCTGAAAATATATATTTTTTTCTTTCTGGGTCAAGCCTATCTAGAGAACGAGTCAGAAGTGACAATCTTGGATTTGATTGGTAAAACTCTCGGTTACTTTCAGTAAAACTCCAATACAATCCATCTAAAGTGTCACACCAATCACCTCTTTTATAGTTGCTCATTTTAAGAATATAATTGGATCCACAAGTGTAGGGTTTTGTTGACATTAACCCTCCATCAGCATAAGTTGCCATTCCGAATACATTAGGTACCATTACCCATTCTGAGGAATCAATATACA
The DNA here is from genome assembly GCA_014239265.1 of Actinomycetota bacterium. Classification (GTDB taxonomy): domain Bacteria; phylum Actinomycetota; class Acidimicrobiia; order Actinomarinales; family Actinomarinaceae; genus Actinomarina. The sequence goes on from JAAZZH010000002.1 coordinate 120,732, forward strand.
TTTCCATAAACCATTTATATATTTCTTTTGGATCTACTCCACTGAGGTTCATAATATTACTGATCACCATAAGTCTTGGGATGTGGTGAATATAGCCATCTTTGATTGTTGTTTTGATACAGTCATCGAGCGGAGCAATTCCTGTTGTTCCGTCATACCAAGATGGAGCTAGCTTTTTTTTATTATTCCAATAGTTGCTTTTTATTTGCTTTTGACCCTCTTCTTGATAAATACCTCTAACAAATTCTCTCCAGCCAATAATCTGACGAACAAATCCTTCAAGGGAATTTAATGGTATCGAATGTTTTTCGGCATAGCTCACAGATTTATCGATAACTTCTTTTGGTGTTAGAAGTCCAATATTCAGAAATGGACTTATACAGCTGTGGAATAAAAAATTTTCTCCTTCGAGCATTGCATCTTCATATCTACCAAAATTTTCAAATCTCACTTTTAGGAACTGATTAAGTTGTTTCAGAGCACCCTTTCTGTTGACGGGAAACCATATTTTTTCTAAAGTCCCCGGATGATCAGGAAATTCATTAAAGATTAGGTTTGTTACGTCGTTATGGTGCAGTGACACCTCCGGCTGAAGAAGAGTAGGAATTGATGTATTTTTAGGAATTTTCTTTCTGTTATCTTCATCATATGACCATTTTCCACCAGCAGGTTTATTATCTTCATCCATTAATAGACCAAGTTGCTTTCTGCCTTTTTGATAAAAAGAAGCCATCCGGTATACCTTCTTTCCTTTAGCCATGGGTACAAAATCATCCCTAGTAAACAGGAACATTGGAGTTTTGTGTGTTTCAATTGCAATATTTGCTTTTGACAGAGTGTCAATGAAGACTTTTTCAAACGACTTATCCTCTATTTCAAAAATATGTATTTTGTTTATGTTTTTGGAATTCAGAAATTTAATTAAAAATGAAGTGTACTCATCTGAATCATTTCGATTTTCTAGCTTAAAGTAATTAGTTTTAATTGAATTATTTATAAGTTCATCATTATATTCCCGCATTGCGGCCAGAAATAAATATAGTTTTGATTTATGATATTTGAAGTTTGTACATAAACCAACATCTTCAGCCATGAACACTTCTTTGCAACCGATTTTAGTTAAATAATGTGGTTCAAAAAGCTGATTTCCAAGTATTACGAAAAAATTGCTCTCCATGTATATAAGTTAGTTAACATTGAAAGTAATAAGAAAGTAATTTTTTATCTAAACTTGGAGGAGAAGTAATGAACTTAGACCTACTCGACAAAGGATTTATACCAGAAGAAATCTGCTTAAAACTTCCGGATACTTTTTCAGATATAGAAAAACTTGCCTCTGAATTACCCAAAGTATTAGCTAATGAACAGATCGAAAAAAGGGTTTCACAGTTAGAGATTGAGAAAAATATTGATACTTTGACTACCCCTCAGCTAGAGAGGGCCATGCTGGTTTATTCCTATATTGGCCATGCTTTTATGTGGGGTAAAAAGAATGAGGTGAATATGATTCCAGCTCAGCTTGCTAAGACCTGGCACAAAATTTCAACAAAACTAGAGAGACCCCCCATTCTTTCTTATGCTTCTTATGCTTTAAATAATTGGAAAATGCTAGATTCTTCAGAATCATTTGATCTTGAAAATATTGTTATTGAGCAAAATTTCTTGGGAGGGGTTGATGAAGATTGGTTTATCATGATTCACGTAGCTATTGAGTACGAGGCCAAGGAAATATTGTCAGCTTTAAAAAAATATTTCTTCGAATCAGGAAATCAATCTAATTTAGAGGATGCCTTAAAGAGTATGAAAAAAATTAATCAGCTCATGAATCGTATGCCTGAAAAGTGTGACCCGTTTATTTACTACAATCGTGTTAGACCTTATATTTTTGGATGGAAAAACAACCCAACAACACCTGAAGGTGTTGTTTACGAGGGAGTTGAGGAATATGAAAACAAGCCACAAATATTTAGAGGTGAGACAGGTGCCCAGAGTTCTATTGTTCCTATGTTGGATGCCTTATTGGGAGTTACACACTCAGACGATCCACTTAAAGAATATCTTGATGAAATGAGACTCTATATGCCCAGAGAGCATAGAGATTTACTGAATGCTTTAGATTCTTGGTCACAAACTGAAAGATCTTCAGTGGTAGAGTCAATCAGTATCGAAGATCAAAACATAATTGATGAAACGATTAAAGAGGTTCATATTTTTAGAAATAAGCACTTGGAATATGCAAGAGTATATATCTACGAACAGTCCTTAACAAATGACTCAAATTCAAATATTGTTGGAACCGGTGGTACACCATTCATGAAATATCTTGATAAACATCTTCAGGAGACAGTCCCCTCAGATGATTAGGAAATTGGGGATTCCTAAAGAAGTAAAAAAAGATGAAGGAAGAGTTAGCTTAATACCTGAACATATTTCTCAGTTCACTGGAATTGCAGATATTTTCATCGAGACTGGTGCGGGAATAGGATCTGGTTTTTCCGATGAGGATTATATCAAAGCAGGGGCAAAAATTGTACCTACAGCACACGAGCTCTATGATATTTCTGAGATTATTTGCAAAGTAAAAGAACCTCAAGAGCAAGAATTTGAGCTCCTCAATTCTTCACATGTAATATTTGGTTATCTCCACTTGGCCTCAAATCTCTCATTAACAAAAATGTTAATAGAAAAAAAGCTAACAGCTATTGCAACTGAAATGATAATGGATGAAAATGAGTATCCACTATTAATACCAATGTCAAAAATTGCTGGCAACCTGGCCATACAAAAAGGGATGCAATTTTTAGAGTATTCCTCCGCAGGCAAGGGTTTGCTTTTATCTTCAATTTCAGATGAAAGAAATTCAAAAGTTACAGTCATTGGTTGTGGAGAAGTTGGTAAAAGCTCTATTCATAAGTCCATTCAAATTGGCGCATTCGTAACCGCAATTGATGTAAATGAGAACATATTGAAGGAATTAAAAAATAAATATGGTGAGAATATTTCCACACATATAAGTGGGAGCGATGAAGCTACTGAGGCAATTAGAACTGCAGCCAAC